>JBGSLM010000096.1:0-3992 GCA_041740755.1 Parvularculaceae bacterium | reverse complement strand
CCCTCGGCCAGCAACACTTCCGCCTCGCGCAACTTCAATATGATTTCTTCCGGCGAATATCGCTTCCCAGACATCGCAAACCTCCTTTGATGCAGCCTTTTTACTAGCTCTACCCGGCTGCGTTCAAAGGGGTCGGGTCATGCTGGCGGTCTTGAAGCGACGCTGGTCCAACTCTGGCGCGCCGCGCTTGGCGACCGCGCGATCTCGCCAACGGACCGATTCTTTGATCTTGGCGGGGATTTGCACGCCGCCGAGGCGCTCATTCCCCAGATGGAGGCGGCAGGCGTCCCAGCCAGTGTCGCGCGCGGTATGCTCGACGGGCTTTCGATTCACGAGATCGCTCGACAGTCGACCTCGATAGCCGGCGCCGACAATCACGAGGCGCTCGAACGAAAGATACTTTCAATTTGGCGAGAAGCGCTTGGACGAAATGACGTAAGCGTCGAGGAGAGCTTCTACGATATCGGAGGAGACTCGCTTTCTGCAGTGACGGTCGCTCTTAATCTTGAGCGCGCCGGGCTCGATCCCGCTCTTGCGCACGGCGTGTTCGACGGAAAATCAATCAGGCAGCTCGCGATGGAATATTCCGCCGCAGCTGGCGCTTCGGGCGCCGCAAGCGACCTTGATCCGCCGCAGAAAACAGAGGTCGCTGTCTTCAGCGAAGCATCGAACTTCATGAAGGGCGTCGTGCTCTTGTGCATGATCAGCTCGCACTGGATGCCGCCCTATTTGCGCAAATTCGAGTTGGCTGACAGCCCGCTCGCGGAATTCCTCGCGCTTTTCTTCAGCCTCGGCACGCCAACGCTCGCTTTCATGTTCGGCATGGGACTCGTCGTCTTTCACGCGCGCCAATACAAAAAAAGCCGTCAATCTTTCGATCGCAATGTTTTGATGGCCATCGGTCTTCTGTCGATCGGCGTCCTGGTGGGCGGCGTTCTTGAAATCGCCGACGCGCTGGCGGCGAAAGAGTCGATTTTGACGCCGCAAATTCTCAATCGCCTTTACAGTCCGTTTCTATATTTTCTATTTGCGACTGCTACCTTGCATCTTTGGATCGGCCGCGTCGGCAAGGGAGCTGGCAGCGTCATCGCCTTGGGGATCGCCTCTGCGGTTTTCTATGCCGCCTATGCTGGCATCGTCACAGCCTTGCCGCCGCAGAATTTGGAAAAGAATTCGCTGTTGGAAGAATTGCTTGTCGGTCGCTGGAACCTGTTGCAGATGGGCTCGATCAGCCTTTTCGGCGCCGCGATTGGAAAACTCATTCAGCTGCGCATCGAATCAGGCGGAAAGCTCAGTTCGACCGCGCCGCTAGGGGGCATGATGATCGCGGGGGCGGTCATAGCATCCATCGCGCTAGGCGCGAGCGGAGACTGGTTTGTACATCCCAAGAGCGTCAACCTGTTTACGGCGTTCTTCTATTCGGGGATTGCGCTTGTCGTAATTTCCTTGTTCCGTTCGTTTTCGGAACGCATCCGATCGCGTCGCGCCTTGCGACTTACAGCGGACATCATCTGCTGCATAGGCATTTTGCTATTCCCGCTTTTCGTCCTTCAGAGCACCGTCTACCTGTCCGCAGCCATTTGGCAAAAACTCACGGGCGGCCCCTTTTTGATCATGCTTGCGTCGCTCATCGTCCTTTTCTCGATTGCGGCAGGACTGCTTGTTCGCAAGGTTTACAAAATCTATTACGACGGCAGGAAGTAGGCGCCGCCCCCCGATTGGCGGTTTTCCGCGTTATTAACCATGCGGTGATAGCATTCCCGTTCCGGATACTATGGGAATGCAAAAATGAGCCGTAATTCAATCGCTTCGCCGAACCTTGCGTCTCATTCGGGCGCGAGATTGATGGCATTGGCGCTAGCCGCCGGCGTCGGGGTCGTCACGCTCATCTTCGCAGCGTTTACGCTTCATTATGACCAAACCGCGCGAAAGCTGCGGCAGACCGAGATCCAGAATTATATGGCGGCTGTCGGCCGCACCACGGCCTGGGGCGTCGATAAATGGCTGGCTGAACGCGAGCACCTGATCTCAAGCCTCGCCGAAGAGCTTTCAACTCACAACGACAATTCGCATATTCTGAGCGATCTGCAGGAAGGCGCCTATCAAAATACGTTCGTCTGGACGTATTTCGGCGAAACGAATGGCGCCTATCACATATGGCCGCTCGATGAAGCGCTGCCTGCGGATTACGATCCGCGCACGCGCCCCTGGTACCTGGCGGCGATCGCCAAAGGCGGCGTGACGCTCACCGAACCCTATCTCGACATCACCACCAAGGTTGAGACGATCACCGTCGCAAAACCCGTCACCCATGGCGGAAGGCTAGCCGGCGTCGTCGCCGCTGACTTCACCACCGATCAGCTCAGCAGCATACTGGCGGAAACGGATCTTGGCGGTCTTGGCTATGTGTTTTTGACCACTCAAAACGGCGTAGTACTGCAGCACCCGGACAAATCGCTGGTCGGAAAAAACATCAGCGAGATTTTTCCGGGCGCCTCGATTGCACCGGACAATGCTGTTCAAAAGGGCCTGGCCGCAAATGCGCCGGTCTTTGTTTCATTCGAAAAAGTCTCCGAGAACCCGACCATAGACTGGCGTCTCGCGCTCGTCGTCGATCAGAAGAAGGCGTTTGAAGGACTGGCGGAATTCCGCCGGTCCGCAGTTATCGCCGCCTTCATCGCCATGGCGTTGACGATCTTGATATTGGGCTTTGTCATCCATCGCGTGCTCGTGCGCCCGCTCCTCCTCGCACGGCAGGCGGCGGACGCTGCGAGCGCCGCCAAGTCGGAGTTTTTAGCTTCGATGAGCCACGAGATCCGGACGCCGATGAATGGCGTCCTCGGCATGGCGGAAGTGCTGTTGAACACAAATCTCGATCAACGCCAGCGCGAATTGACCTCGATCATCGTCTCGTCGGGCGGCGCGTTGATGACCGTCATTAACGACATCCTCGATTTTTCAAAAATGGAGGCCGGAAAGCTGAGCCTCAGCCCG
Source organism: Parvularculaceae bacterium (assembly GCA_041740755.1). Lineage (GTDB taxonomy): Bacteria > Pseudomonadota > Alphaproteobacteria > Caulobacterales > Parvularculaceae > Amphiplicatus. The sequence goes on along the minus strand of JBGSLM010000096.1, from coordinate 998 downwards.
CGCGCCTTCAATTTCCGGCAAATGGTATACGACATCGCGACGCTGATGCAGGCGCGCGCGCTCGAAAAAGATATCGAGCTTGTCGTGCGCTATGCGCCGAATATGCCGGAAGGCATTGTTGCGGACGAGGCGCGCCTGCGCCAGGTCATCGGCAACCTGATCGGAAACGCGGTCAAGTTCACCGAGCACGGCTACATCATGATCAACGTGACGGGAGAGCGTTCAGGCGATTCGGCTGAATTCCTCGTCAGCGTCGTCGATACCGGCATCGGCATGCGCAAAGAAGAAATCCCGCGGATGTTCGAGAAGTTCGAACAGGCCGACGGATCGAATACGCGCCGCTTCGGCGGGACCGGCCTTGGTCTTGCCATCTGCAAAAACCTTGTCGGTCTGATGAACGGCGAAATTGGCGCAGAGAGCGAGCTCGGCAAAGGGTCGCGCTTCTGGTTCAAGATCAACATGCCCGTCGATGACCGCATCAAGGGGATGCCAAGCGTCAACGCGTCTACGTTCGAAGGTGCGCGTCTCCTCGCCGTCGATGACAATTCCGTCAACCGCCGCGTTATCGCGGAATTGGCCGAAGGCTGGGGCCTCAAATCGACAATCGTCGACGGCGGCGCTGCTGCGTTGGCTGCGCTCGAAGAGTCCGTCAATAAGGGCGAGCGTTTCCATATCATCCTGATGGATTATCAGATGCCCGATCAGGACGGCGCGACGCTCACCAGCCAGATCCAGAAAGATCCAAGATTTGCCCAAATTCCGGTCGTCCTGCTGTCTTCTGTCGATAGCGCACAAACGCCTACAGGTCCGGGATCGCCGAAATTTGTCACGTCGCTGGCAAAACCGATCCGTCCTTCGCAGTTGATGGACATTCTTGCCCGCATTCTCGTCGATGACGCGTCGCTCTCCGTCGCGCGCGTCGCCGCCACAATGAATGCGGCCGCGCAGCCGCCCACGGCAGCCGCCGACGGCAGACCGCGCGTCCTGGTCGCGGAAGA
>JBGSLM010000095.1:0-8939 GCA_041740755.1 Parvularculaceae bacterium | reverse complement strand
GCCGTCTTGCGGCGGCGCGCGGCCGCTGCGGCGATCAGCTCCCGGCGACGATCCGGGTCGAAGGATGTCATCGGCGCTGGTTTGGAGCGAGCCGCAGCAGCGCCTGGCTTTTTCGCCGCCGGCGCCTTTTCGGCGGGCTTTGCGGTCACGGGCGCCTGTTTTACAGCCTTCACCGTCAGCTTGGCCTCCGTTTTGGCGGCGGCGGCCTTGGCCGGCGGTTTTGCGGCCGCAGATTTCAACGCCTGAGACTTGGTCACTTGAGGCTTCACAGATTTCCGTTCGCTTGTTTTTGCCTTTGCGGGCTTTGCCTCGGAGGACTTCCGGGGTGCAGTCTTTTTGGCGGTCATCAGCTTCTCCCTCGCGATCCCGCGCTCGACGCCTGTTTGGGCGCGGCGACCGAAGGCCCGGTTAAGATATAGTTAACGCCGGGCGTTTGGCGCACTCTACAGCGGGGGCGAGCCATGTCCAAAGGGAATGGCGATTTTCGGCAGCTTACATGCTCCTTGCCGATCGAAAATGCAAGGCTGAAGGGGCCGGTCGGTGATCAAAAATGCTTGTTTTTCCGTGATTTAAGTTAACATTGTAAATGATGTTTGACATTTGTGCCATTAAGACGCAATGTAAAAGATGTTAGACATCTGGATGCGATGGAGAGCAAGGTGAGTCGCGCGGAACAATATTCCTGGGCGTCCCTCATTGGCCTTTGTGCGGTGTTCTGGTGGTTCCAGATGCGCATGCTCGCCGGTTGGACAATCGTCGATCAGCAGCCGGGGGACCTGTTCGAAATCTACATCGGGGTCATCGCGGCTTCGATCGCCCTGGAGATCGCGATCGCCTCCATCCTGACGTCTTCGGCCGGCGGCAAGAAGGTGGAGAAGGATGAGCGCGACCACGCGATCGATGCCCGGGCAAGTCTCAACGAACGGGTGTTCATGATCATCGCGATCAATGTCGTCATCTGGCAGGCGCTTTGGGAGGGCGTGTTCGAAGGACATGGTCTGCCGAAGATCGATCTGACCAATCTTTCCTCTCTCATCTTTGCGCTTTTTGCGATCCTCTTCGGCGGCGAAGCCGTCAAGCGCATTTCCACGATCGTCCTTTACCGCGCCCAGGCGGCGCGCGGCTGACGACAGGTGGCGCCGATCGGCAAAGGCCGCGTCTTCAACAAGATCCGTGAACACCGGCAGCGCCTCGGCCTCACCCAGGCCGACCTTGCGGACCGGGTCGGGGCGACGCGTCAGACGATCATCGCGGTCGAGGCGGGAAAATACGCGCCTTCGCTTGAACTCGCGTTCAGGATTGCGCGCGCTTTCGATGCGCCGTTCGAAGCGGTGTGGACTTTTCGCGCCGACGATTAGCGTGTGAACGGGCCGCCCTCGGCGAGCCAGCGCGCACAGTCGTCGCCAAGCTCGGATTTTGCCGTCGCTTCATAAAGCGCGATCTCTTCGTTCGAGAGCACATCACGCCAGCGCCCGTTAACGCCCTTGTTTATGAAGGTCGCGCCGCCTCCCTCGAAGATCGCGCCGGAAAGGGGCGCCGCCTTGTCGGCGTTGCGCTTCATCCAATCGAAGGACGAGTATTCGACGACGCGTTCGAACGCGCTGTCATCAAGTGGGCTATCGAGGAACTGCGAGATTTTCCGGACAGTTCCGGCGAGATCTTCCTTCATGTCCGCGTAATGAAGCATGAGAACGTTCGGATGGTTCCGCGCCGTCCACCAGGTGCGGACATTATCCCACATCGACCAGAAGGGCGCGCCGTCGTTCCGCAGCCAGCTGAGGAAATAGCGCCTTATGTCGGGATCGGCTTTCGGCACAGGCGGTCCGACGCGGCCCGGCGTGTCGTTGATGAGGCTGTACCAAAGGTCGTTGGCGTTCAGATGATGATTGTGAAGGCTCCACAATACGTCGCGCCCGTCGCGGCCGATATAGATGTGCTTCAACTCCGGCCTGAACACGAAAGCGTCGAGCGGAAGATGCGTCTTGAGGAAGCGCCTTTTCGTCTGCGCCTCGAGCCCCGCCATCTTGATCTCGCGCGTTGGGACGCGAAGGTCGACCCAGGGCGATAGCTCTGCAACGTTTATTGAGGGATCGCCGCCGTAAATGATTTGTCCGACGATCTGCTGCGTCCAGGTCGTGCCGGATTTGGCGTAAGTTGAAATGATGACGTCATCGGGCCGGAACGCGAAATCGTTCCAGATGGTCGAGTCCATATGATGGTTCTGGAACTCTTTGGTCTTGCGCGGATTCACCATGGGAGCGTTCACACCTCTCTCGATTTGGCGCCGTACAGAACGCCCAGTGCGTGCGCCTAGGCGCTCAGCCGAACAAGGGCTCGTATTTTGCGACGACGTCTTTGAGGCTTATTTCATTGAGAAAAGTCGAGTAGGCAAGATAGGAAAGCAGATAGCGCAAATCAGTCGCCCAGGGCGGCATGAAGCGCGGGGCTTCGATCAGCCCCTCGTCGCGCAACATCTTCATTGCGCCAAGATCTGCAAGGTCCACCTTGCCGACAAACAGGAGTTGAATGTAAGCTGCGTCGCCGGTTCTGACCGCCGCCCGCAGAAAATTGTGCACTTCCAATAGGCCGCCGAGATAGATCGTATCTTTGGTGAAAGGCGCGCCGCCTTCAAGAACCCCGCCGCGAAAGACGCGGCGCGCGCTTTCGAACGCTTCGAACGGCGCATCGGCGCGTCCGCGCTCGCGGAAAAAATTGAAGACCTGGATGAAATCGGCGCCGTTTGCGGCCATGTCGATCGCAATGACGCGGTCGGCAAGGCGGCGGAAGCGGCGGGGATCAAGCGCGCCTGAAATGAACTCCGCAAATACCGCGAGCCCTTCCTGAGTTTTCGCGTTGCCTGGATAGCTTTCGGCAAGAAGCGGAAAATTCTTCTGCGCCTGTCCGTTCCTAGCCGTTGCGATGTGAACGAACGCCTCATGCTGCAGAAGCTGCGTGGCGTCGAGATCGGAGAAAAGCGCATCCTTGCGGAGTTTGATGTAATCGCGTCCTGCGGCGGCCTTGCCGGAGACATTCATCGTCACGTCGATGCGCGGCGCGGCGTCCCCGAAATGCGCAGGAAGCGCCGCGTCAAGCCGCGCTTTGATTTCGGCCGCCGACAGCCTTTCCGGAGGTTCCAGCTTCATCCCGCCTTCGAGATCGGCGAGAAGCGCATCCAGCCTTCGCGCAAGTTCAAGCGCAGTGCGCTTGCCGTCGGCGATCGGCGAAGATGGCGCGCCGTATAGGGCGACTGAGCGCGCGTAGAAGTCATGCGTCCCGATAGACGACAAAAGCGCGGCGGTCTCATCCGTTATGTCGGCGAACCGCATCAGCCAATGATGGACGGGCGTTGACCCGGCGATCAGCGCGCGCGCCTTCTGCGTCAGCTCGCGCGACGGAGCCGGGTCGATTTTCGGGTAAACAGGTTGCGGTAAAGCCGATACGCCCGAAGACAGGAAGGCGTCGCCGACCGAACGGTCCCAATTGAGGCTTCTCAATACCGGAAGGCGGTCTTCCGCCTCCAGCAACAGCGCCGCCGCCGCCTTCAGCTTCTCGAGTTCCGCCGCATCGAACGCCGCCATGGGATTCCAGGAAAATTTTCTCCGGCGATGAACCGGATTTCGGTTGCGAACGACCTTATCATCAAAGCGTAAAGAAACGGAGCCGCGTCCTTGGATCGCCGCGATGAGCGCATACTCGATGAGTACCTTGCGGCCTCCGCCCGCACGGGCGACCGTGCGGCTCTCGGCGAATTGGCGAAGCGGTGGGAACGGCGCCTCGTCCGGCATGCCTGGCGCCTTACCGGAGAAGTTGAGGATGCGCGCGACATTGCACAGGAAGCCTGGGTCGATATTGCACGGGGGCTGCGGCGTCTCGATGATTGCGCGGCCTTTCCCGCCTTCGCGTTTCGCATCGTAACGCGCAGGGCCGCAGACTGGACGCGCCGGTCGAAGCGGATGCGCATCGGCTCCGCCGCCTTTGCGGCGGAGCCGCGCGATAATCCAGCAAATAACGACGGCATGGAGGCGAGCGCTTCTTCGCCTGCGCTGCGGGCGGCGATGAACTCGCTGCCTGCGGAACAGCGCGCCGCGATCGCGCTTTTCTATCTTGAAGATCTGAGCGTTGCGGAAATCGCCGCCGCGCTCGGCGTTCCTGCGGGCACGGTGAAGACCCGCCTCATGGCCGCGCGCGATAAGCTGAGAAACGCGCTTGGCGTTACAATGGAGACCGAAAATGAACAAACTTGACCGGTTGATCGAGGAAACGCTCGATGCTGAAGACCGCGCGATCTTCGCGCAATATGGAGAACGCGGCATGTTCGGCGAAATCGCCGGGCTTTTCTCGGGCAAATTCGGTCCGTGGAATATTCTGACCGCAGTGATCCAGCTCCTCCTGTTTGCCGGCGCCCTTTACGCAGGCCGACAGTTCATCGCCATCGACGATTTGCAGGAAATGATCCGTTGGGGCGCGCTCGCCGGGCTCCTCTTCATGGCGATGACGGCCATCAAGCTGATGCAATGGGAACAGGTGCACGCCAACCGCATCATCCGCGAAATAAAGCGCGTCGAACTGCAGCTCGCGCGCTCGAAGTCGGTTTGACGCGCGTTGTCCCAGCTCTGGCGTGAACACGGCAAATGGGCGCCGTTCCTCGCATTAGAGCGGAGCGCATAAACGCCTTTCGTCAGCACGGGATCGCCGAAGCGAAAGGGAAAGATTAACTTGTCAAAGAGCCGTGCGCGCGAAATCGCGCGCAGCGATTACAGGCAGCAAATGGAAATTTCCGTCGCGGATTCAAGCAGCGATTTGATTGTATTTTTTAAGGGATTGACTTCTCCTGTAAGGAGAATCCTTCACCCCCTAAGCTTGATCACTTCCGCCGAACGGCCAAGCGCGCGCAGAACAATCTCGACGATGTGCGGCGCGTTGAGGCGCGCTTCTTCATACATCTTCGCCGGCGAATTGTGGTCCTGGTATCGATCGGGAAGGGTCATCGTGCGCACTTTGAGACCGTTATCGAGAAGTCCCTCGTCCGACATGTAATGAAGCACCCACGCGCCGAAGCCGCCGCGCGATCCTTCCTCGATGGTGACGACGACCTCATGATGGCGCGCGAGCTGTTTGATCAGGTCGTGATCAAGGGGCTTTGCAAATCGCGCGTCGGCGACAGTCGTCGAAAGGCCGTGCGTCTCAAGCGCATCGGCGGCTTTCAACGCCTCGGCGAGGCGCGTGCCCAGCGACAAGATCGCGACTTTCGTTCCTTCGCGAACGATGCGACCCTTGCCGATCTCGAGAATTTTCCCGACCTGCGGCAAATCAATGCCGACGCCTTCGCCGCGCGGATAGCGATAGGCGATCGGGCCTTCGCAGTAAGCGGCGGCGGTCGCGGTCATGTGGACAAGTTCTGCCTCATCCGCGCAGGCCATGATGACCATGTTCGGAAGACAGCCGAGATAGGCGAGGTCGAATGCGCCGGCATGCGTCGCGCCGTCGGCGCCGACGAGCCCTGCGCGGTCCATCGGGAAGCGCACCGGCAATTTCTGAAGATCGACGTCATGCTGCACGCTGTCATAGCCGCGCTGGAGGAACGTCGAATAGATCGCGCAGAACGGCTTCATGCCGTCGGCGGCGAGACCAGCAGCGAACGTCACCGCGTGCTGCTCTGCGATGCCGACATCATAGCAGCGATCGGGGAACGCCTGCGCAAAGAGATCAAGCGACGTGCCTGACGGCATCGCCGCCGTGATGCCGACGATCTTCGGGTCCTTTTCGGCTTCCTTGATCAGCGCCTGCGCAAAGACTTTCTGATAGGCGGGCGCGTTCGACGCCGCCTTGTGCTGCTTGCCGGACAGAACGTCGAACTTGACGACGCCGTGCCCCTTGTCGGCGGATTCTTCCGCCGGCGCGTAGCCTTTGCCCTTTTTGGTCACGACATGAACGAGCACCGGCCCGTCTTCCATGTCGCGGACATTTTCGAGGACGGGGATCAAATGGTCGAGATTGTGCCCGTCGATCGGGCCGACATAATAGAAGCCAAGCTCTTCAAACAGCGTACCGCCCGTCACCATGCCGCGACCGAATTCTTCCGCGCGCGCGAGCTTTTCATAAAGCACAGGCGGGATGCGCTTCAGGAATTGCTTTCCGAGCTGGCGCACCTTTTGATACGCCTTGCCGGACGAGGCTCTCGCGAGATAGGCGCTCATCGCGCCGACCGGCGGCGCAATCGACATGTCGTTGTCGTTCAAGATGACGATGAATTTCGTGCCGAGCGATCCGGCGTTGTTCAACCCTTCATACGCCATGCCCGCCGACATCGAGCCGTCGCCGATGACCGCGATCGCGTGGTTCTTCTTGCCGAGATGGTCCCGCGCTCTCGCAAAGCCGAGCGCCGCTGAAATCGAAGTCGCCGCATGAGCGGCGCCGAACGGGTCGTATTCGCTTTCAGAGCGCTTGGTGAATCCCGAAAGCCCGCCGCCTGTGCGCAAGGTGCGGATGCGGTCGCGCCGGCCGGTGATGACCTTGTGGGGATAGCACTGGTGGCCGACATCCCAGACCAACCGGTCGTCCGGCGTGTTGAAGACGTAATGAATGGCGGTTGTAAGCTCGACGACGCCAAGGCCCGAGCCGAGGTGCCCGCCCGTCTGGGAGACGGCGTCGATCACCTCCGCGCGCAGTTCATCCGCGAACTGGCGAAGCTGATTTTTTTGAAGCTTCCGCAAATCAGCTGGAAACTTCACCTGATCGAGCAACGGCGTTTCGACAGCCATTGGTAACCCCTTCATTATTCTCCGGCATCACGCAGCGTGCAGCTGGGCTTTAGCCTAGCCGGTCTTTTTAGGCGCTGCGATCTAGAAAACCACCCCTTTAGGGCTCAATTCAGGGTGGAAATCAGCCGATTGCAGGGCGGGTGAGGCGAGGGTGCAACCCTTCAGCCGTCAGTCGAATGTCGCCGGTTCGGTTTTCGGCTGGCCGTCGCCGGTGACGACAATTTTCTCGATCCGCTCCTGCGCGGCTTTGAGCTTGGCTTCGCAATGAGCCTTAAGGGCGGCGCCGCGCTCGTAAAGCGCGATCGACTCTTCGAGATCGACCGAACCGGATTCGAGCTTTTGAACAATCTGTTCGAGCTCGAGAAGCGCCTTCTCGAAACTTAGCGCGATGGTGTCGTTTGGGGCTTTGGCCATAGCGGTGTTGTGCGGCGTCCCGAGGGAATTTTCAAGGCTCAGGCGTGAAGGCGGACCGGCAGCGTCTCATAACCGAGAACGAAATTCGACTGCACGAGTTTTGGCGCGCCGACGACCTCGATCCATGAAAATCGCTTCATGATTTCCTCCCAGAGAATGCGAAGCTGCATTTCCGCGACCCGGTTGCCCATGCACCGGTGAATGCCGAAGCCGAAAGCGACATGGCGGCGCGCATTCGGCCGGTCGATCAGCAGCCTGTCAGGGTTGTCGAAAACCGTCTCGTCGCGATTGCCCGATACATACCACATGACGACGCGATCGCCCTTGGGGATTTTATGGCCCTGAAACTCAACGTCGCGGACCGCCGTGCGCCTCATATGGGCGAGCGGCGTTTGCCAGCGAATGATTTCCGAGACCATGTTCGGGATCAGCGACTGATCCTTGCGCAATTTTTCATATTCGTCCGGATACTGATTGAGCGCAAAGACGCCGCCGGAAATCGAATTGCGCGTCGTGTCATTGCCGCCGACGATCAGCAACATGAGATTGCCGAGGAATTCAAGCGGATTGTCGATCATGCCGGCGGTGCCTGGATCGTGCGCCAGCAGCGAAATGAAATCGAACTTCGGCGCCGCCGCCGCGCGCTCTTTCCACAATCGCATGAAATAGGGGAGACATTCTTCAGCGAGAATTCGGCGCCGCTCTTCCAGCGGGATGTCGAAATTCCCGACGGCTTCGCTCGACGTCGTCACGTCCGACCAATAGGGCAGCAGGCGGCGGTCTTCCCAGGGAAAGTCGAAGAGCGTCGCCAGCATCTGCGTTGTAAGCTCGATCGAAACATTATCGACCCAATCGATTTCCTCTCCGACGGGAAGCGAATCGAGAATGGCTGCGACGCGGGAGCGGATAAGAGATTCAAGCTCGGTGAGGCGCTGGGGCGCGACTGCGGGCGCCGCCGCCTTGCGCTGGATATCGTGGATCGGCGGGTCCTGCGCGATGAACATCGGCGGCGAAAACGCATCGCTCTGATCGCCGACGACGATGTCGCGTTTTGATGAAAAATCCGCGTGATTGGTGTCGACCGCGACAATGTCTTCGTGGCGCGTCACCGACCAGAACGGCCCAGACGGGCCGGTCTTCGAATAGTGGACCGGCGCTTCGGCGCGCAGCCGCCTGAAAATCGCATGATGCGCGCCTGACTGGAAATATTCAGACCGGCTGATGTCGATATCTTCGATCGGCGCCGAAAGCGGGTCGATTGACGCTGTTGCCCGGTCTTGCGAGTGCGCCGCCATGGGAACGATCCTTCAGAACGCCCCTTGAACTTGGCATGAAGGCGATGCGGGCGCACGAAGTTTTGGCGCCTTGCGGGATCACTCCGCCGCGACTGTCGTGCGGCTGGTTTGGCTGGCGGTGACGGCGGCGCCGGCGGGCTCATAGATGCGCCACGACCAGTAATGATTGCTGCCCTCGCGGCCGGCTCGGCGCCAACCATGACTGCGCAGCTTGCGGTCGATCATCCAGTTGAGATAGCCGTGCGCGCACAAGAGGACGTCGCCTTTGGCCGTCAGGTCGACAAGGCGATCGGCGATTGCATCGACGCGGCGCCACGCTTCGAGATGGTTCTCGACGCCGGCCGGCGCGTATCCGAGAAACCAGAAAGTCCGGCTGATGACGCCCCATGTCGTCGGCGACAGTTTCACCAACGGGACGGGCGGCGGCGGCAGGGGCGCCTCGACGAACATCGGGTCCGCCGGAACCTCG
>JBGSLM010000094.1:0-21216 GCA_041740755.1 Parvularculaceae bacterium | reverse complement strand
CCTCCGCCGGCTCCTCGCGGCGAAGCGCGGGCGCATCGCCCAAAAGCGCGTCGAGGCCGCGCCCAAGCCCTCTCGCCTTTTTGATCGCATTCATTCCCGCACCTTCTTCCTACGCCGCTTTCCGGGCGTCGCGCTCACGCTGAATGACCTCGCTTGCGAGGCGGATATAAGCCTGGCTGCCCGCGCATTTGAGGTCGTAAAGGAGCGCGGGCTTACCGTGACTCGGCGCTTCGGAAATCCTTACATTTCTCGGGATCACCGTTTCGTAGACTTTGGCGCCCATATGCGCGCGGACGTCCTGCTCGACCGCGCCTGCGAGATTGTTGCGCCCATCGACCATGGTGAGGACGATCCCCTGCAGCTCAAGGCGCGGATTGATCCGTCCACGGACTGTCTCGATCGTCCGCATGATCTGGGAGAGGCCCTCAAGCGCGAAGAATTCGGCCTGCAAAGGTATAATGACGGCGTCTGCGGCGGCCAGCGCATTGATCGTCAAAAGCGAAAGCGACGGCGGGCAGTCGATAAGGATGTAACTCGTCTCGGGCGCGCTATTTAGATAATCGGAAAGCGCATCGGCGAGGCGGTAATGGCGCCGGTCTGCGTCGATCAGCTCGACTTCTGCGCCGGCAAGATCGACTCCCGCCGGCGCGAGGCGCAAACCCGGTATCCCGCTCTCGATGACAGCAGCTTCAAGACGATATTCGCCCATCAGCGCGTCATAAGTCGTAACCGCACGGCTCGATGCGTCCGAACCAAGGCCGGTCGAGGCGTTTCCCTGGGGGTCGAGATCGATCAGTAGGACTTTTTCGCCGACGGCGGCGAGCGCCGTCGACAGATTGATCGCCGTCGTTGTCTTTCCGACGCCGCCCTTCTGGTTCGCGATCGCGAGGATTCGCGGTCTTTGGGGCGGGCGGGCGTTCAACTCGGTCACGTTGTGCTTGTCCTCGGAGACCTTCGGGCGCCTTTCGGCCTAAAATTGCGGATAAGGAGGACGGTAGAGCCAGGGCTCGTCACGCTCGGCCGCTTTTCGACCTCCATATGCCAAGATTTAGCGGCCTGGGTCAATTCAGCCTCAACATCTTGTCCCTTCGGGAAAATCAGGACGGTCTTTTCATCCGAAAATTCATGCGCGTATCCGAGAAGCTTATCAAGTTGCGCGAGGGCGCGGGCGGTCACAATATCGGGGGAAGAAATGGCAATACTTTCAATGCGTTGTGGTATTACCGCCGCGTTGATAAGGCCCATCGCGTCGATCGCCGCCTGTAAAAAGGCCGCCTTCTTGCCAGTCGATTCGACCAGCGAGACATGAATGCCCCGCCCGGCGCCCATCGCCGCCAGCACGAGGCCGGGAAAACCGGCGCCGCTGCCAAGATCAACGAGACTCTTCGCGCCCACGGGAATTAGTCCGAAGAGCTGGGCGCTGTCGCGGTAATGCCGCTGCCATCGATCGTCGATAGTCGAGCGGGCGATCAGATTATGGCGGGATGTCGAGTCGAGAAGCGCTGCGTCATACGCTTCGAGACGTTCCAACGTTTCACGTGAAACGCCATACTCGGCGGCGAAGTCTTCCGGCCCGTAGCTCATCCCGCCGCGCGCTCGTTCTTCTTCAGCCAGGAGAGAAGCACCGCGAGCGACGCCGGGGTGACGCCCTCGACGCGGCCGGCCTGACCAAGCGTCGCTGGCCGCGTTTCGGCAAGCCTTGCACAAACCTCGTGGCTAAGGCCCTTGATCGACGCGTAGGGAAGGTCTGCAGGGAGGCGGAGCTGCTCGTCTTTCTTGAAAGCGATGATGTCGGCTTCCTGCCGGTCCAGATATCCAGAGTAAAGCGCTTCGATTTCGAGCTGTTCGCCGACATCACGGCGAATATCGCCCGCTGCTGGCCAGATCGGCGCCAATGTTTCCAGCGTGACGCCCGGCACGGAGAGAAGGTCGAGAATGCTGCGACGGCGTCCGTCGAGATTGATCGCGATTCCATGCCTTGCCGCCTCGGTCGGCGTGAGGGCGTTTGAACGCGCCCATTCCCTCGCCTCATCGATCTGGCGCCGTTTCACGTGAAACAACCCGGCCCTCGTCTTGCCGACCAGACCGAGCGTTTCTCCCCTCTCGGTCAGCCGGAGGTCCGCATTGTCAGCGCGAAGGGTCAGCCGGTATTCCGCACGGCTTGTGAACATCCGGTACGGCTCGGTCACGCCCCGTGTCACAAGGTCGTCGATCAAAACGCCGATATAGGCTTCAGACCGGTCGATCAGGATCGGGTCAGACCCCCCGGCTTTCGCGGCAGCGTTGGCGCCCGCGAGGAGGCCCTGAGCCCCCGCCTCTTCATAGCCGGTCGTCCCGTTGATCTGGCCGGCGAGATATAGTCCGGCGAGCCGCTTCGTTTCCAATGTCGGGTGGAGTTCGCGCGGATCGACATAGTCATATTCGATCGCATAGGCGTGGCGGATCACCCGCGCCCTTTCGAGGCCCGGTATGGTCGCAAGGAATTCGTCCTGGACCTCCTCCGGAAGCGACGTCGATATTCCGTTCGGATAGACGGTGTCGTCGTCGAGGCCTTCCGGTTCTAGAAAGATCTGGTGGCTCTGCTTCTCGGCAAAGCGCACGATCTTGTCCTCAATCGACGGGCAATAGCGCGGCCCTCGCCCCGATATGCTCCCCGAATATACGGCGGATTTTCTGAGGTTTCGTTCGATGACTGCGTGGGTCGCCTTGGTCGTGTGGGTGATGCCGCATTCGATCTGGGGCACGCGGATGCGATCCGTCAGGAATGAAAACGGGATCGGATCGGCGTCCGCCGGCTGCATGTCGAGGTTCGACCAGTCGATGGTCTTCCCATCGAGGCGGGCGGGCGTTCCGGTTTTGAGGCGCCCCATCGCAAAGCCAAGCCCGTAGAGCCGGTCGGAAAGACCGATCGAGGGCGCCTCCCCGACGCGGCCCGCCGGTATTCGCCTGTCGCCGATATGGATGACGCCTTTAAGGAACGTGCCGGTTGTCAGTACGACGGCGCCGGCGCGAATTTGCGTTCCGTCAGCCCCGGCGATACCTTCGACGCGATTTTCACGTGAAACAATCAAATCCTCGACCGCGATCTCCAGAACGTCGAGATTGGCAGTTTCTGCGATCGCGCGCTGCATGTGCTGACGGTAGAGCTTGCGGTCGGCCTGGGATCTTGGGCCTCTGACCGCCGGGCCCTTCGAGCGATTGAGCATCCGGAATTGGATGCCCGCCTCGTCGATCACCCGGCCCATCAAGCCGTCGAGGGCGTCGATCTCCCGAACCAAGTGGCCTTTGCCAAGCCCGCCGATCGCAGGATTGCACGACATTTCGCCAATCGTTGAGGCTTTATGGGTCGCAAGCAGCGTCCTCGCGCCCATACGCGCCGCAGCGGCAGCCGCTTCGCAGCCGGCGTGCCCCCCGCCGATCACGATCACATCATAGGAATTGGCGCTAGACCTCATGGCGCGGGGATATAGGGCGTCTGCGCAAAACATAAAGCGAATTCGAGGAACGCGTTACTTTCCGATGCAAAAGCTCAAAAAAATCGCTCCAAGCACATCTTCGACGCCGACCGCCCCGGTTATGCCGCCAAGCGATCGCGCGGCGAGGCGGACATCCTCGGCGGCAAGTTCTGGCGATACTGATACCGCCCTCCGCGCCGCTTTCAGATGGACGATCGCCCGGCTGACTGCTTCGGCATGGCGCGCACGGGTAAGGATTGCGTCGTCCGGCCGGCAAAGCCGCCCCGCGCGCTCGGTCAAAGCCTTTAGGAACGCCTCGACGCCCTCGCCGGTTCTCGCGGAGACGGGAAAAGCGGTCTTGCCGGGCAGTCCATGGTCAGCCCGGGAAGATCCAAGATCGATTTTGTTGAAAACGATGAAATCTCCCTCGCGGAGAAGGTCATACCCGAAGTTTTCCACAGGCCTCGCCCGCTTTTCGCCGTGCTTTGTTTCACGTGAAACACTACCAGCGTGAAACGTTTCGCCCGAAACATCGATCATCAGTATACGGATGTCTGCGTCGGCCGCGGTCATCCGTGTGCGGCGCATTCCTTCAATTTCAATTGAATCCACTGAGTTCTCACGCAGTCCGGCCGTATCAAACAGGGACGCGAGGATCCCGCCGAGGTCTAACCGCGCCTCGATCACGTCGCGCGTCGTTCCCGGCGTCTCCGAGACGATCGCCCGCTCCGATCCTGCGAGTTTGTTCAGCAGGGACGACTTCCCGGCATTCGGCGCGCCGATAATCGCGATCTTCACGCCTTCGCGTATGGCCCGTGCGCTCGCGGCGGCATTTTCATAGCGTTTGAGCTCATCGGTCAGCGCGTCGATCTCGGGTCCCGCCCGAGCGGCGATCGCCGCAGGAATATCTTCTTCGTCCGGGAAGTCGATATCGGCTTCTAGGGGCGCCATGATCGCCAAAAGGCGGCTTCTCCACCCTTCTGCAGCCGCCGAAAGCCGCCCGCCCAATTGCCCCAAAGCCTGCTTTCGCTGAAGCCTCGTTTCGGCATCGAGAAGATCTGCAAGGCCCTCGACCTCGGCAAGATCGAGCTTGCCGTTCAAAAGCGCCCGCTTGGTGAATTCTCCGGCCTGCGCCGGGCGTGCGCCAAGGCCTGAAAGGGCTTCGTAAAGCGCCGCCTCAACGGCGGCCGAGCCGTGCAGATGGAACTCCACAACATCTTCGCCTGTGAAGCTCGCGGGTCCCTTGAACAGTATGACCAGGCCCTGATCGATTAAATCGCCGGCTCCGTCCCGAATAGACCGAAGCCCTGCCAGATTTGGTTTGGAAATCTCTCCGCACAGCTCTTTTGCGATCTTGAACGCAGACGGGCCGGAAACCCGGAACACGCAAACGCCCGCCCGCCCTGCCCCGGAGGCGCGGGCATAGATCGTTTCAGCCGCGATTGTCGCCATCATGCGGCGCCTAATACGGCAAAGGCGGCGCAAAGGTAAACGGCGGCCTCGCGCCATAGACAGGCGCCCTCAACCGGTGAGACCGTGCCCTTTCATTCTCCCGGGGGCGCTCGATTGTCGCTTAAAACGAGATTGGACCGCCGGCGGGTTATCGCAGCCGGCGCCGCCGCAGGATTTGGGGCGTCGGGACTTTTGGGGTGCTCGGCAGGCGGAGGTCAAAAGGCGTCGCCTGGCGACCTCGCATTCATTGATCTGGCCGACCTCGCGCCAGGATATCGCGCCGGAAAATTTTCACCGATCGACGTTACTCGCGCATGTCTCGATCGGATAAGGAGGTTCGACGGCGGCGTTAATTCCTTTGTTTTCCTTGACGCCGAGGGCGCGCTCGACGCAGCCCAAAAAGCCACGGACGAGATCGCCGCCGGGCGCTGGCGCGGGCCCCTCCACGGGGCTCCGATCGCCATAAAGGACAATATCAATGTTGCAGGCATGCCGACGACTGCGGCAAGCGAGGCCCTCTCTGTTGTTCCGTGTACGAACGATGCCCAGTCGTCGGCGCGACTGCGCGGCGCCGGGGCAATCGTCCTCGGCAAGCTGAACATGCACGAGCTCGCCCTTGGAACTACATCCGCGATCAGCCGCTATGGGCCGGTTCGCAATCCCTGGAGCCTCGATCGCGTCTCCGGCGGGTCGTCGGGCGGATCGGCGGCTGCAGTCTCTGCGGGCTTTTGTTTCGGGGCGCTTGGCACCGACACTGGAGGCTCAATACGGATTCCGGCGGCGGCCTGCGGCGTTGTCGGCATGAAGCCCACTCACGGCCTCGTCAGTCTCGACGGCGTCATCCTCATCTCCGCCTCGCATGATCACGTCGGCCCGATCTGCAGGACGGTCTCCGACACAGCCCTTATGCTGCAGGCTCTGACCGACGATCGCTCTGTCGCGTCGTACGACATCGCAAGTCCTCCCGCTGTCCGAGCGCTAACCGTCGGTGTTCTTGATGATACGGACCGATATTGCGACGGCGCGCCGCTTGAGCCGGACGTTCGTGAGGCGTTTCAAAACGCGGTCGCATTGATCGCAACCCTCGTCGGCGCCGTTCGACCGGCGCAAATTTCCTATCCGGATCTCGGCCCTATCATCGATATCGAGGCGGCGCCGTTTCATCGGACGCTCGACCTCTCTCGTCTAAAGCCAGAGACGCGCGCAGGAATTGAAGAGGAATTTCTTCAGCAAGGCGGCGACCTCAATAGCCTCCTCGCAAGGCTCGCTCGCTTCCGGGAAGAGTTTGCCGACAGCTTTGACGGCTTCGACCTCGTCATGGCGCCGACCCTGCCGTCGGTACCCCCCAAAATCCTGGGGGCGCACGACCCCTTCGCGCTCGCCGCTTGCACCTTCGCGTTCAGCCAGGCGGGGGCGCCGGCCATTTCGGTTCCCTGCGGGTTTTCAAGCGAAGGGCTTCCGATCGGCTTGATGATCGGCGGCCCGCCCGGGACCGACGCTGCGGTGCTGGCCCTCGCAGCCGCCTATGAGGCGGCTGGCGGATGGCGCGGCCGACGGCCAAATCTCTAGAGAATCGCTTATTTTTTCTTCGGCGCGGCAGCGGCCCCGCTCATCGCCGCCCCGAACATGCCCTGCAACGCATCCATGCCCTTGCCGCTCATTTCCATCCATTGGGCGACCATACGTTCCGGGTCTGCAAGCGTATCCATCTGGTCCTTGGCGCGACGGGTCATTTCCGCGACGACCAGCTCGTTCAGCGGCTGGACGTCCGGCATGCCGAAAAAGGCTCTGGCCTCTTGCGGCGTGCAGTCAATATTGATTGTGAAGCGCATCAGAAAAACTCCTTTGGCGGCGACCATAGGCGATGCAAAAGGAGTGCGACAGACCAAACGCTGACCGGTTAGACGCTGAAATGCCGCGAAAGGACCCGCCATGGCGCGCAAAGCGATAAAGATCGACAATCAAGGAACCGACGCCCTCCCTTTTTCAGCCGCTGTGCGGGCGGGAAAGACTCTGTTCCTCAGCGGACAAGTCGGCCTCGATCCGGCGACGGGCGCACTCGTCCGGGGCGGCGTCGGGGCGCAGGTCGATCAGATTTTCCGCAATATATCGGCGGTTCTTGAGGCCGCCGGCATGAGTCTCGACGACGTCGTCAAGGCCAATGTCTATCTCGCCCATATGGATGATTACGCCGCAATGAACGAGGCATATGCGCGCGCCTTTGAAAAACCCTATCCGGCGAGGACCTGCGTCGGCGTCGCGGCGCTTCCCTTAAGCGCCCGCGTTGAAATCGAAGTCGTGGTGCGCTGAGCCATGAAGGAAATCATCCTTTCAGCGCTTGGAGGGCCGGAGAATTTCGCCCCAAGGGACGCTGCGACGCCGACGCCGCCAGCGGCTTCGATCCGTGTACGGAACACGGCGATAGGCGTCAATTTCATCGATATATATCAGCGGCGCGGTCTTTATCCGGTTTCGGTCCCTTGCGTTCTGGGTCAGGAAGGGGCCGGCGTCGTTGCGGAAGTCGGCGAAGGCGCGCCATTCAGGAAGGGCGACCGCGTCGCCTATCTTTCCGGCTTTGGCGCCTATGCGGAGGAAACAATCGTTGACGCCGGCCGCGCGGCTCCAATTCCTGCGGGCGTCAGCGACGACGTCGCCGCCGCCTCGTTCCTCAAAGGCCTCACCGCCGAAATGCTGCTTTGTCAGGTTTTTCAGCTGAAAGCCGGCCAAACTGCGCTGGTGACGGCGGCGGCTGGCGGGGTCGGCACCATCCTGACGGCATGGGCCGCGCATATCGGCGCGAGGGTGATCGCGATCGTCGGCGACAAGTCGAAAATTGCAGCGGCGAAGGCGAACGGCGCGCATGAAGCGATCAATCGCGCCGCAACCCCGGACACGGCGAGCGTCGTTCGCGCCATGACAGATGGGCGCGGCGTCGACGTCGTCTACGATTCTGTCGGGGCTGCGACATTCGAGGCGTCGTTGAACTCTCTTGCGCTGCGCGGAACTATGGTCACGTACGGCAACGCCTCAGGCCCAGTACCGCCGGTTGCGCCGCTTGATCTGACGCGTCGCGGCTCGCTAACCCTCGTCAGGCCGTCGCTCTTTCATTATGCAACGCCGGACCGGCTTCCAGGCATGGCGGCCACCCTCTTTGATTTGATCGCCAGAGGGGTGTTGAAGCCCCAGATCGCCGCCAGCCTGCCGCTTGAGCGCGCGGGCGAGGCTCACAGCATGCTCGAATCCGGCAAGACCATCGGCGCGATCATCCTGAAACCGTAAGTATTGGATTGGCGCCGCCGCGCTAAATCCGCCAGAACGGTCCCGGTGTACGGGCTTTGGGGGCATGGACATGAGGCATTTTCTTGGCGCGGGCCTTCTCGCCATCGCCGCCTGCCACGCGGGGAGCGCGCCAGCGCCAGACGCAGCGAAAGCTGCGCCTTCAGGATGGTCGATTGCAGCCGGCGCGGACCCGAACGAATTCTTCGAATGTCTAGAGCGCGCGGAAGTCGCGCTGGTCGCGGCCCATCGCGGCGGACCGGCGCCCGGCTTTCCCGAAAACGCGATCGAGACGTTCGAAAACACCCTTTCCTACGCGCCCGCATTCATCGAAATCGACGTTGCGACCTCGTCCGACGGCGTTCCCTACCTCATGCACGACGACACGCTCGACCGGACGACAACGGGCGAGGGTCCGGCGAATGGCCTTTCCTGGCCCGCCGTCGCCAAATTGCGGCTGAAAGACCGGCAAGGACGCGCGACCGCTTTCCGCCCTCCCTCCCTCGCCGAAGCGCTCGAATGGGCGAATGGGCGAACCGTTCTTGAAATCGATTTCAAACGCACGACGCGCTATGAAGACGTCATCGCCGAAATCAATCGTCAGCAGGCTGAAGATCGCGTCGTGCTCATCGCCTACACGATGGCGCAGGCGACGCGACTTCATAGCCTCGCCCCGAACTCCATGATTTCGCTTTCCGTCTCGACCCAAACGGACCTCAACCGGGCCGTCGCCGCTGGGGTTCCGGCGGAAAGAATGCTGGGCTTCACAGGCATTGAAGACCCAAATCCGAGGCTTTTCTCGGTGCTCAACAATCAGGACATCGAAGTCATATTCGGGACGCTCGGCGGCGGCGATTCAATCGACGATCAGATCGCAGCGTCCGGGAACGACGATTTCTATACAACGCTTGCAGCGATGGGCGTCGATATTATCGCAACCGACCGGCCGCGAGAGGCGCACGCCGCCCTTGACGCGGCCGGGCGCGGCGCAAAACATGATACATGCGGCATCCGCAAATCCTGAGGGAACCGTTCCAATGAAGACAGCGCTCCTCATCCCGTTCTCTATCGCGCTCCTTGCCTCCTGCGGCCAGAAAGAGACGTCGCCTCAAGCGCCCGCAGAACCCGAAATCGCAGGCGCGCCGCAAAGCCCGATCAACCCGCAAGCGACCGAAGCGCCTGCCGGCGAATACCGCCTCGACAAAAGCCATGCGAGCCTCGTCTTCAAAGTCGATCATATCTCTTACTCGGCCTATACGGGCTCCTTCGACAAATTCGACGCGACTTTGTCGTTCGATCCCCTCGCTCCGGAAAAGATGAAGCTTTCAGCAACGATCGACGTCAATTCGCTCGATATTCCTGCGCCGCCCGCAGGGTTTCTCGACGAATTGAAAGGCGCCGCGTGGCTGAACGGCGTCGAATTTCCGTCGATGACATTTCGGTCGACCGCCGTCGCGCTCACCAGTCCCAACACCGCCCGCGTCGACGGCGAACTCGATTTTAGGGGGATCGCGGCGCCCGTCGCGCTCGATGTGACATTCAATGGGGGCTATAGCGGCTTTCCCCCCTATGATCCGAACGCCCGCATCGGCTTTTCGGCCAAGGGCTCCTTGAAGCGTTCGGCGTTTGGAGTCGATTTTGGAATTCCGACCGCAGAGGCGCCCGTCGGCGTCGGCGATGACGTCGCGTTCGAGATCGAGGCGGAGTTCACCGGCCCGCCCTCGCCGCAAGGCCCGCAATAGGAGTTTGCTCATGTTTCGCTCGCTTTTCGCCTGGTCCCTCCTTTGCACCAGCGCGCTCGCACAAGATCTAGGCCCTGGCGCGCGCCCGATCGGCGCAGACTGGTCGCGCAGCCCCGTCATCGCCGAACACGGCATGGCGGCGACGGCTCAGCCGCTCGCCTCGCAGATAGCGATCGACATCCTCAAAAAAGGCGGCACCGCTGTCGATGCTGCGATCGCGGTCAACGCCGCGCTCGGCCTGATGGAGCCGACCGGCAACGGCGTCGGCGGCGATCTCTTCGCAATCGTCTGGGACCCGAAGACCCAAAAACTCTATGGCCTCAACGGGTCTGGGCGCGCGCCGATGGGGCGAAGCCTAGAAGAAACAGCCGAAAAATCAGCCGCAATCGTCGGCGAGGGCGAAGGCATCCCGCCGCTCGGCCACCTCCCCGTCACCGTGCCCGGAACCGTCGACGCCTGGTTCGAACTACACGGGAAATTCGGAAAGCTCCCGATGCGGACGATCCTCGCCCCCGCGATCGGATACGCAAGGGAAGGGTTTCCCGTATCGCCCATCATCGCGCATTATTTTCAGCGCAATTTTACCGGGTTCGAGACCCGCCGTTCAATGATCGGGGAATTCGATAACGCCCGCGCGACATACTTCAAGAATGGTCCGCCGAAGGAAGGCGATATTTTCAAAAATCCGGACCTTGCAAGGACGTACGAGAAGATCGCGAAAGGCGGTCGCGACGCGTTTTATCAGGGCGATATCGCGAAAACGATCGACGCCTATATGACGCGCATCGGCGGCGCCCTCCGCTATCAGGATTTCGCCGACCATGCGTCAGAATGGGTTGATCCGGGCTGCGTCGATTATCGCGGATACTCCGTGTGCGAACTGCCGCCTAACGGTCAGGGCTTTGCTGCGCTTCAGATGCTGAACATATTGAAGAATGTCGATTTCTCAAAGCTGCCGCGCGGTTCGGCGGAGGTCTTTCATTACATGGTCGAGGCGAAACGCCTCGCTTTCGAGGACGTAGCAAAATACTACGCCGACCCAGATTACGCGAATGTGCCCGTCGACTGGCTCTTGTCGGACGATTATGGGCGCGCGCGCTTTGCCGAAATCGACCCCAAACGCGCGACGAAAGCGCCAGCGCCCGGATTGGCGCCAAAGCTCGAAGGCGAAGGCGACACCACCTATTTCACGGTCGCCGACAAGGACGGAATGATGGTCTCCTTGATCCAGTCGAATTATCGCGGCATGGGCTCAGGGCTGGTCGCTGACGGCCTCGGCTTCATGTTCCAGGACCGGGGCGAGTTGTTCAATCTCGATAAGGATCATCCAAACGCCTACCATCCGGGCAAGCGACCCTTCCACACGATCATCCCCGCTTTCGTGATGAAGGACGGAAAGCCCTTCCTCTCGTTCGGCCTCATGGGCGGCGGCATGCAGCCGCAAGGCCATGTGCAAGCGCTCGTCAACATCATCGACTACGACATGAACCTGCAAGAAGCCGGCGACGCCGCCCGCTTCCATCATGATGGCGGGCGCGACCCGACCGGCATCGACGGCGATGCGCTGGGCCTCCTCGAGCTTGAACCGGGCGTTCCCGCGGAAACGGTCAAAAAGCTCGAAGCGATGGGCCACAAGGTCAAGGTCGTCGATAACGGCATCGTCTTCGGCGGCTATCAGGCGATCATGCGCGACCACGAAAAAGGCGTTTACGTCGGCGCGACGGAGATGCGCAAAGACGGAACGGTCGCGGGCTATTGATCGACATCATGACGTGAAACGGGAGACAGCCCCGTCGCCGGGGCTTGCAGCATTCATATACAGTGTTATATACCGTGCTATGTTTATGAGATGCGGCGCGTGACGAACGATCAGCTAAAGTCCCTCGGCTATTTAGCGCTAGGCAGCCGATTGAAGCGCCTCGGCGAAAGGCTGCAGGCGCAAACCCAGTCTATTCTCGCCGAGTCCGGCTTCACCGTCCCGGCTTCGCATTTCCCGTTGCTAGCAACGCTCAGCACAAACGGGCCGATGAATGTAAGCGATCTCGCATGCGGGTTAGACCTCGCGCAGCCCGGCGTAACCCGCATGCTGGCAAGCCTTCAGCAAGACGGAATTGTCACTTCGAAAGCACACCCGCAGGACCGGCGCGTCCGGATCATTTCCCTCACCGCCGAGGGAAGGCGCGTCGTCGCCCGCGCGAGGAATTCCGCCTTTCCCCGGATTGAACGCGCCGTCGCGGATGCCTGCGCCTCCCTGGAAGGGCCGCTCCTCGCCCAAATCGATGCACTGGAAGAGCAACTTCAGACCGCCCCGCTTTCGGCGCGAACTGGTCAAATGAAGCGCCGCGCCAATGCGTGAAAATCCGCTCGACCGCCCTGTATGGAACAGCCTGACGACGAGCCAGGCGCCGCTTTCGAAGGGCGGCGCGCTTGCCCGGCGTTATCGCCAGTCCGTCAACGTCTTTGCATCTGCAATCGACGATAGCGCATCGGCTGCGGCTGCTCTCGCCGAGCTCTTGATGCCCGGCGAAAAGGTTTTCCTCCTTCAGGTTCCCGAGATCGTCGTCCCGCCCGGCCTCATCGTCGAGCAACGCGCCCGCGGGGTTCAAATGGTCGCCGAAACGTCTTTCGCCAATTTTACTCCGCCTGCGGAAATTATGGATCTCGGCGACGAAGATGCGGCTGAAATGCAGGCCCTCGCCGCCCTGACAAGGCCCGGCCCATTCCTGTCCCAAACGCACTTGATGGGCCGTTTTCGGGGCATTCACATCAATGGCCGCCTCGCGGCGATGGCCGGGGAAAGAATGCGATTTCCAGGCTACGTAGAAGTCAGCGGCGTCTGCACTCATCCGGAATTCTCTGGCCGAGGCCTCGCTCGAAACCTATCGAGCGCCGTCGCGAAGGAAATCGAGACGCGCGGCGACACGCCGTTCCTCCACGCATGGAAAACTAATACGCCGGCTATTTCGCTGTATGAAAAACTAGGCTTCAAATGGCGCGCAGACGTTGACGTCGCCGTCCTTTTAAAACCGCTTTAAACCCCAAACACCCGCTTCGCATTGCTCCCCAAAAACGCCGCCTTTGTCTTTTCATCGAGCGACAGCATATCGAGCTTTTCAAGGCATCTCTTAGCCGTCAGCATCGGAAAGTTGGTGCCGAACATGATGCGCGTTCGCCCCTCGCCCTTCATCAGTTTGACGAAGTCCTCGGGCAGGCGGTGCAGCGCATAGGCGCTGGTGTCGACGTGGAAATTTTCGAACTTGCGGATCATCGACGCGACTTCGTCGATCCACGGGAAACCGACATGCCCGCCGACGACGACAAGTTCTGGAAAGTCGATCATCACGTCTTCAAGATTGGGTATCAATCGTCCCGTCTCGGAGCGTTTCAGCGGCCCCGTATGCCCGATTTGCGTGCAAAAAGGGAGATTGGCGTCGATACAGGCGGCGTAAACCGGATAATAGCGCCGGTCGTTCGGCGGCAAATCCCACAGCCAGGGAATAATCCGCACCCCAACGAATTTTCCGGATTTCGCGTGGCGGCGGACCTCGCGCACCGCCGCCATCGGATCGGAAAGATCAGCGCCGATAAGGCCTTTAAGACGCGACGGCGCCGCATCAACCGCGCACTCGACTTCGTCGTTCGAAATAAGATCGCCCGTCGGCGACGACCAGCCTGAAATCAGCGATAACGAGACGCCCGCCTCGTCCATGGCGGCGAGCAGCTGGTCGACCGCCGTGTCGCCCGTCGGCGTCTCCTCGCGCGTCCAGCGCATCAAGCTCGCCAGCCATTTTTCGCGCCAGAAGCGCACTGTCGGCAATTGCGCCCAGACGTCGATCAGTCCGCCGTCAGTTATTTCCATAAAGGCCTCCGCCCGCGACTATCCGGCGGCGGTCAGCCTCTCGCAAATCAAATGAGCAGCGCCAAGCGCTGCGAAACCAGCTCTAAGTATTCATCGAGTCGAAGAAGTCCTGGTTGGACTTCGTCTGTCTCAGCTTGTCGAGCAGGAAGTCGATCGCGTCGGACGTGCCCATCGGGTTCAAGATACGGCGCAGGACATAGACCTTTTGCAGCTCGTTCTTCGGAACAAGCAATTCTTCCTTGCGCGTGCCGGATTTTGCAATGTCGATTGCGGGATAGGTGCGTTTATCGGCGACCTTGCGGTCAAGGACGAGTTCGGAGTTGCCGGTGCCCTTGAATTCTTCGAAAATAACCTCGTCCATCTTCGAGCCCGTATCGATGAGCGCGGTCGCGATGATGGTGAGAGACCCCCCCTCCTCGATATTGCGCGCCGCGCCGAAAAACCGCTTCGGGCGTTGCAGGGCGTTGGCGTCAACGCCGCCGGTCAAGACCTTGCCTGATGACGGAACGACCGTGTTGTAGGCTCGCCCAAGGCGCGTGATCGAGTCGAGCAGGATAACAACGTCTCGGCCGTGCTCGACGAGGCGTTTGGCCTTCTCGATCACCATTTCCGCGACGGCGACATGGCGCGTCGCGGGTTCGTCGAAGGTCGATGAAACGACCTCGCCTTTGACCGAGCGCTGCATGTCGGTCACTTCTTCCGGGCGCTCATCGATCAGCAGCACGATGAGGAAGCACTCAGGGTGATTGACCTCGATCGAATGCGCGATGTTCTGCAAGATGACGGTCTTGCCGGTGCGCGGCTGAGCAACGATCAAAGAGCGCTGCCCCTTGCCGATAGGCGCCACGAGATCGATAACGCGCGCGGTCAGGTCTTTCTTCTTTGAATCTTCGGCTGTCGTGATTTCAAGGCGGAAGCGCTCGTCCGGATAAAGCGGCGTCAGATTGTCGAAATGGACTTTGTGACGGGTCTTCTCCGGGTCTTCGAAATTGATGGTCGAGACTTTGAGAAGCGCAAAATACCGCTCGCCTTCTTTCGGGCTGCGGATCTCGCCGAGCACGGTGTCGCCGGTCCTGAGCGCAAAGCGGCGGATCTGCGAGGGCGACACATAGATGTCGTCGGGGCCCGGAAGGTAATTAGCTTCCGGGGAGCGCAAAAATCCAAAACCGTCCGGCAGAACTTCAAGAACGCCGCCGCCGTTGATTTCAACCTCCCGGTCGGCAAGCTCTTTCAAGATCGCGAACATCATGTCTTGACGGCGCATAGTCGAGGCGTTCTCGACTTCAAGCGCTTCGGCGAAGGCCAAAAGGTCGCCGGGCGACTTGGCTTTCAGCTCTTCGAGGGACATCTGGCTTGGAATGGGCATGGGTTCGGCTTTCAAAACGGAAGGGGGCGCCCGTCGGCGCGCCGGGCTTTCAGGGCTGGAATGTTGAACCGGATGCGCAGGCGCGGTGGAATCCAGGGCGCCGGGCGCGCGAGAGAGGAGAGTTGGACGAGATATAGGGCCTGACAGGCGTTCGTCAATGGCGAGCGGCGATCTTCACCCGCTCCGCCCGGTTTAACGCTCGATCTTGCTTTCCGTCACAGACGAAGCCTTGGCGGCGACAGGCAGCCCCGCTAACAGGATTTCCAGCGTTTGGGCGAGTTCACCCTCTTTAATCGCAGCGGTTTTTGTCCAGACCGTCGACCAGTCGCGACCGTCGGCGAGCGACAACGCCAGAAATGGCTTCGTCCCATCAAGGACGATTGATCCCGACAGGTGAAAGACGCGGACCTTCGGGCCGAACGACCGGAAAAGGCTGCGCGACGCGGACCAGGAATCCTCATCCCAGAAATCGCGAATGAGTATCGAACGCTCATCCCGCGCCAGGATTTCGGCGCTGAATTCGTTAGCCGCCGCGGCGACCGCTTCGTAGCGCGCGTCTCTCGTGTCATTTCTGATATTGTTAACCGTGACAACAATGCGCGCCGGCGCCGCCAGCTGCGCAGCGAGCGCAATCAACACGATTGCCGCAAGCGCCCCTGCGGCTAGGGCCCAAAACTTAAATCTACCTGACGCGAGCGGGTCGCGCGGCGCGGCGACGGCGCCGTCTTGCGGGATGAGTCGGTAGCCGCGCTTGGCCACCGTCTCGATGTAGCGCGGGTTTTTCACGTCATCGTCGAGCGCTTTGCGCAGGGCGCTGATGACGACCGCGACAGAATGATCGCTCAACGAGCGATCCTGCCACACAGCGGCGATAAGGTCCGGCCTGGAAACGATCTCCCCTTCCCGGGCGCACAAATGTTCAAGTACCCGTGCGGCGCGAAATTCAAGCGGTCGCCGGTCCGCGCCGCGCGCGAGTTCATTGCGCGCCGGCGTGAAGCGCCAGTCTCCGATTTCGTAGACCCCAATCCCCGCCGCACCCATACGCCGCTCCAGTCAGCCGTCAGTGAGATCAATAAACCAACTGCGCGATGCTCGCCATCAAGGCCGCCAGCAGATTCAAATCCGTATTCTTGAAGTATTCTTGACGCCGAAATCTCCTGTTTCGCCCGTAGGTTCCGGAGGTCCCGCCGTCAATTCAAAGCCAGGAAGGAACTCCATGACACGACCGCTCATCGCCGCCGCCGTCGCATTTGCACTCTTGCCGACCCAAGTTGGCGCGATTAAGCCTCCGATCGTCGCCCGCGACGAAAGCGCCACGATGCAGCAGCTCGCGGCCGGCGTTTACGCCATCATCCATGACGACGCGACCGACTACTGGCCGCATGGAAACACCGGCGTCATCGTCACCGACGACGGAATCCTTGTCATCGATTCAACCTACCTTCCCTCAAGGGCGAAAAAAGATATCGCGCTTATCCGTTCGGTGACGAAAAAGCCGGTCCGCTTTCTGACAACAACACACTGGCATTTCGATCACAACAATGGCGCGATCGCCTACCGTGAGGCCTTCCCGAACATCACCGTCATCGGCGAGCGCCAATCCGACGCTTATATTGCGATCAACTCGGCATACTGGCCGAAGGTCTCCCGAGCCGAGGGCTCAGCGCGCCTTGAGGAACTCGCTGACCTTGAAAATGAACTCGCTAGCGGCAAGAGCGCTGAGGGCGAGAATATTCCCGAAGAACGACGCCGTATGCTTCGCAAGGCGATCCCACAGCGCAAAGCCGAATTGAAAGAGCTGGCGACGCTTGAGGTCGTTCGCGCCGACGCTGTCTTCGATCGTTCGATGGCGCTGCAACTCGGCGGCAAAACGATTGAGCTTGTCGATCGCGGCAGAGCAAACAGTCCAAATGACATGACGGTCTATCTCCCCGGTGAGCAGATCTTGTTTGCTGGCGATATCATCGTGCAGTCCCCGCTTCCGTATACGGGCGGTTCATGGCCACGGGACTGGGTGCAGGTCCTTTCCGATCTTGAGGCGACGCCGACAAAAGTCCTCGTTCCCGGACACGGCCCAGTGATGGACAACCATGCCTATACGAAAAAGCTCCGCGAGACCTTTGAGGCCATCCTCTTTCGCGTCGAGATCTTGGTGCGCGAGGGCAAGACTCTCGACCAGACGCAAGATCTGATTGAGCTAGACGACCTGCGCGCCGGCTATCCCCTCTGGAATGAAGGCGTAAGCGAGGAGGACTGGGCGTTCACCAAGAAAACGCTGGTCGAGCGCGCCTATAAAGGGGTGCGCGGGCAGGGCTGACCGAGTTTCGCTGATCAAAACGGCTTCAGAACCGCCAGAAATACCGCCGCGAGCATCAGCGCGAACGGAATTTCGTTCACGATCCGCCAGAGTTTCTCGCTTCCGGGACGCTCGCCGCGCTCAAAGGCGCGGCGGGCTCTGGCATACCAGCCGTGTATCGCCGAAATGCCGAGCACCATTACGAACTTGACGTGAAACCAGCCAGAGGAAAGCAAAGCCGAGTTCGCAAACAGCATAAGTGCGGCCAGCACCCATACGGCGATCATCGACGGATTGATGATGCCTTTGAGAAGGCGCCGCTCCATCTGCACGAAAAAGCGCTCCGCCTCGCCGCCCTTTTCCGCCTGATGGTGGTAAACGAAGAGGCGCGGCAAATACATCATTCCCGCCATCCAGGCGATGACGGCCGCAATGTGCAGCGCCTTGATCCACGGATAGATCGACAACAGAAAGTCGCGCACCGCTACCCCGCCCTTACGATTTCAACGAGCCGCGCAACATTGTCCGGCGGCGTATCGGGCGTCAGCCCGTGTCCGAGATTGAAAATAAAGGGAGCGCCGCGAAAGGTCTTCGCCAAGTCGCGCGCGGCTGTCTCCATCGCCGCGCCGCCCTTGACCGCGAGCATCGGATCAAGACCGCCCTGCACGACCGCGTGAGGCGAAATTATCTCGCGCGCAGCTTTCCAGGGCGTCGCGAAATCAATCCCGACGGCGTCACAGGCCTCAAGAGCCGCATAATCGCGCAAGGATGCCCCGACACCCTTTGGAAACAGAATTACCGGCACATCGGGCCTTGCCTGTTTCAGGCGCTCTGCAATCCTCTGGAGCGGCCTGACAGACGCTTTGCGCAAAATATCCTCGGGCAATCCCCCGGCCCAGGTGTCGAACAGCTGGACG
Source organism: Parvularculaceae bacterium (assembly GCA_041740755.1). Lineage (GTDB taxonomy): Bacteria > Pseudomonadota > Alphaproteobacteria > Caulobacterales > Parvularculaceae > Amphiplicatus. Next base: position 2,853 of record JBGSLM010000094.1, on the reverse strand, counting down.
GCGTCCGCGCCGGCGTCGATTTGTGCGATCAAATAGTCAACGGTCGCGTCTTCGAGAACGCTGATCAATGCAGCCATGAACTGAGGCTCGTCATACCAGAGGCTTCTAAGCGCTGCCGGTTCCTTCATCGGGCCGCCGGCGAGCATATAGGTTGCGACCGTCCATGGGGCGCCGGCAAATCCGATCAGCGCTTTTTCGGGGTCAAGCGCCGCGCGGACGCGCGAAACCGTCTCATAGACCGGCCTCAACGTCTCATGAATGTTGCGCTTGCGGAATGTGTCAATGTCTCTAGCGCTCACGACCGGATTGAGGCGCGGCCCCTCGCCTTCGACGAATGAAAGATTTTGCCCAAGCGCGTGCGGCACAAGAAGGATATCAGCGAACAATATCGCCGCATCGAAATCAAAGCGGCGGATTGGTTGCAGCGTCACTTCCGCCGCAAGATCCGGATTATAGCAAAGGTCAAGAAACGAGCCGGCCTTCGATCGCAATGCGCGATATTCAGGAAGATAGCGCCCGGCCTGCCGCATCAGCCATATGGGCGGTATGGCTTCGCTGGCGCCTCCAAGCGTTCGCAGAAATAATCCGTTCCTTGATGCGGTATTTCCGTCCAAAGCGTTTACTCCTTTTAAAGGTCTCTTAAGAAAGTATTAATTTAAGAGTAGGGCCGAATACCGGGGAAAAATCATCCTGAAGTTTTCCTGCACAGGATTTTTGACATTCATCCACAAGCGTTTTCCAAAGCGGGCGGCGTCCTTTTGAGGACGACGCTGCCCGATAACATATTGAATGAACGGCGCAACGCGTCCAGATGACCGCGTCAGCGCGCCGGTATGTCCACATGTGAACAGCAGTCGGCGGCCGTCAAACCCCCAATTGATCTATCCCGGTATGACTGGGCGCCCGCTCGGCGCCTTTCGGCGCCGATTCCGTCCGTCCTAGATTGCCCCCTCGCCGCAGGCTCGATTATCCTTACCTTGCACATGTGAAACGGCCGGTTGGGTAAAACCCCTCTCCCGCCGGGCCAGGACCTGAATGAACGCCGCCCACAAGATCCACACGAACTACTTTCACGTCCATCTTGTGTCGGATTCGACCGGCGAAACGTTGAACGCCGTGTTCAAGGCGGTGACCGCGCAATTTGCGGCCGCCCATGCGTTTGAACATATTTACGCGCTGATCCGGTCGCGCACGCAGATGGAACGCGTCCTTGCCGATATCGAGGCGGCGCCGGGTCTCGTCCTCTATACGGTGATGAATCCGGATCTGCGCCGTCTGCTCGAAGCGCGCTGCTGCGAACTTCAGATGCCGGCGATCTCGGTCCTCGATCCGTTCATCGGGGCGTTCTCCGATTATCTCGGCCTTCAGCAGACGCGCAAAGCCGGCGCTCAGCACGAAATGGACGACGCCTATTTCCGGCGTATCGCCGCAGTCGATTTCACGCTCACCCATGATGACGGACAGATGACCTGGGATCTTGAGCCCGCCGATGTCGTGATCGTCGGCGTCAGCCGAACGTCAAAGACGCCGACCTGCATGTATCTTGCGAACCGGGGCGTCAAAGCCGCCAATATTCCGCTTGTTCCGAACCAGGATCCGCCGACGCAGCTCTTTACTCTCCGAAAGCCTTTGGTGGTCGGCCTCATTGCGTCTCCGGAACGATTGGCGCAGATCCGTCAGAGCAGGCTAGGCGGCATGAACGCGTCCGATCATGCCGACGATTATTCTGATATCGAAACAATAAGGGCCGAGGTGCTCAAGGCCAAACGTCTCTACGCCAAACACCGGTGGCCCGTGATCGACGTGACGCGCAAATCGGTCGAGGAAACCGCCGCCGCGATCCTCACCAAACTCTCGGCCAGGAAAAACGAGTGACCGCAAGGCCCCGGCTGATCCTTGCTTCTGGAAGCGAAATCCGGGCGCACATCCTTCGCGCCGCCGGAATACCATTCGACATCGTCCGGCCTGATGTCGACGAGGCCGCGATCAAGGCGAAGGCCGCCGCCGCCGGGCTCAGCCTCGATCAAATCGCGCAGCGCCTCGCCGACGAAAAATCGCGCTCGGTCAGCGCAGAAGACGGCGCGCTGGTCCTCGGTTCCGATCAGATACTCGCCTTCGAGGGTCAGGGCTTCGACAAACCGCGCACGATGAACGAGGCGGGCGAACGGCTGAAAATGCTGCAAGGGCGCGCCCACACGCTGATCAATGCCGTTTCAATCGCGCGCAACGGTGAAATAGTTTTTCGCTCGCTCGACCAGCCGACGCTTCATATGCGCGCGATGACGGATGACGAAATCAGCGCCTATCTCGCCGAAGCGGGCGACGACATTCTTTCGAGTGTCGGCGCGTATCAGGTCGAAGCGATTGGCATCCGCCTCTTTGACCGTATCGATGGCGACTATTTCGCGGTGCTCGGCCTCGCTCTGGCGCCGGCGCTCGGCTATCTTCGCCGCGCGGGAATGCTGGCGTTCTAAATGACGGATAAAGATCTAAAGACCTTGCGGCGCGCCGCCGTCATCGGCTGGCCCGTATCGCATTCATTGTCGCCGCTTATTCATTCAACCTTCGCTGCGCGCGAAGGCGTCAACGCCAGTTATGAAGCGGTGGCGGCGGGTCCGTCTTATGAAGAATTCGCACGTGCAGTCGATGCGCTGAAGGCCGCCGGATACCGCGGCGCAAACGTAACTCTTCCGCATAAGGAGCATGCGCTGAGATACGCGGCGACGGCGAGCGACGAGGCGAAATACGCCGGCGCCGCCAACATGCTTACCTTTCGCGACGGCGGCGCCCATGCGGAAAATACCGACATAGCGGGGTTTGCCGCAGCGCTCGGCGACGCATCGGCGCCCGGGC
>JBGSLM010000093.1:0-9388 GCA_041740755.1 Parvularculaceae bacterium | reverse complement strand
TTGCCGACGCGGTCGTGCGTGCGGCGGACGGCGTCGCCGCAGTTGCTGAAGACCCGACCGGCGCACGGGTCATCTCGGCTCGCATCCGGCAGATTCGCTTCCGGCCGATGGCCGGGCCATCGCTCGGGATCGATAGCAACGAGCTCACTGTCGGCTACAACCCCTCAGCCGATATCGGGGGCCGCCCATCTGCGGCGCGCGTGGCGCGGTTCCTCGAAGAATCTCTTTAGATTTTCCCTCTAAACAGACTTCGAAGCGTCTAAAATACGCCGCATTAACCCTGGAACCTGCCGGGCATGTTCGGACCTCGACCCTTCGCCGTCGCCCTGATTGCGCTCATTGTTGCGCTGGCGCCGGCGTTTGGCATTGCGAAGGCCCAGTCGCTGCGCGATCTGCGGGCGCAGGAGGCGGAAGAGCGGGCGCTCTCGCGTGAGGCCGCCTATACGAGCGATGTGTGCGAGCGCCCCATTTCAGCGAGTATCGACTGGACGCGATCGAGGGACTGGCCGCCGCGTGAAAGCCTGTCGGAAGCCTGCGACGGCGCGCTTGGCGCTGTTGAAACGATTTGCCGCGCCGGGCGCAGGAACGTCGTACACCAATTCGTCTGCAGCGGCGACGGCTCCGGCGCATCGCTCTCGGGCAAGACCTTGCGCTACGGCGCGTCGCCCGGCTCCAACGGTTACGCGGCGACGCTCGCGACGATCGGCGCGGCCGATTAGACCGGACACGGATTGAAACAGGCGCTCATCGGTCCCATCTCTTTTCGATGCGCAAAATCATCCTCTCGATCCCATTCATCCTCCTTGCCGCCTGCGGCTCCGGCGAGCATGAAGAGGTCGGCGAATTCAAGAACGATCTCATCGGCAATGAGATCAAGCTCGAAGCGCTGAAAGACCCGAAGGTTGACGGCGTCACCTGTCACCTGAGCTATTTCGACCGCGCGGTCTGGGATCGCCTCGCTAAAGGCAACTGGTTCGAAAACCCGTCGAACTCCTCGATCGCCTGCCGCCAGACCGGGCCGATCGCAATCGGCGATATCGACCTCGACAAAAGCGGAGAGGAAGTTTTCTCGCAGCAGCAAAGTTTGATCTTCAAGCAGCTTGCGGTGCGGCGCATCTATGATTCCGCCAACAATACGCTGATCTATGTCGCCTTCTCGCGAAAGCCGATCGAAGGCTCGGCGAAAATGTCGATCTCGACGATCGCCCTCTATGGTCAGGATGCGAAAGTTCCAATTGCAGAGTGAGCAAGGGCTCACTCGAATTCGCCCAACAGGCGAAATCGGCAATGAAAATACACTAAAACAGCTTCTTGAAGCCGCGCGGGAATTTCCGGTATTATGGCGCAAACGCCACGGGAAGTGAATCCGGTTCTTTCCTACATCTAGCGGATGAACGAAAACGGAAACAAATACGCGCTGGCGGCGCTGAAGGATAAGCGGGCGACCATCGCTGGCGAGATCGTCCAACTCCGTAACAAGCTCGCATGGGCGGAAAGCCAGCTTAAGCACCTAGACGCGACCATCGGCATATTCGAGCCGAACCTTGATCCCGATAGCATCCCGAACAAGCATCCCCGCAAACGGGTGAAGCTGTTCCGGCAAGGCGAGCTGGGGAGGCTCATCCTAGACGCGCTCAGAACGGCGGACGGTCCCATGCGGACGCAGGACATAGTGAGCGCGATCCTTCTTGTGCAAGGCCATGACGAGGCGGCGCGGACGGCGCTTGCTCCCCGTGTTCGGGGGAACCTCCAATACCTTGTAACCAAGGCAGGCACCGTGTCGAAAATCGGCGGTGGCGGAAACGCCAGGTGGGCGATACGGTGACGGCGGCTTGGCGGTCTTCCTTCGCAATCGGAGACCGATGAAATGACTGAAGAAAATCTAGACGTAACTATCGAGCTGCTAGACGCCAATGGGGATATTGTGCGGCTGATCGCAAGGGCGGCAACCATTCCCATCGCACGCGGGTCGTATGATGCAGGCGTGAAGGAATACGGGGCGCGTTACGGCGTGAGAATGCGCCAGCGCTCGCGCGTGATCGAGCGGTACGAGAAGACAGTCTAGGGCCTCCAATTCCTTGCCAAGAAGGCCGGAACCATCGCCAAGATCGGCAGCGTGCGGGATGCTAGGTGAGCTATTGGTTGTTAGTTTACCATCTTGGGACAGGCATTTTTGCTGCCTCACGCAATTGCATCAGTCTTCGCAAGTCTTCAATTTCGTCCTGAGGAAGCCTGCCGATCACTGGCGAGCTGTGCCTTTGCGGGTCTTGAATTGCGAACCACTCATCAGTCCATGGAAGCCACTTGAACTTGTCGAGGTCGAATCGAGTAGCTTGCGCCAAGCCCGCATAGCACAGATTCACAGCGTTCATGATGGTAAGGTCGAATGGGCGCTGATCGGGTTTCAGCCTCGAAGTCCCGTAGACGATTAGGACGGCATACTCGCCATCCCGAAATTCATTCACACCGAGAACGAGCGCCGGATGGGGAACCACCCCAGGCATTCCCGGCCTATCGTCGTAGGGAAAACGGCACCACACAACGTCCATTGCTTTTGGAAGTGTGCAGGCGGGGTAAGCTGCCATTGCAGCTTACCATTCAAATTTTGAAAGCTGCTTGCCACGCGCTAGGGTTTCCTGATCGCATTTTTCGTCGATCAGGTCGAAGATTTCGTCTGGGATTTCTTGGCGGTAATCGGCCGGTACAGGGTCCGGGATCGGCGGCCGTCCATTGCGCGCTGCCACCGGAACCGGCTTCCGCCGTTCATTATCTGCCATTAAATCATCCTCATTGGTCAGCTGGTTTTCAGTCACAAACCACAAACGGCGCGAACACATAGAGGGTTCCACCCGAAGATCAAGGCTATCCAGCGCCGGCGGCGCCGTCTATGACCTTTGCGCTACAGTGTGACCTATGTGCGATGAACGAATGGTTTATCCAAGGCACCGCAGCGCACAAAATACACCTAACACGTGAAAATTACGAGGATTTTACCTCCCGTGACCGATCAGCGACCCTATGCCGCGCGGCTGCCGGTGCGCTGCCAATAGCCGGTAAAATCAACGCTGGCCTTGCTGGCGAGGGCGTTCCCGGCCACCCGGTTCACCTGCCAGCCATTCGCGCGGCGGCGGTTATCCTCCCGCCATGACGCTTCCTGAGCGTAGCGGAGAAGATACGGGCCGCTGATCGAGTGATGGTGGCCTTGCTCCGCGCGGCGAAGGCGCGAGAAGAATGACTCTGCTTGGTTCGTGCAAGCTCCACCCCATGAGTAGGCTTTCTCGTGATTGATGCGGCGCACGTCGAATTTGGCGTGAAGGCTGTTCCATGACGGCGCTTCGTCCGCATGGAGAACGGTCGCGCGGTCAACGCTGGCGGCGATCCACCTAGTTGCGTCGGCTTCGGTCTTGAACACCCTCGGCGTCGTGTTGCCGTCGCGCTCGCGGACGATGACGACGAACCGCTTGCGGGCTGACTGATTGACCGCAAGGCGGCGGTCTTTCCGGTCCTCTCTGCGGTTTGCGGGTTTGACGTAATGGCCGAACACCGCGCCGTCGATTTCCGCTTCAACGCCTTCGCCGCCAATCTTGCGGCCTTTCGTTTCCTGAGCCATCGCCTCGCGCAATTTGTGGCAGAGGACGAACGCTGTTTGATAGGCGACGCCTAACTCGCGGCTCATCGCCAACATGCTCTTGCCCTTCACTTCGTTGCAGAAAAGAAGGATCGCCAGCAGGTAGGAACGCAGGCTCATCTTGTGCGAGGCGAACAGCGTACCGCTCGTGATCGAGAAGTCCTTGCCGCAGTCCTTGCAGCGATAGCGCGGGGCGCCGCTCTTGCGGCGGCAATCGTAAACGGTGAATGAGCCGCAATGAACGCAGGTAGGCGCACCGTGGGTATCCGGCCAGCGAAGCTGGGCGAACAGGCGCTCAATGGCCTCATCCGACATGCGGACCACTTCCCCGATGTTCAGGGTCTTGGAAGCGGCGGAGAGAAGGAAGTGTTGGGCCATTGAAATCCTCAAATCTGATGCCTACGCATCGTATCTGGGGATTGTTCATCACCTAATCAAGTGCTATTTCCTCAAAATCGGTAAAAAATCATCGAATTTGAGGAAATCCAATGGAAACAATCGACAAGGAGTACCAGGACAAGGCCAAAGGGCTCTTGAGGGCAGAAATCGCCCGTAGGAACTTGAGTTATGAAGACTTGGCGCAGAAACTAGCCGCGATAGGGGTAGAAGACACCGCTCGGAATCTTTCTAATAAGATTGCGCGGGGCGGGTTCTCAGCGGGGTTCTTGATCCAATGCTTGGAAGCGATGGGAGTCGAGTCGTTGCGCTTGGGTTAGCGAGCCGTGAGCACTAGGCGTGCAATGATGCTGTGGGCTGCCTTTGCGTTTGGAGTGCTTGTCGCTGGCTGGGCGGCGTGGACTCTGTATTCAGCGCACCGCTCATCAGCGATCGCCGCTTCCCCACCAGAAGCCCAGCCAAGCGAGATAAATTCCGACGGCGAGCAAGAGCAGACCGGCGATCTTGATAGCAGTCTTACCGGCGATAATGAGGAAGAGGCCGAGACCGATAAGCACGGCGCCGAGCATGACAGTCGTCCAGATTCCGAGCGACTCACGCGGTCTGAACGGTACGATCTCAGCTTGTCCTTTCTTCTCGTTGTGGCCAACGTCCTGCTTTTGGGCACGATCATCTGGCAGACCATCATTATGAAGAATAGCCTCAATGAGGTCCGCGACGGCGCGATTTCGCAAAGTCGGCAGTTCAAGCAGCAGCTGGCGGTCGCCCGAAGAACTGCGAATGCCGCCCTCGCAGCGAGCGATGCGGCGAAGTCCCAAGCGGGCACAATGGGACAGGCCCTCGAACTTGAAAGGAAAGCCTTCTCGGTAAGCAACGAACCATACTTGGCTGTTACCGAGGTGAAAATAACAGGCGAGTCTGGCCGGAGTCCAAACATACTTACGCTCTTGCATAACCTCGGTAACTCCTACGCCCAGATTATCGACGAAGTCTCGTGGGTCGATGTCAGCGCCACCCCCCCTGCTTACACCGGCGGGGAGGAGGCAAGCCTTCCACCCTTTTCGGGCAGGGTCTTGCCTCCACGAAGTCAAGCGTGGCACGCGTTCCCAATTCCAATACTGCTGCCGGATCGCATTGAGAATTTGACCGCTGGCAGGGAGTTCTTGTGGTATTGGCAGCGTATAAAAATTGAAACTGCGTTCGGGAATCAGTACGAGTTCGGGTTCTCCGCGAAGATGAATTACGTTGGAACTGGACCGAACGGTCAGCCCGCCTTCGTTTTCACGCCGAACGCCATTCCAGGGGCCGACTTCGTCAAACTGATCAAGTCCGCTGATGGCGAGCCAGAAAGCAAGTAACGCTCCAATCATCTAACCCTCCCACGGGTTAGATGTGATCGTTGACTAGACTTCCGTCGCCGTCGGAAATAATCAATCGTGGCAACGACCGGCACCGAGAGCAAGACTATTACGGCAAGCCCACAGATCGACAGCACAACTACTTCAAGCGTCTCTCGCCTGCTTTTGGGCAAGCCGCTCGAATGGTGGGTCGATTCAGCAAACCTTGTGTATCTGTGGGCGCTTGGGATAGCCGCCGCGTCCGCCATCGTAATCGCAGTGCTAAGCTGGAAAATCATTGGCTGGCAGCGCGAGATCGCGGCAGAGAAGGATGCCGCTTTCGACGGGTACAAATTGGAAGTCGAAGGCAAAGTCGCCGACGCGCGGAAAGAAGGGATCGAAGCAGGCAAGGCCGCCGGCGACGCGGCAGTGGTCGCAGGAAATGCCAATCTTCGCGCTGGCCAAGCCGAAGAACGGGCCGAAAATGTCGAGGCTGAAAACTTGAAGCTGCGCGCCCAAATTGCGCCGCGCAGAATCCAACCAGACGAATCGAAGCGCCTCGCGGAATCTTGGGCGCAATTTGCAGGGGCAACCGTCAAGATCGATTCGTATGCACTCGATGCGGAAGGTGCTGCGCTGGCTCTGCAAATAATGGACACCCTTTCCGCCGCTGGAATCCGCGCCGTCGATTCTAGGTTCTCGGTTGTACCGATGGGCGATGTTGGATTTGGGGTCTTTGTGGTTGGGCACTCCGCCTTGGCCGAAGCCCTGCACGGCGGCCTTGCTAGCGTCGCCGAACCGCTCGGGCTACAGGCAGTCGGCTCGCGCGTGCCCACCGGGGGCGCCATGATGCGGTCGGTAGCGATACCGAGTGAACCGCTTCCGGCTATCGATGCTATCATTACCGTGGGCATCAAACCGCTGCCCAAGCAATGAGCCGCCAAGCCAGCGAGCACGGAAAACAAGCTAGACATCTAAGCCTCCAACGAGGCTGTTAGATGTTTGTTTTTGCGGGATTTTTTGCCAGTGGCGTAAGCTAGATAGTACCGGGAATTTCCCACTTCATCTGCGAATACAGGTGAGCGTTCGCGCAGGCGGCGTTCGCGGCTCTTTGACAAGTCAATCATTCAAACATCATGCGCGGCTCCGTCGCGGCATGGGTCCCCGGCGTTTGAGCAATGCGAGTGATCCCGCGCGCAATCGCGAATTACCGGAAACTGTCCTTCCGCCGACGCACTTCGGCGAAAACGGTGACGGGATCGCCGCCGGGTAGCCCTATCGCCTGGCGAACGCCAACGTTTTGCGCGCGAAGAAAAGGATTGGTCGCCAGTTCTTCTTCGACGGTCGACGGCACGGTCGGCTCGCCCTTGGCGCGTTTTGCATTGATCTCGACGACGCGGCGCAAAAGCGCCTCGTTCGCGGGATCGACAGTCACCGCAAAACGCGCATTCGACTGCGTGTATTCATGCGCGCAGTAAAGTTTCGTTGACGGAGGCATCGCCGCGATCTTCGAAAGCGACGCCCACATCTCTTGCGGCGTTCCTTCAAACAGGCGCCCGCAGCCGAGTGCGAAAATCGTATCACCGACAAACGCGGCGCCGTCGTCCGTGAAGTGAAAGACGATATGCCCAGCCGTATGGCCGGGCGTATCATGAACGACCGCACGTGACGCCCCGAGCGCGACGATATCGCCTTCGCTGACAGCGTCATCAATGCCGGGGATTTTCGCAGCCTCGCCCTTCGGCCCGATGATCCGGCAATTCCAGCGCTCTTTCAGCGCCAAATTCCCGCCCGCATGGTCCGGATGCCAATGCGTGTTGAGAATATGCGTAAGCCGCCAGCCTTCGCGGGCGAGCGCCGTGTTGATCGCATCCGCGTCTGGTGTGTCGATTGTCGCGACAGCGCCCGTCTCGCGATCGCGAACGATATAGCCGTAGTTGTCAGAAAGGCAGGGAAACTGGCGGATCTCGAGCGACATCGCGTGACAATAACCGCCGCTCCCGGCTCCGTCCAATCAGCCGCTTTTCAGCGCGGCGGGCGCTCTTTCCAGATCGTCAACGCCTTCAGGCCGAGCGCGGTTGCTAGAAAGATGGCGCCGGACCCGAGAGCAACGCCGGGTTTCAGAGCCTGATCGCCAAATGCGTAAAAGGTCATGAACCCGCCGAGCGCAAAGCACAGAGTTTGTCCCCAGCGTCGATAGATCCAGGAAAGCCAGGCCGGCATTCAAGCCTCCAATCGTTCCGTTGGCGGAAATTAGCGTGCGTTGCGGCTTCAAAAAGCTCGGTCAGCAGTTTTTGTCGGATATTTTGGCCCGTGCGACCACCGGCTGATGAGGCGCAACTTTGCGTTGACCGACCCTGCGGGCGCGGGAAGTATGACGAAATGCTCGTAAAGTCGAAAAAATTCAGCGAAGGGGAGCTTGCGAGGTTTCGGGAACTCCAGCGTCGATCCTTCGAAATCCTTGAAGTGACCGGGGCCGAACTTGAAGAAGGCGCGACCGAACAGGATGTCGCGCGCAGCCTCGTCAAGCGCTATCGCTCGGCTGGCGCGACGGCGTTCTTCCACCTTCCCGTCGCTCTTTTCGGCGGCCGGGCGGCGCTGCCGGGCGACTGATCGGTCGGCAAATTCTATCCGCGAGACGTCAAACTGCACGAGGGCGACAGCGTTATTCTTGACGCCTCGCCGCTGTTTGACGGCTATATGGTGGATACGTCCTATTCATTCTGCTTCGGCGAAAACGCCGCACATCGCCAGATGATGGTTAGCCTCGCGTCCTATCGCCGATCCGTTCTCGATGCGGTCAATGGGGGCCGCCGGTTCGCCGAGATCGCTGGAGATGTTGAAGCATCGATGCGATCCGCTGGATATGAGCCTGTTCATACCAAGCATCCGGGCGCAGTGCTCGGACATCGCGCGTTGAAGACAATGCCGCTGCCTTTCACCTGGCGCATTAAGGGTTTCGACGGATTGTCGCTCGGCTGGTTCATCTTGAAAGGCTGGGCGGCAGCGACCGGTATCGGCCGTGAAGATCCGACCTGGAATGCGCGCAAGACATCCGATCATCCGCCCCATGATGGATTGTGGCTGGTGGAGCCGCATGCAGGAGCCGGCGATGTCGGCGCCAAATGGGAAGAAATCATGGTGATCGAGGACGGTCATGCGCGCTGGCTTGACGATGAGCCGCCCCATGTCCGCCAGTGGCGTGACATCGAAGCGGGCCGCAGCTACGAGCCGCGCGCCGCAGCTGGAATTTGACGCCATCGTTCGACGCGCAGTTGTGCCGCCGCCGCAAACAGGAGAAAACGGCCCCGGCATGCGCACCGACATTCTCGATCTTCATGATTTCTATGAAAGCCCGCTCGGAGCGGCGGCGAAGGGGTTCGTGTCCGCGCGTGTCGAGGAGGCCTGGCGCGATCATGCGCGTCTAAGAATTGCAGGCTTTGGTCACGCTGAGCCCTATCTTGGACTATTTCCAAATGCGGAGCGGACGATTGCAATCGCGCCCGCCGGGCAGGGTGTTATTCACTGGCCGCCGGATCGGAAGAACGCGGCGACGCTTTCTGGCGAACATCAATGGCCGTTTCCGGATGCGTCGATCGACCGGATGCTTATCGTCCACGGCATCGAGGAGTCGGATGATCCTGCGCGGCTGATGCGCGAGGTCTGGCGCGTCCTCACCAGCGACGGACGGGTCATCATGGTGGTCGCCCATCGACGGGGCCTTTGGTCGATGATCGATACGACGCCCTTCGCCCATGGCCGGCCGTATCTGAAGGGTCAGCTTGAAAAACTGCTTCAGCAATCAATGTTTCGCCCGATTGCGTGGAGCGGCGCCCTTTACTTTCCCCCGTTCGGTGCGCGATTTCTCCTGCGCGCGGCGCGGGCATGGGAAAAGGCCGGCGCGCAGATGTGGTCGGGGCTCTCAGGCGTGCTGATGGTTGAAGCGGCGAAAGACATGATGCAGCCGGTCGCGCGCGCCGCGCCGGTGAAATCGCGCGTCGAGCGGCCTGCAGTCGCACGGCCCGCA
>JBGSLM010000092.1:0-3918 GCA_041740755.1 Parvularculaceae bacterium | reverse complement strand
TTCCGTCGCAGCGCCGGCGCCCTGCGCGCGTTGAGTGAAATCGCCCTGCCGGAGCGCAAGCGATCCCGCGAGCGCGATCAGCGCATAAAGACAGAGATTTGCGAACAGGCCGATCACGCCCGCCTGTTCGATGAAGAGCGGCAGGATGCGCACATTGGCGGCGCCGATTGACAGCGACACCGCGAAGAAGAGGCCGAAATTGCGCTCAGGCCGCGCTGTCTTGCCGATCAGGCCGAATCCGATCGCGAGCAGCGCGCCTTCAACGACGCCGATGACGGCGCGCATGGCGAGGAGACCCGCAAAGCCGCTCGAAAAAATGCAGGCGATATTGAGCGCGATAAGCGCAAGAAGAAGTTTTTGCGCCAGCTTGCGATGATCGATCTTCGCGATCCAGAGGTAAGCAAAGGCGTTCGAGAGGGCGAGCGAGAAAATCTCAATTGACAGCGTCTGGCCCGCTTCGGCCGCCGACAGACCGAGGCGATCGATATATCCGCCGATCAGGAATGGCGCGATCGAAAAGGTGGCGATCGCCGCTTTCGAAATCAGGATGGCGGCGAGCGTTGACGCCGCGCCGTTCTTAGCCGGTTGAAGCGTATCGCCCATATGGAAATCCGGTCCCCGCCCTCTGCACGGGAATCTTCAGGCGGCTGGCGCATCTGGCAAATTAGCTCTATTGCGTCTGCGCATTAGTTTGACTTGGCGGTAAGGCGGATCGCGCCGCGAGGGAGCCGGTCAGTAGAGTTTGACCGGCTCGTCAGCAGGTCTTGCCTTCACGACCCAGCGTCCGCTTTCCTTGCAGGCGACGCCTTCCCAAAGGTCAGACCGTCCCTGATAGGAAAGGCGCTGCTCGTAGATGCGGCAGGGCGTCGCCTCACGGCGCGGACCCCCGGCGAGATCAAGCTCTGTGCCGGGAGCCTTGATCATCAGGCTCTCATGCACATAGCCGACGATTTTCTTGTCCGCTTCGACGAGCATCCATGGTTTGCCGACGACCTTGCCGACGACCGTGACCGCGGTCCCAGAGACCAGCTGACGGTTCACCGGAAAATCCGTCGACGGACCGGTTCGGACATTGGCGTTGCGCGTCAGCGCATAAAGCCCCTGCTCGGTCTCGTAGGATTCGCCGAGCGCCAGTCCATCGGCCGCCGCCGGACAGTCATTGGGGTCCGCCTTTAGATTGCCGACGCAGGCTTCGCGAGCCTTCACCCATCCAAAAGAGGAAGAACCGCGCCAGTCGAACCGCTCGCCGGCCGCGCCTTTTTCGACCGCCTGCAGGAAGGCCGGCTCAAGCGCGCGCGCCTCGGAAGACGGCAGTTCAGCGCCGAGGACCGAGGCCGCCGCGTAGTTCCCGCCCCCGCCGCCAAGATCAAGGCCTGAGCCGCCAGCGCAGGCGGAAAGGAGCAGGGCGGCGAAAATGACGGAAAAGCGCATGGGCCAATGTCTCATGGGGAACGGGCTCCGCAACTGAAAAGAAAGGATTTCTTAAGCCTTCCTGCGCGCCGCCGCAAACCGGCGCGTCGCCCGCAAGCGAATTTTTTACGGTTACCGGACATCATCCTCCCACGCTGAGGGAAGTATTGATCATGTCTGCACAGACGGGGACCGTCTCGCGCCTCAAACAGCTGATAGAAGTGGCGCGCGAAGGCTCGACGGAAAAACGCGCGGATCTGCTGCGTGAGATCACCGACGTCTTCATGGCGGCGCCCGACCGGTACACGTCGACCGAAATGCAGCATTTCGACGTCATTTTGTCGAAGGTGACGGAATCGGTCGAAATCGCGCTGCGTATCGAAATCGCCGAGAAGCTCGCCGACACGCCGAACGCGCCGCGCAATCTCGTTCGCCAGCTTGCGCATGACGAAATCTCCGTCGCCCAGCCGATCCTTGAGCGCAGCGCCGCGCTTTCCGAAGACGACCTCGTCCGCATCATTCGCCAGCGCACGCAAGATCACATGAAGGCGATCTCGCGCAGGCGCGAAGTGACGCCGACCGTTTCAGCCGCCCTCGTCGAGCGCGGCGGCAAGGACGTTCTCGTCACGCTCGCCGAGAACCAGGGCGCGAAATTCACCGGCGAGACGATGTCAAAGCTCGTCGAGCAGTCGCGCGCCTTGCCTGACCTTCAAGGGCCGCTTGCCGAACGCTACGATTTGCCGGCCAATTTGCTGACGCAGATGTATTTCTTCGTGTCGTCAGCGCTAAAGCGCGAAATTCTCAAACGCTCCGACCTTCTAGATCCGGCGCTGATCGATGAAGCGATCGAGGGCAATCGCGCAAAGATCCTGCAGCAGGCGGTTGACAGTGCGCATACGGACCTTGCGGCTGCGCGCAAATTCATCGAAGAAAAAATCGCCTCCGGTCTTCTCAACGAAACGTTGCTGAAAGATCTCGTCGAAAGCCGCCGATCGACGGAGTTCCTGCTGGCGTTTGCGCACCATGTCGGCGTCGATTCGTCGACCGCGCAACGCATTTTGCAGGACAAATCGTTTGAATCGCTTGCAATCGCGTGCAGGGCTGCGGGCCTTGAGCGCTCAACCTTCGCCAAGATCGTGTTCGGCCTGCATCGCGGCGAGGCCGAACAGCAAAAGGCGCTTAGAATACTCGATCTCTATCTGAAGGTTCCGCATGAGGCCGCCGAGCGCGTCATGCGCTTCTGGCGCGTCAGAACCGAAAGCGGGCCGGCGGAAAAGCCAAAGCCCAAGGGCATACACGCCCTTGCCGACCGCGTCGCAGCGAAGCGATCGTGAAAAAGCCCGGCGCCAGGCGCCGGGCTTTTCGTTTCATTTTTGTCGCCCGATGCGTCAGGCGTAGACGCGAATATCCGCGCGGCGCGAGCAATAACGCTCCGCGATCGACCGCAACTGGCCATAAGGCACATAGCGGGCGTCAGGTCCGCGCGCAGTGACGGTGCAGACGAGATTGTAGCCCCGGCGGCCGTCGAATGCTTCTTCGATGAGGATCGCATCGGCGCGATAGCCGCGCAAATTGATCACCTCGCGATTGACGACGCGGCCATAGTCGCGATAGCCGCGCTGATCGTAATAGGGGCGTTTGTAATAGGCGCCGCCGCGATCATAGTAACCGTTTCCGAAGTTCAGCGAGATCGAGAATCCAGGATCGTCGTTGTAGTACCGGTCCTTCGGATAATAGGTGTAATAGTCGCGGTGGTGGTGGCGGTGGTCGTGATTGATCGTGCAGCGAACCGGACGCCCGCCATTGTAATTGCCGCCATTGTAACTGCCGGTCCTGTAATTGTTGTCATTGACGCGGCGGGTATCTGTGCGGCGATTGTCTGTGCGGCGGTCGACCGCACGGCGATCGACTGCACGGCGGTCATTGGCGCTGCGATTGTCGGCGCGGCGTTCATATGTCCGCGCGTCATCCCCGCGGCGATTGTCGGCGCGGCGTTCGGCTACGCGGCTCTCGTCTCCGCGGCGATTGTCATACCGACTGTCGCGCTCGCGATTGTCGTCAGCGCGCTGTTCCCGGCCGCTGCGATCGCCATCATGATCTCGTCGTTCCTGGCGGTCGCGGCCGCGGCCGCGATCGTCGTCATCAGCCGATGCCGCGGTCACGCCGATAGCGCCAAGCCCGAGCGCCAACGCCGCAGCCGTCTTCATCAAAAGTCTCATTTCAAGCCTCCAAGCCTGTTGCCCCAGCTGGAATTGCCCAAGAATCTCCTTCGTCCCGGAATACGGCGAAATTGGCTCGAAGCTGGCCGCGAATGCGCCATAATTGGACACAGTAACATTACAATCGCTGGAGTTAGCGCTGGAAACGGCGCATTGAGGCGACATGGAAACTGATGTGAGCCCCTTGGCTCCCACGTTTATTCAGAGAGTCCTGCGGTTAAATACTTCATCGTTTCCGGTTTGGCGAGCGCGCCGTGCGCGGAGCCGTCAGATAGCTCAAGCGCTCGGC
>JBGSLM010000091.1:0-11415 GCA_041740755.1 Parvularculaceae bacterium | reverse complement strand
ATCTTTCGAAGGATACTACGATTGGGGCGATGGCGGAGCGGCTATTGTCGGATGCGCCTGACCGGTTCTGCCTTGTCGGACTTTCCATGGGCGGCATCGTCGCGTTCGAGGCGTGGCGGCAAGCGCCGGGTCGGATCGCCGGGCTCGCGCTCCTCAATACGACGCCCTTTGCCGACTCGCCGGCGCGACAGTCGACGCGGCTCTCGCAGATCGAACGGGTAAAGCGCGGACAGCTGAAATCGGTCGTGATGGAGGAGTTGAAGCCCAATTATCTCGGCGCACGATCGAAAGGCGATCAGGACTTGCTCGATGAGATCTATGCGATGGCCGCGGCGCTCGGTCCGGAAGTTTTCATCCGGCAGTCACGGGCGCTCATGTCGCGCAACGACAGCGTGGAAACGCTTTCGTCGATTACGTGTCCGACCCTCATCATCGCCGGCGCAGAAGACGAAGTGTGCCCGCCTGAAATCCATGAGATCATGCATTGCGGCATTGAGGGATCGCGGCTTCAGATCATTTCAGGCTGCGGTCATTTGTCGACAATGGAGGCGCCGGACGCCGTGACCAAATCCTTATGCGAGTTTCTGGAAAAACTGGATATACCGACGTGAAAACAAGCTCTGACCGTATCCTGACAACCCATGTCGGCAGCCTGCCCCGTTCGAAAGCCGTCAGCGATGGCGTGTTTGCGCAAGAGCGCGGCGATTTGATCGATCTTTTCTCTTTCAAGCGCACGATCGCCGATGCGGTGATGACGGTCGTCGGTCGCCAGACCGGCGCCGGCGTCGATATCGTCAGCGATGGTGAAATGAGCAAGATTTCCTACGCGACCTACATCAAAGATCGGATCACCGGATTTGAAGGCGACAGCCCGCGCAATCCGCCGAAGGATCTTGAAGCGTTCCCCGGGTTTCTGGAGCGACTGGCGAAAGGTGGCGGAACGCCCAGCTATCGCCGCCCGAAATGCGTCGGCGAGATTTGCGTGAAGGATATGGGACCGTTGGCAGCGGACATCGAAAATTTCCAGTCGGCGTTGCAAGCCGCAAAACCCGTTGACGCGTTTATGAACGCCGCCTCGCCAGGCGTCATCGCGCTCTTCCAGCCAAACGAATATTACCCGTCGCATGAGGCCTATCTTCATGCGCTTGCCGACGCCATGCGCGCTGAATACGAAGCGATCGTCGAAGCCGGGTTCGTCCTCCAACTCGACTCGCCCGATCTCGGCCTTGGCCGGCACATGATGTTCAAGGACAAAAGCGACGCGGAGTATCGACGCCTCGCGGAACAGCATGTCGACGCTTTAAACGATGCGGTGCGCAACATTCCGGCCGACCGCATGCGCCTGCATGTCTGCTGGGGCAATTATGAAGGACCGCATCATTGCGATGCGCCGATGGAGACAGTTCTCCCGATCGCGCTCAAGGCCAAGCCGAAGGCGCTGCTTTTTGAGGCGGCCAATCCGCGTCATGCGCATGAGTGGGAAGTGTTCCGGGCGACCAGAATTCCGGATGATAAGATCCTTGTCCCCGGCGTCATCGATTCAACGACCAATTTCATCGAGCATCCGCGGCTCGTAGCGCAGCGGATCGAGAAATTTGCGGATATTGTCGGGCGCGAGCGCGTGATCGCTGGGACGGATTGCGGGTTCTCGACATTCGCCGGTTTCGGCGCCGTCGATCCCGATATCGTCTATGCCAAGCTCGCCGCTTTGTCGGAAGGCGCCGCCATCGCCAGCGACAGACTATGGGGCAGGGCGGCGTGACACGCTTTCAGTCCTTCAGAAATCACCTCCTGGCGAAAGAACCTTTGATAGGCGCCTGGGTTAAGACGCCGTCACCGATTGTCGCTGACGTCCTCGGGCTGACCGGCCTCGATTGCGTCTGTCTTGACGCCGAACACGCGCCATTCGATCGCCTCTCGATCGACGCCTGTCTTTCCTCCTTGCGCGCAAGCGACATGCCGGCGCTGGTGAGACCGCCATCTTCGGCGCCGGAACATATTCTCAGCGCTCTTGATTGCGGCGCCGTCGGTATTGTTGCGCCGCATGTCCGCAGCCGAGTAGACGCCGAACGACTGTCGGGCGCGTGCCGCTATGGCGCCGGCGGGCGCGGGTTTGCGGGGTCGTCGCGAGCGGCCGGCTACACGACCCGGCCGATGAGCGAGCATCTCAAACGCTCGAACGCGGAAACAGCGGTGATCGCCCAGGTTGAGGATCTCGAAGCGCTGCGCGATATCGACGCGATCGCCGGCGTCGAGGGCGTCGATTGCCTATTCGTCGGCCGCATCGATCTGACGGTCGCTCTTGGCGCCGCCTCGCCGACGGACGAGGTCGTTATTGACGCTGTCCAGCTGATTTGCGCGGCGGGGATGCGTCATCAACGGCCTGTCGGCATGTTTGTGAGCGACCTCAATGAAATCCCGCGATGGCGCAAGGCCGGCGCCTCACTCTTCATCCTGAAATCGGATCACGCCTTCATCCTGGAAGGCGCAAGAGTGTTACGGGCGGAATTTGACCGGCTTGCCGCGAGCGGCGCCGAATAAAATTCAACAGCGTTGTCGATTGTGACGCGTTCTTGCGTTCGAGAATCCGCGATGAGGGCGCCAACCGCCTGCCAGATGCGGCCGTAGCCGCCGTATAGCTTGTCGACCGGGAAATTCGATCCCGTCATGCAGCGCTTCGGGCCGAAGAGTTCAAGCGCAGTATCGACGTAAGGCTTAATGTCGCCGACAGTCCAGTCCGGTTTGAACATGCCGAACCCTGAAAATTTGATCGACATCTGCGGCATCTCCGAGAAAGTGCGCATGGCATCTCGCCACCTCTTGAACCCGCTCTTTGAGAGATCCCACGGCGAAGCGAAATGGCAAAGCGCGGTCTTGAGTTCCGGCGAATGGCCAAACAAGCGCAAGGCGCCCCAATATTGGTTCTCGGTCAATTGCAGGTCAAACGTCAGCTTCCGTCGCTCGAGCAGCTTAAGCCCACGCAAGAAACGAGGATCATCAAGAAGCGCAGCCGTCCCGGTCTTGCCGTCCTCGCTCGGGTGTCGACCGACGATTTGCCGAACGCCGCAAAAGGCTGCTGACGCCGAATGAGCGCTCAGGATTTGGTCTAGGTCAGGGCGCCGGAGATCGGCGAAGGCTACAATGGCGGTTGGAACGCCGCCGCTTTCGTCATTGACGTCCTGAAGCCATTTCGTTTCAAAGACGGCATCCTCTTCCTCAGTCCCGACCTGAATGTGCGTCGAGCCGACCAATTCGAATTCGGCGGCATCGCCTATAAACTCGTCAATGAGATAATCTCGCTGAATCGGCGTCGGATCCCCGAAAAAGCGGCGGGCGCCGTGCGCCATCAACCAGGGATAACGACAAGCGGTGAGCGACCACAAATGGTGGTGCGCATCGAAAACTTTTTGCTTCGCCGTCATTCGTTCAGGCGATGGGTTTCGATCTGCCGCAGAACGGCGAGTTCATCAAAGACCGTCCATTCTTCACGGATCCGGCCTTTCATCGCGCGCCAATGGGTGACGCCCATGATGTAGATCGGCGCGCCGGAAGCCGGGCCGAAGATGCCATCACTCTGATGCGTTCCTGACAGGGACCAGCGAACAGCAATGTCGCGCGCGTCGGCAAGGTAAGGAATGTCCGCGACATGATCGAGGCGGACTTTGAGATCGGGAAAGGCGACGAAGAGTTGCGCCAGATATTCGCGGTACTCGACGGTTCCATAAATGTCGCGGCAAGCGGTCACATGCGCCCCGACGCGGAAATCGAAGGCCGTTGGCAGGAGATCGAATCGTCGTTCATTCCAGATCGATCCGAATACGGCTTCGGAAAACGCCGCCGGCTCCCGCTCAGGCGAAGGAAGCGCCGAGCCTGAGATAGGTCTTGCGGCGTCGCGCCCGCAATCATCGCGCCATTGCGCCAAAGCGGCGATAAGGTTCCGGCCCTCATCCCGATCTGCGCTCGCTTGCGAACGGGCTGTCTTCGTAAGGTCGAAGCCGAGCTGCAACACCAACGCCGCATTGTCGCGAACAAGCCACTCCTCAATGATCTTGTTCTTGAGGCACAGGCAATCAGCGATCGTTCGTATACGGACGCGCTTGCCAGTCGCCGGCCCGAAGTCAGATAGGCCGAGATTGGTCATCCGGCTCGTGATGAGGTGCGAAGAATAATAGCCCTCGCGATCGTCGCCCGACCAGATGACATTGTCGCCGTCAAGCGTTCTGTCCGGAAACGCGCGCAATGTGGCGTGGGTGTTCGCCTCGACGGTCTTGGCGCCGACGATATCGCCGGTGAGCGTATGGATGACGCTGTCTTCTGTATAATACCGGAGGCAAAGGTCGATCTTCTTTTCGCGCCAGATGCGATCGGTGATGCGGATGATGTAGTCGGCGATATCGACGAATTCCTCATCGAACCCCGCCATCGGCATGCGCCGGCCCAGAGGCGAAGGATCGAGCAAGTCGGCGATGTCCGTCGTGGCGACAGTCGTGATCGGCGTCGAAGTCTGCATAAGGTGCCCATGTTCCGCGCCGCTATGGCGGTCCGCGCGTTAACCCTGATTGCATGCGAATGCAAAAAAGTCTACAGAAGACGCTGACGGCGGATAAAGCGCCGGGCGCGAACGGATTTACGATGGAAAAGACGTCCTACAAAGAGCGGATCATCGCCATGAATGATGCGCTTAATCGGCATGTAATCGACGGAATCGGCGCGCATTTCGCTGACAATTTCGTCTGGCGGGGCGGGGCGGGACCCGGGACCAAGTCGAGCCTCAAGGAGTTTCAGGACGGCTGGCAAAGGCCGTTCCTCAACGCCTTTAAGGACAAATTCACGACCATCGATCTCATTCTCGAGGATGGCGATCTCGTCGCGGCCTATGGAACGGTTGAGGCGACCCATTCGGGAGACTTCCTTGGCATGCCGGCGACCGGCAAGCGTATCAAATTGAAATATATGGATTTTTGGCGATTCGACGAGAACGGCGACTGCGTCGAAAACTGGGTCCACCTCGATATCATCGACGCCTTCCGGCAGATGGGCCGCGATCTGCTCGACGGCAAAGGCTGGGACGACCGGCGGTAATGCAGCAGGCGACTTTGCTTGATCAAGAATTGCATTCGAAGTACATTTCAGCGCCGACGCACATGATCCCTGGGGGCCGCACATGACTTACTCCGTCGACGAGATGAAGGCGCGGCTCGTCCGTTATCGCGACTTGATCGCCTGCAAAACGGCGTTCATCGATGCAAGAACCCCTGGAAGCGACCGGAAGGAAAATTTCTGCATCATCGGCCCCGGGGTCGCAGAAAGCCCCGGCCAGCATGTGCATGTGAAAATCCCACACGGCTTCAATATCGGGGGCGCGCGCCAACCGAAAGGCTGCCTTAATTCTCAGCATAGCCACGAGACAGAGGAAGTATTCCTCGTTCACTCAGGATCATGGGCCTTCAGGTGGGGACATGACGCCACAGACGGCGAGGCGATCCTTCATGCCGGCGACGTCATCTCAATACCGGTCAATGTGTTTCGCGGGTTTGAATGCGTGTCAGACGAGGAGAGCTTCCTCTTCGCCATTCTCGGCCGCGACGACCCGGGTCATGTCACTTGGGCGCCGTATGTCTTCGAACAGGCAAAAGACTACGGTCTCGTTCTCACACGCGCCGGTCGACTGGTCGACACGCGCGCCGGCGAGAAGATTCCTGAAGGCGATGAACCATGCCGGCCGACCTCGCATGATGACCTGAAGAATTTTCGCCGCATGAGCGCCGCCGAAATGGACGCGTGCGTGCTCAAGGCAAGCGACGCCATACTCAGCCGCGCGACCGCTCTCCCCCAACATTCGAAAGGCGTTTCCGAAGCCGCGATCCTGGGTCCGGTGAACCCGGCGGAGCGTATTCACGCGGGCAAGATGTCGAACCCGCATGGATTCCATTTTCGCAAGATCGTCTTTGAAAAGGGCGGTCGGATTCCGCCGCATTCCCGAAGCGAAGAAGAAGTGGTGTTCGTTCAGGACGGCGCCGTCACGCTGTTCTGGGGCGACAAATATCTCGAACTTGAAAAAGGCGACACCATCACGGTCCCGAAGACCCTCGTTCGCAGCTGGTGGTCAAACTCCGAGAATGGGGTGACTTTGTTCGTCGTGCGGGGCGGAGATTCGCCCGCGGCTCCCATTTGGATTGACGATCAATTGATTGAGCAGAAGCAGAACTTGGCGAAGATGGCTTCATAGACGCTGCGGAGCAGCGGGGCCTTCCCAACTTCATCCTCCCTGTACTTGTCACGCCGGCGAAAGCCGGCGTTTCTTCTATTGGAGAGATGATATGCATTCTCTTTCGGTCGCCGGATCGGGCTACACGATTTTGCGTCGTGCGGCAGCGAGACAGCGCAGTGTCGCGATAAGAACGCCAAGCACGATTTGCACGCCGATATGACGAGGAAAATCGAGAAAGGTCTGCCAACCGAACTATTCCGGTCGGGATGACTTTCGCCGACCCGAATAGAAGCGTTGGTAGACTGGTTGGTAGGAATTTCCCCAGCACAAAAAAGTACAATAAAACCAATATGTTATTGTCTTTAATGGTGCCCAGGGGCGGAATTGAACCACCGACACGCGGATTTTCAATCCGCTGCTCTACCAACTGAGCTACCTGGGCGCCGGGGTGCGGGCGGGCCGCATTCCGGAGCGGCGGCTTATAGGCAAGGGCGGCGAAATTGTCCATTGCCGAAATCGCCCAACCGGGCCGTTTTCGGACCTCCGGCCAGCGTCCGCTTTACGCGGCGCGGCGGCGCCGATACCACGGGGCCGTGTGCCGGATTTCAGAAAGGCGATGCATGACCGACGAGACGAAAAAGCGCGCAGGAAAGGCGGGGTCGCGGCGGCTGGTCGCACCGAAAGGCGCCGCAAAGCCCTCCTTGCGCCAGCTCGGGCGGATGACCGAAACGCCGGCGTCGCCTGGGGAGGCTGTGCTCGAGACCGTTCCAAATCCGCAGGCGGGAGCGCTCTTCCTCGCGCGCTTTACGGCGCCCGAGTTCACCTCGCTTTGTCCGGTGACCGGGCAGCCTGATTTTGCGCATCTCGTCATCGACTACGCGCCGGCGAAAAAGCTCATCGAATCGAAATCATTGAAACTTTTCCTGTCGTCCTTTCGCAATCATGGCGCCTTCCACGAGGATTGCACGCTGGCGATCGCGCACCGGATTGTCGCGGCGGCAAAGCCCCATTGGCTTCGGATCGCCGGTTACTGGTATCCGCGCGGCGGCATTCCGATCGATGTTTTTTATCAGACGGGCGACGCGCCCAAGGGCTTGTGGATTCCAGACACCGGCGTTGCGGCCTATCGCGGCAGGGGCTAGGGAGAACTTATGATCCGTATCGTGACATTATGGACGGCGGCGCTCTTGGCGACGCCAGCCTTCGCAGACGCGCTTCCCGGCAAGAAGTCAGGCGCTGAAATTCTTGCAGAAACGACTGCGCAGGACTGGCGGACGATTTCGCCGGAAGAAACGCTGGTGATCGAACTTGAGCGGGGGAAGGTGACGATTGCGCTGTCCCCGGCGCTCGCGCCGAAGCATGTTGCGCAGGTGAAAAAACTCGCGCGCGAGGGGTTCTACGATGGGCTCTCCTTTTATCGCGTCATCGACGGTTTCGTCGCGCAGGGCGGCGACCCGTTCGGCGAAAAGAAGATCCGCAAGGCGAAAAAGCCGATGAAGGCGGAATTTCAATCCGCGAGCGACGACATTCCTTTCATGGCGCTTCCCGATGTTGATGGATACGCCCCTGTTTCCGGATTCATCGGCAGCATTCCCGCCGGGCATGATGAGAACGCCGGTCCGTTCTGGCATCTTCATTGCGCCGGCGCTTTCGCGTTCGGCCGCGAGGATGGTCCAGATACGGCCTCGACCGAGTTCTACATCGCGCTTCAGCCGCAACGTTATCTTGACCGCAATATGTCGGTATTCGGGCGCGTCATCGACGGCATGGAGCATCTGCAGGCGTTGCGGCGCGTCGAGCCGCCGGAATCGAAAGAGGATGACATCGGCGAGAAGATCGTCTCGTTCCGCGTCGCGGCGGACATACCGGAAGCCGAACGCGAAGCCTTTGAAATCCTCGACAGCGCGCGGCCCGCGTTCGCCGACTATGCCGAAGCGCGGCGCAATCGCCCGGAAAGCTTTTTTCACTTCCGCGCCAATCATATTGATGTCTGCCAGCTGCCGGTCCCGGTGCGCAGGAAGGTTGCGGCGTGAGCGGCAAGCCGGGGAGAATAGTTGGTCCGTGGACGGTTCAAACGGAACGCGCCGTCTATGATAACCCATGGATTACGGTGACAGACTGCGAAGTCTTGCGCCCCGACGGCGTGACAGGTCAGTACGGCGTCGTTCACTTCAAGAATTTTGCGGTTGGCGTTCTGCCGCTCCTTGACGACGGAACGGTGCCGCTCGTCGGCCAGCATCGATTTCCGCTTGACGCCTATAGCTGGGAGGTTCCGGAAGGCGGCGGCGACATCGGCGTCGACCCGCTCGTCACGGCAAAGCGCGAGCTTGCCGAGGAAACAGGCTATCGCGCCCGGCATTGGCTGGCGCTGTCGGCATTCGACATTTCGAACTCGGTGACGGACGAGAAGGCGGTATGTTTTCTCGCCTGGGGGCTTGAGGCGGGTCAGTCCGATCCCGACGGCGATGAAATCCTTGCTCAACGCCGGGTTAATTTTTCTGAGCTTCACGAAATGGTGCTTAAAGGCGACATTCGCGATTCCCTGACTATAATAATGGTTCTGACAGCGAAGGCGCTGGCGGACGCGGGCAGATTGCCCGACGAGCCGGCTAAATTGATTGCAGGGAGCGTTCGATGAGCGTGTCCAAAGTGCTAAAGCTCTCCCGCGACCAGACATGGCCGCGCATGCGCGTTGAAGCTGCGTCCGCCGCGGCGCGTGAACCGGCGCTTGCGAGCTTTCTTCACGCCAACGTCCTCAATCATCAGTCGTTCGAAGATGCGCTTTCCTATCGCCTTGCGCAGAAGGTGTCGGACGGCGACATGAACGCCATGATCTGGCGCGACGTCTGCCTTGAAGCCTATGGCGACGAACCGACGATCGTTGAGGCGGGGCTTGCCGACATTCTTGCGGTCTATGAGCGCGATCCTGCCTGCAACGAATATGTGCAGCCGTTTCTCTATTTCAAAGGCTACCTCTCGCTGCAGGCGCAGCGCGTCGCCAACTGGCTCTGGCGCCATGACCGCCGCCCGCTCGCGCTTTATCTTCAAAGCCGCATGTCGGAACTTTTTCAGGTCGACATTCATCCGGCGACTTCGATCGGCAAGGGCGTCTTCATCGACCACGCGACGGGCGTCGTCATTGGCGAGACCGCCGTCATCGAGGATGATGTCTCGATATTGCAGAATGTGACGCTCGGCGGCACCGGCAAGGAGATGGGCGATCGTCATCCGAAAATCCGCAAGGGCGCGCTGATCAGCGTCGGCGCGAAAGTCCTCGGCAATATCGAAATCGGAGAGAATGCGAAGGTCGCGGCGGGAAGCGTTGTGCTCCACTCGGTGAAAGCCGGCTGCACAGTCGCTGGCGTGCCGGCAAAACCGGTCGGCGATTGCGCAGATCCGCCCGCCATCACAATGGATCAGGGATTCGACTGATCGCGCTTCGGCGAGCGAACGAAAAGGCCGCCCGGGGGCGGCCTTTTCACATCTCAGTTCGCAGGGATTTACTCGACGCCCGCGACCCAGCCGATGCAGGACGCCGTATCGTTCAGCGCATGTTCGCCAAGGCAGAACGCTTCTTCATAGGGAGCGCGCGTCGCCGCGATGCACTGCTTAAGCGTCAGGGCCGCAAAGGACAGGCAGGAATTCGATTTGTCGTTTTTGGCGTAGACTTCGACTGCTTTCGCATTGACGCCGCTGACTGCATAACGGGCGGCAAGGTTCATCACGCGGTTCATGATGACCTGCGCGTTCGGTTCGGTCATGCGTCCAGAGCCTGCATCCTTGCCCCATTCCGGATTCCACGCCGCATTTGCGCTTGCAAGGGTCGGCGCCGTCACGCCTTTTTCAGTGACCGAGGCGAGCGACGGCGCGGTCGCCGAAGGGCGCGAGCGCGCAAATGATTCAGCGTCTGAAAGGCGCGCGGAGCTCGCCGGAATTTTCGACTTTCCCCACGATGTCTTCTGCATCGCATAGGCCTGTTCCTTGAAGGCTTCGCCGAGCGCAGTGAAACGCGCCGCGTCATGTGTCGTCATTGCGAGAACGCGCGACATCGCTTCATCAGCGCCTTTAAGCTGGCGGGGATAAGCGGGGTCAGCCGAAAGCTTGGCGAAAAAGGCGTCGGCGCCGGTCATGCCGTTGACCTTTTTCTTGCTCGCGACTTCTTTTTCCAGCGCCTCGCGGAATGCGGGCGTGTCGGCTGCGACGAGGGCGGCGTAGGCGACCCAGCCTTTCGACAGGGATTGGGCTTCGTGCGCGGATAGGCGCCGGTGAGCTTCCCTTGTGGTCTCTGCGCTGTTGAACGGCGTCGCCTCGATCGCGGCGACATCCTCGCGAAACCGCACATAATCGGCGGCGGCGCGTTCGAGGGCGGTGTCGCGGGGCTGGGCAAGCGATTCGGCCGAAACGCCGCTCGTCGCCGCAAAGGCGAGGATTGACGCAGCTGACGCCATGGCGCCGCCGATCCGCCTTGCCGGCGGCGTGGACTTGAGGCTGAATTTCCGACGATCTGCCCGGCGACGCGCCGGCGAAAGGCAACGCAACATGATCCGCTCCCGATTCTGGCCCCTTTTGGGGTCCAATCCCTGCCTGCCGCGCCTGCATTAAAGGCGCGCTTCGCCCACAATACCCGTCGCCCCCTTAACCAGGCTTTCGGGATACTAGCGAAATTCAAAGCAAATTCGAGACGTTAATCGCGAGCCGGCGGTTGAAAAATCCCCAAGGTTCGCCGGTCCCGAATCGTGCTGCCGTAACGCTGCCGAAAGGATGAAGGATTTTAGCTTTTGTTAACGGAGTCGCGTCCAAATGGTCAGAAATCGTTAACCGGCCTTTCCCACGTCATAAAAAGCGTCGGGAAAGTCGCCCACAGGATCGAGATGATCATTTCGACGGCCATTAACGGTCTGAAGGCCCGCCTGATCGATCTCCTTGGCGGGGGCGCGTCTTTCCATGGCGCGAGCGGCGCTGCAGTTGTGCTGGCGTCTGCGGACGGCCGTATCCTCAGCATATCGGAACCGGCGAACCGGATGTTCGCGGACGCCGGCAAGGCTTCGACGCTGGCCGCTCTGTTTATGGCGGACGAACGCGAAGACGTTGATCGCGCCATCCGGTCGAAAGCTTTTTGCCGCATGGAGGCGCGGGCGCGCAGGCCCGGCGGCGCCGTCGGCAATTTTGAAATCGTCATCGAGCGCCGGCCCGACGGCCGGGCG
>JBGSLM010000090.1:0-16001 GCA_041740755.1 Parvularculaceae bacterium | reverse complement strand
CGCCCTGGCCGCCTGCTCGAAAGGGCGCACCGCAATGCCTAGGGTCGCCGTCATCGGGGCCGGAATGGCCGGCTCCGCCGCCGCCATGCACCTTTCAAAGCGCGGCGCGAAAGTCACGCTGTTCGACCAATTCGCGTTCGGTCATGAAATGGGGTCGTCGCATGGCGCGACGCGGCTTTTCCGCACCGCCTATTTCGAACACCCAAATTACGTGCCGATCCTGCAGCGCGCGATGGCGATGTGGAAGGACTTCGAGAAGGAAGCCGGTGAAACGCTCTTCCATCAGACGGGCGTACTGGAAGCGGGGCCGGTCGACGGATTTTTGCTGACAGGACTTCGCCCCGCGATCGAACAGCACAGCCTTCCGGTCATTCACCTTGGCGCTGCCGAGCTAAAGCGCGATCATCCGCTGCTGACGCTTCCCCCTTCTTTCGAGGCGATCTTCGAACATGAGGCCGGCTTCGTGTTCGCCGGCAAGACCGTCGCCCATCAGATCCGCATTGCAAAAGAGCACGGCGCAAAGTTGCGACCGGAAGCGCGCATATCAGGATGGTCGCCCGCAAAGGACGGCGTCACTCTTACGACCGGCAAAGGCGATGAGACATTCGACCTCGTCGTCATCGCCGCCGGAGTCTGGGCGGACGGGCTTCTCAAACTTCCGCTCGCCGCCGTGACGCCGATTCCAAAGACGCTCTTCTGGCGCCGTCCGCAAACGGATCAATTCGACCTTGGCAAGGGCTTTGCGCCTTTCGCAGTCGAGACCGAAGAAGGCAGGATGTTCTACGGCTTTCCCTCAATCGACGCCGAGGGCGTCAAAGTCGCCGAACACACCGGCGGCGAAAAGATCGCCCGGCCCGAAGACCGCAGCTTCGATCCGGCGCCGAATGAAGAAGCCGACCTTGAAGCTTTCCTCGCATCGACGATACCGGCGCTCGCAGGCCGCCCCGGCGCGCATCAGGGCTGCCTTTATGAAATCAGCGCCGACCATCATTTTCTGATCGACCGCCACCCCGAGAGCGATCGCGTCATTTTCGCGGCAGGGCTTTCAGGGCACGGCTTCAAATTCGCGCCCGTCCTTGGCGAGACGCTCGCCACGATGGCGCTGGAGGATCGGACGCCGGCCCAGTGGGAATTCCTGTCTCTAGCCCGCTTTAGCGCGACGTAAGACTAGCGCATCGGGCGAGCAAACTGCACCTCCTCATCCTGAGGAGGCGCGAAGCGCCGTCTCGAAGGACGAGGCGAATGGGCGTCTCGAAGGATGGGCGCAACTCACATTGATCGCGCGACATGCAAATCATTGCCCGAGAACAAAACGGCACGCCTTCCGGCGCGCCGAATGCAATTCCCGCAAAGGTCGATGATTAGGCCGTCTTGCTGCGGCGGCCGGCGGCGCCAAGACCGAGAAGGCCGGTCAACAGGAGCACCATGGCGCCCGGGATCGGCGTTTCGATCACGTCAAAGACAACGTCATTATAGTCTTTGTCGCTGAACAGTCTTTTCACGTCTTCAAACGACACGCGGATCGAGCCGTCCGCATTGGTCGAAAGACGCGCATGGACCATGAGGTCGAAATTGTCCCACCACTGGCCCGTGTAAAATGACAGTCCCGTGCTCAAATTATCGAGGCGGAACTTGATCGAACTGCCCGCGGAGAAACTTCCGATATCAAACGTCGACCCGATTGCAGCCGTCTGATTGTTGAACACGACGCCGCCGCCGGGCAGCGAGACGACATTGCTCGAATTCGCGGCCGACTGCGAAACGAACGTGACGATCACGTTTCCGGTTCCGTCGGCGACGATTTGATTCGTGACTGGGTTGATGTAGGCGGCGCTCGCCGGCAAGGCTGCAAACGCAAAAAGGCCTCCGATAAGCGCGGCACGTACAAAACGCATGGAAATCCCCATATGGTTACAGAGTAGCAATCTACACTTCTTGCAAAGGCCTGTAAATATTTAAGTGTCTTGTTAACCCTCATTTTTTGAGATTCACTTTATTGGGATAACATAGATCCCGATAATCCGGATGGTTGCAGACCTCCGCCCTCATCGCGGCGCGGTGGGCGACCCTTGACGTCGAAGGCTCAAGCCCTCACCAAGCCCGACCGTTCCCCTTCCCCCCGAACGATCGAGCCCGATGACCGACGCCTATCTCAATCGCCGCACCTTTGCGATCATTTCGCACCCGGACGCCGGCAAGACGACGCTGACCGAGAAATTGCTCTACTTCTCGGGCGCGATCCGTCTTGCGGGCGAGGTCAAGGCGCGCGGCGACCGCCGCCGCGCCCGGTCGGACTGGCTCGCCATTGAGCAAAAGCGCGGCATCTCGGTCACGACCTCGGCCATGACCTTCGAGCATGACGGCAGCATCTTCAATCTGCTCGACACGCCGGGCCACGAGGATTTCTCGGAAGACACCTATCGGACGCTGACCGCCGTCGACAGCGCCGTCATGGTGATCGATGCGGCCAAGGGCATCGAGAGCCAGACACGCAAGCTTTTTGAGGTTTGCCGCCTGCGCGACATTCCGATCATGACATTCATCAACAAGGTCGACCGTGAAGGACGCGACCCCTTTGAGCTGATCGATGAAATCGCCGATCAGCTCGCGCTCGATGTCTCGCCGCAGATCTGGCCGGTCGGAACGGGCGGCGAATTCGCCGGATGTTACGATATGGCGCATGACCGGCTGCTGCTTGAAGGGGGCGGCGACAGCGGCAAGTTCGGGAAGACGGTCGAGCTTTCGGGACCTGGCGATCAGCGCTTCGATGACACCGTCGGCGATGTCGCGGCGGCGAAAGCGCGCGAGACGATGGAACTCGCGCGTGAGGGCTATGCCGCCTTTGATATCGAGCAATACCGGCATGGCGCGCTGACCCCGATTTATTTCGGATCGGCGCTGAAGGAGTTTTCCGTCGCCGAACTGCTGCGCGACATCGGCCGCTTCGCGCCGCCGCCGCGCGCGCAAAAGGCGGGCGACGTCGACATTCAGCCGGACGACCCCTCCGTTTCCGGATTCGTTTTCAAGGTTCAGGCGAACATGGACCCGAACCACCGCGACCGCATCGCCTTCGTTCGCCTTTGCTCGGGCGAATTCAAGCGCGGCATGAAGCTCAAAGTCTCGCGCACTGACAAACTGCTCGCGGTCAATGCGCCGATATTCTTTCTCGCGCAGGAGAGAAATCTCGCCGAGGAAGCTGTCGCCGGCGACATCGTCGGCATTCCAAACCACGGAGCGCTCGGCGTCGGCGATACGCTGTCGGAAAAGGACGGAATCAAATTCTCCGGCCTTCCCGACTTCGCGCCGGAGATTATCCGCCGCGTGCGCCTCGACGATCCGATGAAATCAAAGCAGATGAAGCGCGCCATGACGGCGCTTGCCGAAGAAGGCGCAGCGCAGGTATTCACGCCGACCCTCGGCGCTGATTTTTACGTCGGCGTCGTCGGCTCGCTCCAGCTAGACGTCATCGAAGAGCGGCTGAAGTCGGAATATGGCGTCGCCGCAGCGATGGAGATTTGCGGCTATGACGCGGTGAGGTGGCTCGCCGGCGACGAGGCGGCGATCAAGACATTCATGTCGCTCAATCAAAGCGCGCTCGCGCATGACCGTTATGGCAGCCCCGTTTATCTCGCACGATCGCAATGGGAAGCTGGATACGCCGAGCAAAAGAACCCGCTTGTCAGATTTCTGAAAACGCGCGAGCGAGTCTGAAAAAGCGGGCGTTTTCATTCTCGATTGGGGCGGCCAAACAAGCGCGCCAGGCATTTTTGGGCAGAGCATGTTCGACGCCAAAATCCGGCCGTTCCCGCGTGAGCGGGAGGCATGGGATGAGCGCGCGGCGCCCAGCGAAATTACGGGGTCCGGCGTCGATCGATTATTCACTTGTCAAAGAGCCGTGAGCTTGACGCTCGCAAAAACGCTAGGGCCCACGCAGCGCGCGTTCAAGCCGCTATTTGCGTGAATCGTCGTTGCAGTTTTCGCGCAGGCGGAGAGTCAAGTGAAAAGACACCATTCGATTCTGCCGGCGCTTGATCGCCAAGGTCGAAACAAGCGATTTCCGCCGATCAATTCTGGAACGGGTCTTTCATCAAGATCACGTCTTCCCGTTCGGGGCTTGTCGAGACGAGCGCGACCGGCGTTTCGATCAGCTCTTCGATCCGCCGCACATATTTGACGGCTTCTGCGGGAAGCTGCGCCCATGAGCGCGCGCCGACGGTTGATCCCTTCCAGCCTTCCATCGTTTCGTAAATCGGCTTGACGCGCGACTGCGCATCGAGACCCGCGGGAAGATAATCAAAGCGCGCGCCGTCGATGTCATAACCGACGCAGACTTTCAGCATGTCGAATCCGTCGAGAACATCGAGCTTCGTCAGCGCGATGCCGTCGACGCCGGCGACCTTTAGCGCCTGGCGCACGAGCGCCGCATCGAACCAGCCGCAGCGGCGCTTTCGCCCCGTCACCGTGCCGAATTCATGACCCCGCTCGCCTAGCCTGTCGCCGATTGCGTCTGTCAATTCCGTCGGAAACGGCCCCTCGCCGACCCGCGTCGTATAGGCTTTGACAATGCCAAGCACATATCCGACCGCGCGCGGTCCAAGGCCCGACCCGGTCGCCGCCTGTCCCGCCACCGTGTTTGACGAAGTCACATAGGGATAAGTGCCGTGATCGACATCGAGGAGGACGCCTTGCGCCCCTTCGAACAAAATGCGCTTTCCGGCCTTGCGCGCCTCGTCAAGAAGTTTCCAGACGGGCTTTACGAAAGGCGCGATCTTCGGCGCGATCTCGACGAGTTTTGCGGTCAACGCAGCGCCGTCGACTTCCGCGGCGCCAAGGCCGCGGCGAATCGCGTTGTGATGGAAGAGGAGATTTTCAACCTTCGCCGCCAGAGTATCCGTATGCAGAAGATCGACGACGCGCAGCGCCCGGCGCCCCGCGCGGTCTTCGTAAGCCGGGCCGATGCCGCGCTTCGTCGTGCCGATCCTGATGCCGGAATTCGAGGTCTCGCGCATCGCGTCGAGTTCTGAATGAACGGGAAGGATAAGCGTCGCATTCTCGGCGATCGCAAGGCTTTCGGGCGTCACCTTGACGCCCATCTGCTCGACGCGCGCGATCTCGGCAAGAAGCGCCCACGGATCAACGACGACGCCAGACCCAATGACGCCAAGACGCCCTTCGCGCACAACGCCGGACGGAAGCAGCGACAATTTGTAGACCTTGCCGTCGATGACGAGCGTGTGGCCGGCGTTATGGCCGCCCTGAAAACGCACGACGACATCGGCCCGCGCCGACAGCCAGTCGACCAGCTTTCCCTTGCCCTCGTCGCCCCACTGGACGCCGATGACCGCCACATCCGCCATTGATCCCTCAGCCGGTTGATTTCGCGCCGCACAATAGGCGCCGGAGCGTCCGGGTCAATGAGGCTCTGTTCGCCGTGGAAGACCCCCAGTTCGTCGGAGCGGCGTTGATGAACCGTGCCAATTGCGTGTCTAATTCAAGCGCCCGGAAGGGTATTTGAGCGCTTTGCGCCGAATAACGACAGGGGCTCGATCATGAGGCTTTTCTTTTTATCCGCTGCGGCTGCGCTCGCCGCTTCCTGCGCCCATGCGCAATCGACGACGTCGACTGCGGCGCCGGCCACAACGCCGCCGCCGCCATGTTCCGATCCAGTATTTGACGACTTCGATTTCTGGGTCGGCGAGTGGGAGGTTTACGGCGCCAACGGTCAACTTGCGGGAACGAATTCGATCCGCAAGGAAGAATATGGCTGTCTCTTGACGGAGCACTGGGTGAATTCCGGCGGAATCACCGGCCAGAGCTATAATTTTGTCGATCTAGAGACGGGCAAATGGCGCCAGGTGTGGGTCAACGCCGGGACGACGATCGATTATTCAGGCGGTCTCAACGACAAGGGCGCGATGGTTCTCGATGGGACGATTGGCTATGGCGCAGGACAGGCGGGCAACGGCGCGAGATTTCGCGGGACGTGGACGCCGAACGCCGACGGAACCATCACGCAGCATTTTCAGCAATATGACGATTCAAAAGGCGAGTGGACCGACTGGTTCGTTGGAACGTACAAACGCAAGGGCGTGAAGGATTAGGCGCAGAACGGCCGGTCGCGAAACCACAGCGAGGCGATCCATTTCTCGCCATGCTCAATCGGCCGGCCGGCGTGGCGCGCCTGATAATCGGTTGAGCCGTTTTCATCGACATTGTTGAACACAAGCACATCGCCGGTTTTTCCTGCAAATCGAAAATCCGGGACGACAAAGTGCGTCTCGCCGCCTCCATATCCATGGTTCAGATATATGATCGCGGTTCGCATCCTTTGACCGTGCGCTGCAAGGTCCGGATCCTTTGGTCCAAGGAAGTCGTGGTGCACCCGGTATTCCTGGCCCGTTCGATATCTGAGAATTGAAAGCGGTTCGCCGTGCGAATAGGGAAGCCTCGCCAATTGCGCGAGGCGCCTGCCCGCCATGACGGAAGGCATGTCTGCAAAGCCAAACCCCAACAGAGCGCCATACGCGGTGCGATGCGGATGCAGGCTTCGCTTTCCATCGGCCCCAAGGACCTCTTCCCGTTTCATGCGCGGAAGGGCGGCGAAGATCAGATGATCGCAAAGGTCGGCGCTGAATACCCCATGAATTGCGGTGACATACGGGCGTTCACAGAGCGTCTCGGCGACGCCCTTTTCCGATGCGGCGAAAATTTTCTCGAACGCGCGATCGAGCGAATAGTCCGTGCGAACATCAAGACAGCCGCGCGCGCGGCGGCGATCAACCAGAGCGGCCGCGAATTTTTCGTTCTTCGCCGCTTCAAGCAGCATCGCTGCGCCGTCGGGATCATTTTCGTCTTCCTGAAGCAGGAGCGCCGCCGCTTCCCGCAGCGCGCCGACATCTTGCGTCTCGCAACCTTCGCGCAGCATGGAAAGCGCGCCTGCCCACCCGCCATCGCCGATCAGCCCCGCCGCAGTTAACGCCGCGAGAACTCTTAGCGCCGCGATGCTTCCCTTTTCGCGCGCTCGTTCAAGACCGGCGACCGCATCGGCACGGCTGTCGACCGCGCCTTCCGACACAGTCAGCAGCGAGCCCGCAAGCGTGAAGAGAGCGTCGGCGTGACCTTGGGCCGCTGCTCTTTCGATCCACTGGCGGGCAAGTTTGCCCTGACGATGTTCGACCAATATCGCCGCAAGCGCATATTGAGCGTCAGCGTCGCCGTCGAGCGCGCGGCGCTCAATATCTGCTGGAGAAGCGGTCGTCATTGCAAAAGCCGGCCCAATCCGAAGCGGACCAGGAGTATGCCATTTGGCCCGGCTGAAAACCATAGTTCGGCAGCCGCCAAACTTGATGCGGGTACTGCTAGAACGCCAGCGCCTTCGCCTGTTTGACGTTCGGCAGGCCCGCTACTCTGGCGAGCACGTCCGGCGATACTTTTTCATCGACAGCGAGAAGCGCGATCGCATCGGCGCCGGGCGCCGCCCGGCCAAGATTGAACGTTGCGATGTTGACGTTTGCAGCGCCAAGGGTCTGGCCCAGCGCGCCGATGAAACCGGGCTTGTCTGCGTTCGACACGAACAGCATGTTCGGCGCGAAGGAGGCTTCCATCTCCACGCCCTTTATTTCGACGATGCGCGGCGTTTGGCCAAATAGCGCGCCGGATACGGACCTGTCCTGACGCTCGGTTACGATGCGCAGCCGGATGACGCTTTCGAAATTCTCCGCATCGTCGCGATAGGTCTCGGCGATGGCGATGCCGCGCTCCTTCGCTATCATCGGCGCGTTGACGATGTTCACTTCGGCGAGCATCGGCCGCAGCACGCCCGCAACCGCCGCCGCCGTCATCGGACGCGTATTCAGCTTCGCGACGCCGCCCGCATAGACGACTTCAATCGCCTTGACGCTTGTTTCGGTGAGTTGCCCTGCGAACTTCCCGAGATTTTCCGCAAGCGAAATGAAAGGCTTTAACCGCGGCGCTTCTTCGGCCGTGATCGAGGGCATGTTGAGCGCATTCGTCACCGCGCCGCGGATCAGATAATCCGCCATTTGCTCCGCGATCTGGATCGCGACATTCTCCTGCGCCTCATTGGTCGAGGCCCCAAGATGCGGCGTCAGAACGACTTTTTCATTCCCAAAGAGCGGGTGACTGGTCGCAGGCTCAACCGCAAAGACATCGAGCGCTGCAGCGCCGATCCTGCCGGAATCGAGGCCCGTCTTCAGCGCCGCCTCATCTAGCAATCCTCCGCGTGCGCAGTTGACGATGATGACGCCCTTCTTCGTCCTCGCGAGCGCCTTTGCGGACAGGATGTTCTTCGTCTGCTCGGTCAAGGGCGTATGCAGAGTGATGATGTCCGCTCTAGCCAGCAGCGCATCGAGATCGACCTTTTCAACGCCGAGTTCCACGGCGCGCGCGTCGGTGAGATAGGGGTCAAAGGCGATAACGCGCATTTTGAGCGCAACGCCGCGATCGGCGACAATGCCGCCGATATTTCCGCAGCCGATGACGCCAAGCGTTTTACCGAACAATTCGACGCCCATGAAGCGCGACTTTTCCCATTTGCCGGCGTGGGTTGAGGCGTTCGCCTGCGGGATCTGGCGCGCCGCCGCGAACATCATCGCGATTGCATGCTCTGCGGTCGTAATGGCGTTGCCATACGGCGTATTCATCACGACAATGCCGGCGGCGGTCGCCGCAGGAATGTCGATATTATCGACGCCGATGCCGGCGCGGCCAATGACTTTCAGATTCTTGCCTGCGGCAATGATCGCGGCGGTCGCTTTCGTCGCCGAACGCACGGCAAGGCCGTCATAAAGCCCGATCACCTGTTCGAGTTTTGCTTTGTCTTTGCCGAGCTTTGGCTCGTAAGCGACTTCGACGCCGCGCTCCTTGAAGATATTGACGGCTGTTTCGGAAAGTTCGTCGGAGATGAGGACTTTGGGCATTTTGTACTTTCTTTCGATTTTCTCTCCGCTCATCCCGGCCAAAGCCGGGAGCCGGACTTGAAACGAATTGGTTCCCGGCTTTGGCCGGGATGAGCGCGAACGGAATCACTTCAACGACGCCTTCGCTTCAGCGAAGGCCCAGTCGAGCCATGGGCACAGCGCCTCGACGTCGGCGCGTTCAACCGTCGCGCCGCACCAGATGCGAAGCCCCGGCGGCGCATCGCGATAGCCGCCGATGTCATAGGCGGCCTCCTCTTTGCCAAGCAGCGTTTCCATTTGCTTGACGAAGGCCCGCTGAGCCTCGTCGCTCAAGCCTGCGATCGCAGGATCTGCGATTTTCAGACACACGGACGTATTGGAGCGAAATGATTCGTCGGCGCAGAGAAAGTCGACCCACTGCGTGTGCGCGACCCATTGCGATATCGCATGCAGGTTCGAATCGGCGCGGCGGATCAGCTCTTTCAGCCCGCCTGCGCTAGCGCCCCATTTTAACGCATCGACCCAGTCCTCGATCACAAGCATCGAGGGAGTGTTGATCGTCTCACCCTCAAAGATGCCTTCAATCAGCTTTCCGCCCTTGGTCAGGCGAAAGATTTTCGGCAGCGGCCATTGCGGTTTGTGGCTTTCAAGCCTTGCGACAGCGCGCGGCGAAAGGACGAGAACGCCATGCCCGCCTTCGCCGCCGAGCGCCTTCTGGAATGAAAACGTCGTCACGTCGAGTTTGCGCCAATCAAGCGGCTGCGCGAACGCGGCTGATGTCGCGTCGCAGATTGTCAGACCCTCACGATCGGCTGCAATCCAGTCGGCGTTCGGGACGCGAACCCCCGACGTCGTGCCGTTCCAAGTGAAGACAATGTCCGTCGCCGGATCGATATTTGAAAGATCGGGAAGCGCGCCATAAGGCGCCGTCACGGTCGCCGCATCGAGCTTTAGGTGCTTGACGACATCGGTAATCCATCCTTCCCCGAAACTCTCCCAGGCGAGCATGGTGACAGGCCGCGCGCCGAGGAGCGACCACAGCGCCATTTCGACAGCGCCGGTGTCAGACGCCGGCACGATGCCGATGCGATAGTCGTCCGGCGCTTCAAGCAGCGCACGCGTCCGGTCGATCGCCTCTTTGAGGCGCGTCTTGCCGAGCTTTGCGCGATGCGAACGCCCGAGCGTTTCTGTTCCAAGATTTTGAGCGGACCATCCGGGGCGCTTGGCGCAGGGGCCGGATGAAAAATAAGGGCGCGCAGGTCTGACGCCCGGTTTTGTGGTCATCGGTTTCACTCCCATCCTTACAGATGAGTCGCGCTTCGTTGGGGAAGCGTGGCCCGCAACGCTTGTCCACCAGAATCGCTTACACCGTCAACTGATTTTTTGCATTGCAGCAAAATGCTAGCGGGAGCATTTTGTGCTTCGCGATTCTTTTTATCGTCCCCGCTTTTCGCTTTTGCAGGCCGATCCCCATGAAGCCGCCGAACCAGCCGCGCTCCGGTCCCGCCGATGCGACGCCGCTTGACTGGAGCTTGCTTGCGCTGCTGACGCTGGTCGGCGGTTCGTCATTTACGTTCATCCACGCCGCAATTGAAACGATTCCGCCGGCGCTTGTCGCAATTGGCCGCCTGTGGATCGCCGCCGCAGCGCTGTTCCTTCTGATGCGCGCAAAGAAACAAAGCTTGCCGTCATTCCTGATACGGACGGATAAGGGCGTGCGGCTTAACGCGATCTGGGGCTCGATGATCGGCGTTGGCGCGATCGGTTATTCAATCCCGTTCCTGATCTTTCCATGGGCGCAGCAATATGTCGAAAGCGGCCTTGCGGGCGTCTACATGGCGTTCATGCCGCTATGGACGCTGGGTCTTGCTTATTTCTTTGCGGACGA
This sequence comes from Parvularculaceae bacterium, assembly GCA_041740755.1. GTDB lineage: Bacteria > Pseudomonadota > Alphaproteobacteria > Caulobacterales > Parvularculaceae > Amphiplicatus. The sequence continues at coordinate 5,195 of JBGSLM010000090.1, read as the reverse complement.
GAAATTGAACGCGCCGCGCATCGCCGGATTTTTGATGGGGTTTGCCGGCGTTCTCATTTTGCTTGGACCTGAAGCGTTAGACGGCGTCAAACAATCGGGATTTCTGGCGCAGGCGGGCCTGCTTCTTGCAACGCTTTGCTATGCGATTTCCGTCGTCCTGACGCGCCGCGCGCCAGGAACAAGCCCGCGCGTGTTTTCCGTCGGCGCCGTCGCTATGGGCGCCATTTTCGCCACTCCCGCACTACTGTTTGCGCCGATCGATCATACGGCGTGGTCGACGAAGAGCCTTGCCAGCGTCGTCATCTTGGGAATCGGCCCGACTGCGCTTGCGGGATTTATCATTTTCACGATCGTTGCACGCGCGGGCGCGGGCTTCATGGCGCTTGCGAATTACGTGACGCCGGTCGTTGCGGTCATTCTCGGCGCAATCTTGTTTCACGAGAGGCTTGAGCCGACGGCATTCATCGCGCTTGGCCTGATCCTGACCGGCGTCGCCGTCAGTCAGCACAAGGCGAGACAGAAAAGTCCTGCGGCCGAACGCATCGCTTAGAAGTCAAGCTGACCCTTCATCACCGGCACGGCTTCGCCGCCGATGAGTACGGATTTTACGGCGCCGCCCGCCGCTTCGACAGTTGCATGAATGCGGCTTGGGCGGCCCATTTCGAAGCCTTGTTCGATCACCCAGCGATGCGTTCCATCAGTCAGTTTCTGCGAGAGGGCGATTTGACCAGGGAGCGCGGCTGCGGCGCTTCCCGTCGCCGGATCTTCGGGAATGCCGGCATTGGGCGCAAACATCCTTGCATGGAACGTCGCGTCTTTCTCTTCGCCGCCCTCTGCATAGAGAAGCACGCCGACCGTTTCATCGAGCGCAAGCGCATTGAAAGCTGAGTGGTCAAGCTTTGCGCCGCGCACGGCGTCGAGCGGCGCTTTCGCGTAGATGTAATTGACGCCCGCCCCTATGCGGCGCGGACGATGCGCGCCGCGATCAATCGTGCTGGCCGGAAGCGAGAGCGCAGCTTCGATCAGCGCGGCGTCAGGCGCGGCGCCCTTTTCTGCCGGGAGATTGGGGTTTCTAAATTCCGCAAACGGTGCGGGCCCGCCAAGATCAATCCGCACAGGGAACAGGCCGACATTAAGCTCCAGCCGCAATTCACCGGACAATTTGCGCGCTCGGGCGATCGCGACTGCGGTTCCAACCGTCGGATGGCCGGCGAACGGCATCTCATAGCCGAGCGTGAAAATGCGCACGCGCGCGGTGTTCTGGACGTTTTCAGGGGGAAGAACGAATGTCGTTTCAGAATAATTGAACTCACGCGTGATCGTCAGCATGTCCGCGGTCGAAAGGCCGCGCGCATCCATCACCACCGCAAGTTGGTTGCCGGTGAATTTCCTGTCGGTGAAAACGTCATAAGTCTCAAAATCGTAACGCGTCATGGCTGTTTTTCTTTCTTTTGAGCCGTGCCTTAGGCCGATAAAAACGCCCGCTCAAGCGAGATTTTCCATAGGGCCGATCAGCCTCGCTGGAACGGCCAGGCATGGTTGAGCGGACCGTGACCGGATCCAAATCCGGGCGCGGTTCTTATCGCTTCCTGAACGTAGTCGATGGCGCGCTTGACCGCCGCCGCAAGCGGCAAACCTTGTGCGATTCCGGTCGCGACGGCGGACGCGAGCGTGCAGCCCGTGCCATGCGTAGACGTCGTCAGCAGGCGAGGATTGCGAAAGACGCGCGCGCCATCGAGCGTCACCAGCGCATCTTCGACTGTGTCGCCCTCAAGGTGTCCGCCCTTGACGAGGGCCGCCGTCGCGCCGCGCCGGATCAACGCCTGACCCGCCGAAACGAGGTCATCAGAAATTTTGATCGACAGGCCAGTCAGCCGCGCCGCCTCATCGGAATTCGGCGTGACGATCGCCGCGATTGGAACCAATCGTTCGAGAAGCAGGGCGGGAATGCCGTCGGCCGCGAGCGCGTCGCCGCTGGTCGCAATCAGCACCGGATCGAGAATCACCGGAATGGTCGCGGCGAATTCGACCAACGTGTCGGCGATGACAACGCCTGCTGCGCGCTCGCCGATCATCCCGATCTTGATCGCGTCGGCGCCGATATCTTCAAGAACCGCCATGATTTGCGCCCGGATAATTTCCGGTGCGACCGGGTGGACGCCGGTGACGCCTTTCGTATTCTGAACGGTCAATGACGTGATCGCAGCAGCCGCATAGCCGCCGAGCGCTGTGACAGTCTTGATATCCGCCTGCACGCCGGCGCCGCCCGATGGATCGGACCCCGCAATTATCAGTACGCGTCCCTGCAATGCCGCAAACTCTCCCAAATGCCGCCTTTAACGCGGTCTAACACGCTTCCTCTCCGGGGAGACTAGCGAAGGGAGCGCGCGATGACGACAGGACAATTGCTTTGGGCAGGGATCGCCTGTTGCATCGCGTCGCTTTGTGTCCAGCTTTTTCCCGCAGCGGCTTATGCGCTCGGCGTCGACCTTGGCGCCACGTGGCGCCTGTTCGGGTTTGGCGTCTTTTTGATCGCCATCGCCTCCCTGATGACAGCGATCGGGGCGCGAAGCGGGCGCTGACGGGCGATCGCCTTTGCGTGAATTGACGCCGCAGCAGGCCGGGCGTAAGTACCGCTCCGGGCCGAAGGCGCCCGCCGCTCGCAAGCGAAAGCTCTGGTGAAGTCCTTCTTCTACCCTGTTCGGCCCTTGCACCCATGACGGCGCGCGGTCCGGCGGCAATGCGGGCCCCGTCACTAATGCCGCAAGAGCCGTCGCATGAGGCGAGCCATGACAGGATATGCATCCGACAAGACAGGCCCCCTATCTCTCGACACGCTGAAATCACAGGCAAAGCGCCTGCGTTCCGCGCTTGCCGAAGATGGGGATTTCATCACCCACAGCGAAGCGCTCGAACTTCTTGCAAAGCAGCTGGGGTTCCGCGACTGGAACACATTGCATGCTTCAGTCGGAAATCGGCCGGCGGCGCCGTTGCAGATCGGCGCACGCGTTTGCGGCGCCTATCTTGGACAGAAATTTTCGGGCGAGATCATCGGCGTTGAAGCGCTTTCCAGCGGGCGCCAACGCGTGACGATTGACTTCGACGAGGCGGTCGATGTCGTGACGTTCGAGAGTTTTTCCGCGTTCAGAAAGCGCGTCACCGCCGTCATCGGCGAGGATGGGAGGAGCGCCGAGAAAACCTCGAACGGCCGCCCGCAGATGGAGTTGCGAAGATGACGCCCGGCGCGATGAAAGCGCATGTGGCCGAATTCATGGACCGGATATGGAACGGGCGCGAACTTTCCGCGCTCGATCGATATATCGCGCCGATCTACACGATCAGATCGGATCCCGGCGATCCGTGGGACGGCAGAACGCTGACGCGTGGGGAATTCGCCGAACGATTGAAGATTTCCTGCGCGCCTTTTCCGGATCAGAAATTCACGATTGAAGCGATGATCGCGGAAGGAAGCGCCGTTGCGCTCGATTGGCGATGGAGCGGGACTCACCTTGCCGACCTGCCCGGTTTTCCGGCAAGCGGGCGGATCGTCAAGACGTCCGGCCTCACTCTGTATGATTTCGAGAGCGGATTGCTGCGCGGTCATCGTCAGCAGACGGATCGCCTTGGCGTTTATAGGCGATTGTCCGAGGCGAAAGGTTAGCCTTTTGCCTTCTCGATGGCGGCGCATATCGCGTCGACGACGGCGGTGACCAGTTTATGGTCGTCGCCCTCGGCCATGACGCGAATGAGGGGTTCGGTGCCGGATTTGCGGATAACGACGCGGCCCGATTTGCCGAGTTTTTCTTCGCCCGCCGAGATCGCGGATTTGACAGCCGCGTTTTCCAGCGGCTCGCCGGACGCGATGCGGACGTTCTTCAGAACCTGCGGCGCCGCTTCGAAATTGCGGCAGGCTTCGCTGACCTTTCGGCCCTCGCCTGCGACGACCGCCAGCACCTGAAGCGCCGTGACGAGACCATCGCCCGTCGTCGAATAATCGCTGAGCACCACATGGCCGGACGGCTCGCCGCCGACATTCATTCCTTTGGCGCGCATGGCTTCGACGACATAGCGGTCGCCGACCTTCGTTCGTTCGAGCGAAAGGCCGAGGCCGCTGAGGAATTTCTCAAGGCCGAAATTCGCCATCACGGTCGAGACGACGCCGCCGCCCTTCAACTCTCCGCGTTTTTTAAGGCTGGCCGCGATCAGTGCGAGAATCTGGTCGCCATCGATCGTCCGTCCTTTTTCGTCGCAGATAATGACGCGGTCTGCGTCGCCGTCGAGCGCGATGCCGATATCGGCGCGATACTCGCCGACCGCCTGCTGCAAAGCCTTGGTCGATGTCGAGCCGCAATCCTGATTGATGTTGAAGCCGCTCGGTTCGACGCCGATCGCTTTCACGTCGGCGCCGAGTTCCCACAGCACTGTCGGGGCAACCTTATAGGCGGCGCCGTTGGCGCAATCGACGACGACACGAAGTCCGTCGAGAGAAAGCCCGCGCGGGAAAGCGTTCTTGGCGAATTCGATATAACGGGCGCCCGCATCATCGACGCGCTTGACGCGTCCAAGTTCGGCGGACGCGGCCAGTCCTTCCGACGACGGCTCATCCATAAGCCGTTCGATTGCAAGTTCGGCATCATCCGACAGTTTGTAGCCGTCCGGCCCGAAGAATTTGACGCCATTGTCCTGATACAGATTATGCGACGCCGAAATCATGACGCCGAGATCGGCGCGAAGGCTGCGCGTCAACATCGCCATCGCAGGCGTCGGCAGCGGCCCGAGGAGAAAGACATCCATGCCCGAGGCGGCAAACCCCGCCGTTAGGGCCGGCTCGATCATGTAACCGGAGAGGCGCGTGTCTTTGCCGATCACGACCCGGTGGCGATGATCGCCATTCCGGAAATACCGTCCGACCGCCATGCCGAGCTTCAAGATCATTTCGGGCGTCATGGCGCCCGCATTGGCGAGGCCGCGAACGCCGTCCGTCCCGAAAATCCTGCGCTCCGCCTTTTTTGAGGCCGGGGCGGTTTCGTCGCCGCGCATGACCATTTCTCCCTCTGGCCGGCCAGTATAGGCCGCTCGAACCAAGAAATCCCTTAACGCGCCGAAGGGGCCGAATCTATGGCGCCGGCGACCGCAAGGGCCTGCCTCGTCGCCGCCACATCGTGGACGCGGATTATCGAGACGCCGCGCGCCGC
>JBGSLM010000089.1:0-69807 GCA_041740755.1 Parvularculaceae bacterium | reverse complement strand
CGTCGCCCTTCACCGCGCGCGGCGTCTGGCGCGGCGTGCAGGCGGCGGCGAAGGCAAGGCTTGGCCGCACGTCTTTGAAAGACGTCAGCATCGCCATCCTCGGCGTCGGCGCGGTCGGCATGTCGCTCGCCGAATTGCTGCATGCGGAAGGCGCAAAGCTCACCGTCGCGGATGTGAATGAGGCGGCTGTCGCGGAAGCGGTGAAGCGCTTTGGCGCCGTCGCCGTATCGCCCGATGAATGCGTCGGCGCCGATGTCGATATTTTCAGCCCGTGTGCGCTCGGCGGCGCAATCAACAAGGATACGATCGGCCGCCTGAAAGCGAAAATTGTCGCGGGCGCCGCGAACAATCAGCTTAGAACGCCCGATATGGACAAGGCCCTGATGGATCGCGGCGTTCTCTACGCGCCTGACTACGTCATCAACGCCGCCGGCGTCATTTCGGTCGGCCTGGAAATCATTGGCCAGTGGTCGGAAGCGGAATTGAACCGCCGCATCGACGCCATCGGACCGCGCCTTGCCGCAATTTTTGAACGGTCAGCGCGGGACAAGCGGCCGACCGGCGAGATCGCCGACGAAATGGCGCTTGAAGTGATCGCGAAGGCGAGAAAAGCCGCATGAGGGAGGGACTGATGCGCTTCTGGGTAGTCCTGGGTTTGGTTCTTTCTGCTGCTGCGGGCTGCGCGAGCGCGCAGACTTCTACGGTTTCGGCTTCTCAGCCTCCAAAGTCATGTGAGGAGCCAGAGCGTCGTCAACTCGATTTCTGGATCGGGAAGTGGGACGTTCACAACACCGCCGACGGCGTCCGCTACGCCGCCAGCACCATCGAAAGCATTGTAGGCGGCTGCGCAATAAGCGAATTCTACGATTCGCCCAAAGCGCCGTCGGGCCCCTATGTAGGCAAGAGCTATTCAAGTTTCGATCCGAAAGACGGCCTTTGGCATCAGTTCTATGTTGACGTGAACGGAAACGCCACGTGGTATACGGGATCGCTCACTGAAAGCGGCGCGCTTACGATGACGGCAAAAGGACCCAAAGCCCTGCAGGAAATGTCATACGTTCCGCAGACGGACGGTTCTGTCCGCCAAATCGGGCGCATTTCGACCGATGACGGAAAAACCTGGACCGCTGGTTACGATTACACCTATCGGCGCAGGGCGGAGTAGCGCTTCGTCCTGAAGTCCATCGCCGGCCGAAATGGATTCCGGGTTCCTCGCTTTGCGAGGCCCTGGAATAACCGGCGCCTACTCGGCCGGAACCGTCAACGCTTCTGCTCTGTCGCTTCGCGTCCGATATTGAGCGCGCAAGGTTTTGCTCGTCACGCCCTTGCCGTCCGGCGCCCAGCCCGGTGGCCCGAACATGTAGCCGAGCCAGTGTTTTGGATGGCTGCGTTTCAAATCATCGAACATCCGCGCCCATTCGTGAAACGCAATGGAGAACGGATTGGTCGAACCGATCGATTTCACCAGACCGTACTCAACCGGCTCGTCTTCTCGCTCCTCGACATAGGTGCCGAATAAGCGATCGAATATCATGGTGACGCCGCCGTGATTGCGGTCGAGATAATCGGCGTTCTTCGCGTGATGGACGCGGTGCGCGGAGGGCGTATTTAAAATACCTTCAAGGGGGCCAAGCTTGCCGATGAGATTGGTGTGGAGCCATGATTGATAGAAGAGATTGAGCGCCAGCATCGTCGCAACCGCGGCAGGCGAAAACCCGATCCACATCAGCGGCAGATGCACGAGATAGGCCATCGACAATTTCGACGTCCAGCCAAGTCGATAGGAGCCGAGTATATTCATCTCCTCAATCGAGTGATGAACCGCGTGCGTCGCCCAGAACCATCTCACCTCATGGCTGAGGCGGTGATACCAGTAATAGGTGAATTCGAGCAGCACGAAGAGCAACAACCGCACGCGCCAGTCGTCCGCCGGCATCGTGTAAATTCGATTGTCATAAATGATGACGGCGAGAAGACCGGTAAGGCTGATCTTCACCAGACCGATAAGGCGCTGCCCGACGCCGATCGTGATCGACGCCATCGTCTCGGCCTTTGTGTATAGGTTGAGCCCGCGCTTCTTGCCGATCCAGTATTCCGCCGCGATCAGCGCGACGAAGAACGGCAGGAAATAATAAAACAGCGGCCCGTTGATGCCCATCGCGCAATCCTTGACTGATCTTCCCAATATGTGAGCATTGCTCAGTTTCTGGAACTCGCATTTGCCGAACCTGCGTGAGATTTCGATATGACGCCTCAACCCATTGTAAAAATGAGGAAAAACCGACGCAGGCGCGGGCCGCCGCGACCATCGACGCGATCGTCGAGGCCGCCGCTCAGGTTTTGCAGAAAGAGGGGGAGGAGGCGCTGACGACGGCGAAGGTCGCCGAGCGCGCCGGCGTTTCGATCGGCTCGATCTATCAATACTTTTCCAACAAGGATGCAATCCTGCTCGCGCTGATCCGCCGCGAGCGCGATTTGATCGGCGCAGAAGTCGCACGAAAAATCGCTGAAATCGAACCGAGAACCGGCGAGGCGATGGTGCGCGGCGTTATCTCAACTCTGGTTGCGGCTTTCAGACCAAGACGGAAGCGGCGAAAACTTGTGGCGCTGATGGCGGCCCTTAGTGCGGACCGCGACGATTCCGGTGTCGTCCTGCGCGACCGCATCCGCGATCTTATCGTCGCTGTCTCGCTTCAATATCCGGATATGTCGGCACGGCCGATGACGCCCGCTTCCGCTTATGTGCTGACGCGGGCGGTCCTAGGCGCGATCCGTTCTGCGGTCGTCGAAAACGCGAAAATCCTTGATGAGCCGGAATTTGAAGAAGAGCTGTGCCGGCTCGAGATCGCGTATTTGCGAGGTTGAGGCGGCAAATTGAAGAGGGAAACGAATGAACGATGCGACCTGCGCGATTGCGCGCGTCGGCGCATATAGGACGCGCGAACCTCGATCGGCGGTGATCGGCCCCGTTCAGCCGGCAGCCCTTAAAGCGCAGTTGAAAAGCGCTTGGCTCTATTTCATCCTTTGCGCGGCCTATTTCCTGGTTAGCAAATCCGCTAGCTTCTGCCGCCCGGGATGTCTCGTCGCCAGTTCGGGAAGGCGCGACCCAATACAGGAGACCATCATGCTGCAATTCGTCCTTAGCCATGCGCTTCTTGCTGTCGCCTTGGTTGAAGGCGCCGCCGCGCCGCCGATTGTCGCTGCGCCGATTGTCCGCCAACAAGTGAAGCCAGAATCGAAGGCCGGCCAAACCTTTATCGTCGAGTGTGTGTCGATCACTCAGTTGCAAGGCGCGGAGTCGAGTTTTTCCTTTAGGTGTAAGGCCGCCGCCGGCGATCAATCTCAGATCAGGGTAGTCAGGACGCAAGACCTCAGCGGCGAATATCCTGATCCCGGCAAATACACCCCGCAGCCTGAGGCCGATCTGTATCGGCTCAGCGCCATCGCCCCGGTCGTTCAGACCTTCGTCCTGTTAAAGCAGGCGGCGCCGGCATCGACCATGAGGCTGAAGGTCCACGGAAGCTACAGCAAGCTGCCGGCGGCGAATGAAGCCATGGTCGCAACCGCCGTCACGATCGACTTTTAATAAGCATTGCGGCTTGGGGCGCGGCCAAGCGGCATAACGGCGAAGTATTTAACAGTGTCAGACGTCTTGCCGAAATTGAACGGGGTCGTGATTTGGCGCTGACTGACAGGCATGGTTTTCTTTGCAGTGTTCGCGGCTTAATAAGCGGAGCGCCTGCCGCCTCCACCAACGTTATATAGGAGCCTCTCAATGAAAGAAGACATCGTCATCGCCGGCATGGCGAGAACCCCGATCGGCAATTTCCAGGGCGCATTTGCGGGCGTTTCCGCAACAGCTCTCGGCAGCCATGCGATCAAGGCCGCGATGCAGCGCGCGGGAGCAAAGCCGGATGCGGTCGAAGAAGTGCTGATGGGCTGCGTTCTCCCGGCGGGTCTTGGTCAGGCGCCGGCGCGTCAGGCGTCGCTTGGCGCCGGGCTTCCAAATTCGGCGGGCTGCGTCACGCTCAACAAAGTCTGCGGCTCCGGCATGAAGGCCGTGATGCTCGCGCATGATTCAATTGCGTCGGGCACGAACAGCCTCGTCGTTGCGGGCGGAATGGAATCGATGACGAACGCGCCGCATCTTCTGCCGACAGGGCGCGCCGGCATCAAATACGGGCACGGCGAAATCCTCGATCACATGGCCTATGACGGCCTTGAGGATGCCTACCGCAAGCGCACGTCGATGGGGATTTTCGCTGAAATGTGCGCGCGCGAACATCAATTCTCGCGCGAGGCGCAAGACGAATTTTCGATGCGGTCGGTGACCCGCGCGCAAGCCGCGATCAGGAACGGATCGTTCAGGGATGAAATCGCGGTGTACGAAGTCGCAGGCCGCAAGGGGCCTGTCCTCGTCGCCGATGATGAAAAGCCGGGAACGGTCGATGCGGCGAAAATCCCGACCCTGAAGGCGGCCTTTGAAAAAGACGGCACGGTGACGGCGGGCTCGTCATCAGCGATTTCGGACGGCGCCGCCGCACTTGTCGTCGCGCGCGCCTCAAAAGCGTCGAATGCTCTCGCTCGCATCGTCGGGCACGCGACTCACGCGCAAGAGCCCGAATGGTTCACGACGGCGCCGGTCGGCTCGATCGCAAAACTTCTCGATAAAGTCGGTTGGAACGCACGCGACGTCGATCTCTTCGAAATCAACGAAGCCTTCGCCGTCGTGCCGATGGCGGCGATGAAGGAGCTGAAACTGCCGGCGGAAAAGGTGAACATCCACGGCGGCGCCATAGCGCTTGGTCACCCGATCGGCTGCTCCGGCGCGCGTCTCGTCGTGACGCTGATCCATGCGCTCAAAGCAACCGGCGGCAAGCGCGGGATCGCGAGCCTTTGCATCGGCGGCGGCGAAGCGACGAGCCTTGCGGTGGAGTTAATCTGAACTTTTTTGGAGGAACGAAAAAAGGGCGGCCTTGGCGGCCCTTTTTATTTTCCGCCGGCGGAAATTATCGGCGCGTCACCTGCGGAACGTCCGTAAACGGCGTGATGCCGAATTCGGGATAAATCTCGCTCGGGAAATAGATGACGCCGCCGCGCGAGACGAGTGAAATCGTTTTGATGTCCTTGAGTGTCGCCGTCGGATCGCCGGGAACGAGCAGGAAGTCTGCATATTTGCCGACGTCGATCGAGCCGAGGTCTGCGTCCTGGCCCATATAGGTTGCGACGTCGAGTGTCGCGCGCTTAGAACTTCCGCAGGCGTGAAGCCGACATCCTGATAGAGCTCCATCTCGCGGTGCAGAGCGAATGCGCCGCCGAGATCGGTGCCGAACACGATGAAAATGCCGCGATCATCCATCGCTTTCACAGTCTCAATAATCTTTGCGAAGGCGCCGCGATAGGCGGCGTCGTCCTCCGGCGTTTCTATCGCTGCCAAGGCGACTTTTGCGCCCCGCTGGAAACTCGCCGGCATGTGGTCGACATAGTCCGCGACGCCGATGCGCGTTTCGCCGTTGCGCGAGAGCGTCAGGTATTCATGGATCGCAAGCGTTGGATCGATCGCGGTCTTGTTTTGCGCCATGAGATTGAGCGTCTCTTGAACCTTCTCGCCGTTGACGTCGATCGAAGGGAACCGCTTCATCGCGGTGAGGCGCAACAGGGACCGCGTATCCTCTGCAGGCGTGAGCACCCAGCCCAGCATCACCTGATTGATGTGCGTCATTTCATCGAAGCCGGCGCGGATCATCGCATTGGCGTTCGAAAATGCAGGAACGTGTCCCATGACCGGCATGCCGAGCCTGTGCGCTTCGGCGACAAGCGCCGGCGCCCAGTCGCCGTTCATCGAGTTGTAGAGCTTGATCTGGTAGAAACCCTTGTCATGGTAGTCGCGGATGGCGGCGAGCGCTTCCGCCTCGCTCTCGACGAGGTTTCCGTTATTGCTGCTGAACGGGCTCTTGCCTTCGATGAATCCTGATCGCGTGATGCGCGGGCCGGCGAGCGTTCCGTTGCTGATGTTGTCGATCAACCCCGACAGCACGTCGTCTTCATTGCCCATGTCGCGGACGGAAGTGACGCCCGCCGCTACATTGAGCAGGGCGTCATTGTCGTCCATGTGGCCATGCATTTCGTAAAGGCCGGCGATGAGCGTTCCGCCGCCGCCCTCGATCTCGGTCTCGCCCGCGCCGCCTTCGACGTCGACGGGATCAATGCGCGCGATGCGCTCGCCCTCGACTACGACGGAGACAGGCTCGCCTCTCGCCAATGTTCTTGGATCGAAGACGCGGACATTGCGAAGTCGAACTGGTCCGTCGAACCGATGCGCGACTTTCGTCTGGATCGCCTTGTAGCGATCGGCGGAATATTTCGCCGCCAGCTCGCGCAGGCGCGATTCTTCGGCCTCATACCCGCTTCGGATCGTGATGAAGCCCGGCGTGATGTATGCGAAAAATCTTTTCGCCTCATCGAGGATGAAATAGTCCGGATTTAGATCCCCGCCGGTGAGGGCGTATGTCGTCACTGCCGCAGCGCCAGGCGAACCCGTCACGTCGATCGATTCCATTTCCGTCAGGCGCAACTGGCCGCCCGGCAGCGCAGGCATCGATTTGTCGGCGTCGTTCAGCAGCGCGCGCGCATAGACGAAATCGGCATAGGGGCTGGCGAACTGTGAAATATAGAGCGTCGGCTCCGCGATCATCGCCGCGCTGTCGCCGGTCGCGTCGGTCCACTTGGCGTTTCCGGCGCTGAGCGCAAAAGTCTCCTCAACCTGATTGCCGAATGTCGTCGTGCCGGAAACGCGCCATTGAACCGGAATTCCGGCCGCATCGACGGTGAGTTCTTCCTTGATGGTCGGACCGCGCCCGTTGTTCTTGAAGTCGTAATCGATCGCGACGCCGTCGCCGTTTGGCGTCACCTTGAGGTGTCCTACCCGTGCGCCGGCGATAATGACCGTGAAGCTTTCCGGCTCGCTCGACGCTGGCGCATCTTTCGCTTCCTGTTTCGAACACGCGAGCAATGCCGATAGCGCGAACGCGCCGATCGCAAGGCGGCGGGATAGCCGTCGATCCGTCATGAAAATCCTCGATTTCCCCTAAAAGCGTAATAGAGTTGGCGCATCCCCGTCGCGGACCTTCTCACATTGCGGGAGGCTCAGCCAGCCCGTTTTGAGGCGGGTCAACCGCTGTGCGATAAGGCGATCCGGTTTAGGGGATGAAACGAGGGTGCAAAGTGGGCGGAAAGAAAATCAGCAGGGCGGTTAAAAAGCCGACCTCGAAAAGCGTCGCGCCGGGAAAGCAAGCGGCGATCGTGAAATCGAAAGCAAAGGTAGAGGATGCCGACGCCTTTTTCGCAGCGCTGATGCATCCGCTGAAAAAGGAAATCGCGGAAGTCCGCGCGATCATGCTCGGCGCTGACAAGAAAATCGGCGAGGGCGTCAAATGGAACTCGCTGAGTTTCAGGACGGCGGACTATTTCGCGACGATCAATCTGCGGTCGACGGACGCGGTTCAGCTTGTCTTCCATCGCGGCGCGAGGTCGAAAGACGGCGAGCGGCAGATGGACATTCCCGACCCGAGGGGTCTGATGAAATGGCTGTCGAGCGATCGCTGTCTCGTGACGGTCGGGAAAGGTCCGGAAATAGCGGCCAATCGCAAGGCTTTTGAGGCTGTTATCCGGGCCTGGGTCCGCCAGCTTTGACCTTTTCGGCGGCGCTGCTAGAAGGCGCGGCGACACTTCAAGAGGCGCCTCATGGCTGACGCGAAAAATACTTTCAAATGGGAAGATCCCCTTTCCCTCGAAACGCAGCTGACGGACGAGGAGCGGATGATCCGCGACGCCGCGCGCGGTTATTGCGAAGCGCGATTGATGCCGCGCGTCATTGAGGCGAACCGCAAGGAACACTTCGACCGGGAGATCATGTCGGAACTCGGCGCGCAGGGCCTTCTCGGCGCGACAGTCTCGGAGGAATTTGGCGGCGGCGGCGCGTCTCACGTCGCCTACGGATTGATTGCGCGCGAAGTTGAACGCATCGACAGCGGCTATCGCTCGGCGATGTCGGTTCAATCTTCACTGGTCATGTATCCGATCGAGGCGTTCGGCTCGGAGGAGCAGAAACAGAAATACTTGCCCAAGCTCGCGACCGGCGAATGGATCGGCTGTTTCGGCCTGACCGAACCGGATGGCGGTTCCGACCCTGGGTCGATGCGCACTAAAGCCGACGCGGTGCAGGGCGGGTATCGCCTCAACGGCTCGAAAATGTGGATCACCAATTCGCCGATCAGCGACATCGCTATCGTCTGGGCGAAGCTCGACGGCGAAATCCGCGGCTTCATCGTCGAGCGAGGCATGGACGGGTTCAAGACGCCGAAGATCGAAGGCAAGCTCTCGCTGCGAGCGTCGATCACCGGTGAAATCGCTCTTGATGACGTGTTGGTGCCGAAAGAAAACCTGCTGCCGAACGTCAAGGGATTGCGCGGCCCGTTCTCCTGCCTCAACAAGGCGCGGTATGGAATTTCGTGGGGGGCGATGGGCGCAGCGGAATTTTGCTGGATGGCGGCGCGTCAATACGCGATGGATCGCATCGTCTTCGGCAAGCCGATTGCGGGAACGCAGCTTGTGCAGAAAAAACTCGCCGACATGCAGACAGAAATCGCGCTAGGCCTTCAGGGTTCGCTCGCGCTAGGCCGTCTCCTCGATCAGGGCGCCTATGTTCCGGAAGCAATCTCGCTGATGAAGCGCAACAATTGCGGCAAGGCGCTCGATATCGCCCGCGTCGCGCGCGACATCCATGGCGGCAACGGCATCTCGGACGAATATCATGTGCTTCGCCACGCGGTGAATCTCGAGACTGTCAACACCTATGAGGGGACGCACGACATCCACGCGCTGATCCTCGGACGCGCGCAGACGGGCATTCAGGCGTTCAGCTGATCGAGGCTGGCGGTTATTCCGCTGCGGCCTTCGCCCTGGCGCGCTTCATCCGCTTACGGATGGCGCGCGGCCAGAAATGCGTGATCTTCAGCGATGAGAACGGGATGACCGTACGGGTGAGGAAGCTTGGCCCCCGATTTGGTTCTTCAGGTTCGTCTTGCGCTTCGATTGCGACTGTCTCTTCGAGCCAGGCGGCGCTCGCCATCGGCTCGGGGATTTCGTCTTCCGCGGCTTCGACGGGCGCAGCGGCTGTCGTCGTCTGAATTTCTTCCTGATGGAGATCGCCGAAAACCTCCTGGGGGGGAACGGCTTCCGGCCCGCTGACGCGGATGGTCGGCGTGAAATGCGCCTGAGCGCCCTTGACGATCATGCGCGCGTCGAACGTGCGGCGCGGCGCAGGCGCCGGTTCCGCCGCAACGGGATCTGCTGGGGCAATTTCCGGCGCAGCCGATTCAATGGGCGGCTGCTGCGCCGGTTCAGCCGCGCTCTCGACGTCGAATTCGGCATCGAAAGCGTCGGGCGCCATTTCATTTTCGGCGTATTCGCCGAATTCGCGGTTCAGGCGCTCCTGCATGTCTCGCGGCGCAGCGGTGTCGGCGCGCGCCTCGGCCTTTTCCTTCAGCGCATTGCGGGCGGCGAGTTTCTCGCGAATTTTGATGTTGCGTTTGGCGCGCGCAATTGCGGCTTCTTTCGCCTTGGCGCGGCGCGCTTCATCATCAACGCCGGCGGCGGCTTTTCCGCTTTCGGTCCGAGCGATGCGCGCGGCGAGACGCTGCACGAGTTCGTCATCGGATTGCGCGGCGGCGGCCGCCTCGATAGCGTCGTCGGCCAGCGCTCCTTCAGCGAAATCGACGTCGATCGGCGCGGCGGCTTCAGCCGGGATCGGGGCAAGACGCGGCGCGCCGGTGCGAAAGAGCGCAGCCAGATCTTCAGACGACAATGCATCAAGGCCGAGGAGGGCGCGCACGTCGTTCACATGCGACGGCATGAACTGGCCGAGCGCGCCAACCTTGGCGAGGTGGTTTCCTTGCGCCGCTGAAAAGCCAAGACCGCGCAGCGCAGAAAGCGACGCCTGATCTTCAACGCCGACCGCCGTGATCGCGGCGTTCTGTTCGGCGGCAAGCTCCAGAAGTTCGGAAATCGCGCTGAGGCCGGGTCCGCGAACGGTGCGCGCAAAGCGCAAGATCGCCGCGCCGCCGGTCTTGATTTCGGCGAACGGGAACGGGCGAACGGTTTTCAGGAAGTCGTTGGCTCTGCCGCGAACTTCGATCGCAAGGCGCGCGCCGGTTTCGGCGAGCCGTTGCAGCTGCCGCGCCGTTGTCGCGATATCCGCCTCGACCGGCGGCATCGGACATTCGAGCGTCACGAGTTCGGGCGGGAAGCCGTGTTCGCGCAGCAGGACGGTGAAGTGCGACGCAAAGGATTCGTCGGAGAGATCGCTGAGCGCGAGATTGATCGAAAAGCCCGGCGCATGAGGGCCGCGCCAGGCGCGGTAAGCCGAGAGCGCTTCGTCGAGGACGTAGCGCGTCAATTCGCTCATTCGCCCTTGCGTTTCGAAGAAAGAAATGAAGGCGCCGGGCGGCAGCACGCCAAGCGTCGGATGGCGCCAGCGAATGAATGTCTCAACGCGGGCGAGGGCGCCGTTGCCGAGATCGAAAATGGGCTGAAAGAGGACCTCGAAGTCCTTGTCTTTCAACGCATTGTCGATGTCGCCATTCGACAGCCGAACCGCTTGCGCGCCCATCCAATTCCCTCCGCCGGATCTTTGCTGCTTTGCCGCCTATGCACATTCATCCAGCTGGGTTAAGGCAAACTGAATGGGGTGCGCCGCGAGCAGGCCGGGCGTGTCCAAAAAGGGACCGTGGCTCGATTCAGGGCGCGGCGTAAATGGTTAATTTTCCGCCAGTTCTACGCGCTCAATAGTCGAATTGCTCACGCAGGATGCGCTCGTCTAGCGATTGGCCGCGATCGAAGAGGACGGTCATCGAAATGTCGCGGTTCTCGCGGGCCTCGATGGCGACGGCATTGCGGACTTCCTGATTGTCGGCGACTGCGGAAACCGGGCGCTGGTCATGCTCCAGCGCCTCGAACCGGACGACCGCGTCATGGGGCAAAAGCGCGCCCTTCCACCGGCGGGGGCGAAAGGCGCTGATCGGCGTCAAAGCGAGAAGGTCGGCGCTGATGGGGAGGATCGGCCCGTGCGCCGAAAGATTATAGGCGGTCGACCCGGCAGGCGTCGCCAGCAACACCCCGTCGCAGGTCAGCGAATCCATCCGGACCTTGCCGTTCACGAGAATGCGGATGCGCGCGCTCTGGCGGGTCTGACGAAAGAGCGAGACCTCGTTGATCGCGAGCGCGATATGGGTTTCCCCGGCAGCATCGGTCGCCCTCATCGACAGGGGGTGGATGACAGCCTGTTCCGCTTCGGCGATCCGTTTGGGAAGGTTGTCGAGATCGGCGGGGTTCATCAGGAATCCGACCGTTCCGCAATTGACCCCGTAAACGGGCTTTCCGGCCTTCATATAGGCTCTGAGCGTTTCCAGCATGAAACCGTCGCCGCCGACCGCGACGATGACGTCGCAGTTCGCCGGTCCGTGGTCCCCGAACTTCCGGCGCAAGGTCGTTGCGGTTTCGACCGCTTGCGGCTTGTTGTTCGACAAAATGCAAAAGCGATGCTCGGCCAAGGGGCGCTCCGTTCGTCCGCGCCATGATAGGGCGGACCGGGCGGCGAGGGGAAGCGCGCAATGCTTCTGCGCTTTCTCCTCGCCACCGATGGACTGGCTGCTAGGATCAACGACCAAGCGGCAAGGAGACCCGTCCCATGAACGCACAGACGAAGATGCAGGAGACTGTCGGCGTCGAACCCGGATTCAATCTTCCGGACCCGGCGACGCTTCCCTCGCTTAAAGGAAAAGTCTCGGCGGAAGAATGGCGTTTGCGGTGCGAGCTCGCAGCGACTTACCGCCTTTGCGCGCGCTATGGCTGGGATGACATGATCTTCACCCATATTTCGGTGCGCCTGCCGCATGAAAGCGGCGAAGAGCGTTTCCTCTTAAATCCCTATGGGCTGTTCTTCGACGAGATGACGGCGTCATCGCTGATCAAAGTCGATCTGAAGGGAAATTCGGTTCAGGAGACGCCTTACTTCACAAATCCGGCAGGCTTTACGATTCACTCGGCGCTTCATATGTCGCGGGAGGATGCGCATTGCGTTCTCCACCTTCATACGCCGTACGGCGTCGCCGTGGCGGCGCAGCAGGATGGACTAAGGCGCTATTCGCAATTTGCGATGATCGTGCACGACGATGTCGCGTATCACGATTATGAGGGCATCGCGACCGATCTCGATGAGCGCGCGCGCCTCGTGCGAGATATGGGCAATCACGGGTTCCTTATTTTGCGCAACCACGGAACGCTGACCGTCGGCGGCAATTGCGCGACCGCGTTCCTGCGCATGTATTTTCTTGAGCAGGCATGCCGCGCGCAAATTCTTGCGCAAAGCGATACGAAGGCGCCGCGCGAAGAGCCGCCAGCGATGGGCGCAAAGGTCCTGCAGCAGGGGGCGCCAGCCTTCGCGCAGGGAATGGGCGACAATCTCGCCTGGCCGGGCCTGATGCGCAAACTCCGCCGCGAAAACCCCGGCTGGGAACAATAGGGCGCGCCGCCCTTTCTTCTCCCTCCCTTGAAAAGGGAGGGCCGGGGAGGGTTGAGGCGCCGCGATGGTATCGGTTCAATTTCGCGCGTTGGTTCGTGCGGAAAGAGAACCCTCCCTAACCCTCCCTTTTCAAGGGAGGGAATCCTTGCGAGCGCGCTGTCCTTCCTTCTCCCTCCCTTGAAAAGGGAGGGTCGGGGAGGGTTGAGGCGCCTGTTGCTTTCCCCGGCCGGTTGATCGTCCGTCTACGGAGCGCCTGACGGCGGTTGAATTTTTGGAATCTTCCGCTATGCGATTCCGGGCCGAGTTTCATTTCGGATGCGGAATTCTAATCCGTTGTTTTATCCGTATAAAGATGGTTAATTCGCCAATCGGTTGCCGAGTTATCCCCCTACTTATCCCCATTTTATCCCTCTATTTATCCCCCTCCCTTTCGGCGCCCCTATCATTCTCGCCATCAGGGCTGCGCTAAAGCGCGGGTTCAGGAACTGTTGAAAAGGATTGCTCCTCGCTCCGTCCATTCCCGCTTTTGCAGGGATGAGCGGGAGAGAGGGCGACGTGAGAAAGGAGGATTGCGTGGTTCAAGATTGCGAAAGGCGGATTCAATTCGCGACGTTCATTAGCGCGTCGCGAGCGCTTTCCCCCGCAAATAGGAAGGGGCGCCTTTTCGGGCTGCTCCCGACGACCAGATCCCGCTGCGCAGCGAAGATGCGCCGTCGCTTTGGATGTTGCACAATGCTGACTCAGGAAACAAAGACCGGGAGCGCGGCATGATCCGAATTTTTGCAGCAGCGTCATTGACGGCGCTTACAGCGTCGGCCGCAGGGGCTGAGGGACCGCCGGCATCCGCCGCGACGAAAGCCTATAACGCAGCGGTTCTTGAAGCGCTGCCCATGGACGCAGAAGATGAAGACTTCGCCGCGCGCGGGTTCATCGCCGCTTCGCCTGAACGACAGATCACCGACGACAAGGGAAAGGTCATCTGGGATTTCGGCGCCTATGATTTTGTAGGTGGCGCAGCCCCTGGCACGGCGAACCCAAGTCTTTGGCGTCACACAGGCCTTCTCGCAAAGCAGGGCCTCTTCAAGGTTCACGAACGGATCTATCAGGTGCGTGGCTTTGATCTCGCCAATATGTCGATCATTCTCGGCAAGACGGGCTTCATTATCGTCGATCCGCTGACGAGCGTTGAAACTGCGCGCGCCGCGCTTGCGCTTGCACGGGCGCATCTTGGCGACAGACCGGTCGTCGCCGTCATTTACACACACAGCCATTCGGACCACTTCGCAGGCGTCAAAGGCGTCGTGAGCGCGGACGACGTCGCGAAGGGAAGGGCGCGGATTATCGCGCCTGACGGTTTTCTCGAACATTCAATCAGCGAAAATATCATTGCGGGGCCCGCTATGGGGCGCCGCGCTTCCTATCAGTTTGGCGCGCGCCTCGATCCTGGCGCATCCGGGGCGCTCGGATCCGGCATCGGCCTTGCCGTTTCGCAAGGAACGCGGTCGCTGATCGCGCCGACGGAAACCATAAAGACAACGGGCGCCTCGCGCCTAATCGACGGCGTCCGCTTCGAGTTTCAGATGACGCCTGATACTGAAGCGCCGGCGGAGATGAATTTCTTTCTGCCGGAATTCTCGGCCCTCTGTCTTGCTGAAAACGCGAACGCGACGATGCACAATGTGCTGACGCCGCGCGGCGCGCTGGTTCGCGATTCAAAGCGGTGGGCGGATTATCTGACAGAAGCGATGCGCCTTCACGGCGGAAAATCCGATGTAATGTTCACGTCGCACGCCTGGCCGCGCTTTGGAACGGACCGCGTCAATGACTTCATTGCAAGCCATCGCGATGCGTACAAATATCTCCACGACCAGACAGTCCGGTTGATGAACAAGGGACGCACGGGCGCCGAAATCGCTGACGATATCGCATTGCCGAAATCGCTCGGCGACCGCTGGTTCAATCGCGGCTATTACGGCACGATGCGGCACAATTCACGCGCGGTCTATCAGCGGTACATGGGCTGGTATGACGGCAATCCCGCGCATCTTAATCAGCATCCGGAGGAAGTATCAGCCGCGCGCTTCGTCGATGCAATGGGCGGCGCGAAAAAGGTCAGGAAAGCGGCGCGCCGCGCCGCTGAAGGTGGCGACTATCGCTGGGCTGCGGAATTGCTCCACCTTGCGGTGTTTGCAAATCCGGATGACGCAGAGGCGAAGTCCATGCTCGCAGAGACTCACGAGCAGATGGCTTACCAGTCGGA
This sequence comes from Parvularculaceae bacterium, assembly GCA_041740755.1. GTDB lineage: Bacteria > Pseudomonadota > Alphaproteobacteria > Caulobacterales > Parvularculaceae > Amphiplicatus. The sequence goes on along the minus strand of JBGSLM010000089.1, from coordinate 54,967 downwards.
AAGCTCGCTCTGGCGCAATATGTATCTGTCGGCGGCGAGAGAACTTCGCAGCGGGTCAGCCGAAGGATTTACAGTCTCGCAAAGCCTCGATTTCATACTGGCGACGCCGACGTCGATGATCTTTGATCTTCTTGCGGTGCGACTTGCGGCGGAAAAGGCGCCCGCTGAAGAATTGCTGATCAATTTCGCATTTTCCGATCGCAATGAGACTATCGCCGTATCGGTGCGCAATGGCGTCCTCGTCCACGAAGAGGGCGTCACGCACGCCTCGCCCTCAACGACGGTCACGATGCCGCGCGCCGCGTTTCTCGGCGCCATGTTCCAGGGGATGCCGGCAAATGCGAAAATCACGGGCGACGCCGCGGCTTGGGAGACGTTCAGGACGCTGTTCGAGGCGCCGCCCGCGGATTTTGCAATCGTGACGCCATGATTATTTGAGGGACTTCAAATAGGCGATGATCGCCTCGCGCTTTGCCGCGTCGCTTTCTCCGACATAGGCCATGCGCGTCTTTGGAATGACCTGATGCGGATTTTCGATGAAGGCGTTCAGCGTCGCGTCATCCCATATGACGCCTGAATCGCGCATGGCCTGCGAATAATCATAGGTCGCAATGTGGCCCGCCTTGGCGCCGTAGACGCCAAAAAGGCTCGGTCCGACCATCGATGCGTAGCCGGGCCGGTCCGGGTTCGCAGTCGAATGACAGATCGCGCAGGCGGAGAACGCCGCGCGCCCGCGTTCTTCGATTGTCTTTGGCCCCGCTTCGCCGGACGACGCAGCGCCGGCTCCATTTGGCTGACCGCACCCGGCGGCAAGGGATATGACGGCGAAAAGGGAGACGGCGCGAACGAAAACAAGCATTGAGACCTCTGGAGAATTGCTGGGCGGCCGACTCTAGCCAGCCTCACGATGATCGGCTAGGGAGGCGCCCGGACCAAAACGTCTCGCCGCGTTAGCTCAGTTGGTAGAGCAACCGCCTTGTAAGCGGTAGGTCGCCTGTTCAAGTCAGGCACGCGGCACCATCCATCGGAACCAACCGGAAGCGCGCAAGCATGACCGATACGGCGAAGGATCGCGCGCTCACCTGCTGGGTCGTTACGGACGGGCGCGCCGGCATCGAAGCGCAGGCCCTCGGTCTCGCCGAAGCGATAGCAGAGCGACGGACGACCGCGATCGTCCGAAAGCGAATTTCGATCAGGCAGCCCTGGCGGATAATGCCGCGCATGTTATGGGGCGATCCTTTCGAAAAGCTGGCGGCGTCCAGCGACCGCCTTCAGCCGCCTTTTCCAGATCTCTGGATTGGGTGCGGGAGATTATCTGTTCCGTTGACGATCGCAGCCAAAAAGAAGAGCCCTTCGACATTCACGGTGCAGCTGCAAGACCCGCATGCGGCAGCGGAACTGTTCGACTTCGTCATCGCGCCCGAACACGACCGTCTCGCTGGCGGCAATGTGCTTTCGATCATCGGTTCGACGATGCGCGTTCGCGCGCCAGTCCTTCGCACAACGAGTGCCGGTCAAAATGCGAAAGTCGCCGTGCTGATCGGGGGCGAAAACAGGGCGTTTGAAATGCCGGCGTCTGTCGCCGACGCGATCGCGGAAGAATTGCTAGCGCTCGCGTCGAAGGGCGCGAGGCTCGTAGTCACCACGTCGAGGCGCACGCCGAAGGAAGCAGCAGACGTGCTTGAGAAAAAGTTGAGCGGCGCGGCGGAAAGATTCTGGCGGGCGGATTGCGGCGAAAATGCGGCGAACCCATTTCCGCAAATGCTGCTTGATGCAGATGCGATCCTTGTTACAGAAGACAGCGTCAACATGGCGGTCGAAGCCGCCGCAACCGGTATTCCAGTTTTCATATTGCAACTGAAGCGAAAAGCGTTTGGGCGAATGTCAAAGTTCGACGCGTTTCATAAAAGTCTGAACGCACGCGGTGTCTCTCGGCGCTTCACCGGCGAACTCGACCGTTGGAATTACGCACAGTTGAATGAGACTGCCAGAGCAGCGGACGAAGTGTTGCGGCGCATCGGATAGTTAGCTCACATCGGCGTGTTCGATGAGCCGTTTTGTTTCTGCGGCGGGGCGGCTCGCATTTTTACACGGTGGTCCTACATTTGTCGCACGAGTTCACCGGCGGCGGCGCTCCTCCGACTAGCGCAGCACCCCAGCGCTTCCTGCCGTCGCCGGCGTCTGTTCGAGCAAATGTGAGCCCTCTGATCTTGCTCGACCAACTGGCCGGACCTTTCCCCCAAGGGTCCGGCCTTTTTCTCGCCTACTCGACCATTGCGCGGAGCATCCACGCAGTTTTTTCGTGCGACTGAATACGGACGGTCAGAAGGTCTTCGCTTGCCGCATCACTGACTTCACCGGCCGCTTCAAGAGCCTTGCGCGCGCGGCGGATCAGCGTCTCGTGCCCGTCCAGCAGATTGCGGATCATTTCCGGGGCCTTCGGCGGCGCCTCTTCGGTGTTCTCAATCGAGGCCAGTGAGGTGAACACGCGGCCGCTCGCTGGCGCGAATGCCCCGAGCGCCCGGACGCGTTCGGCGATCTCATCAAGCGCCGCCCACATCTCGCGATATTGCACTTCGAACATTGCATGAAGAACGGGAAACTGCGGTCCCGTGACATTCCAGTGATAGGCGTGGGTCTTCTGGTAAAGGACATAGGTATCCGCCAGAACGCCATTCAGCGCTTCAGCGACAGCGGCGCGAGCATTGGCGTCAAGCCCGGTGTTCAATTTCTGCATTATTTTCCTCCATGAATGGGTGTCCCACTCAGATAGGTAGAGACGGTTCATCGTTCAAATAGATAATCAAAATTTCGCGAATCGATTGAATCGATCAATTTACGTCAGCGATGCGCAAAACCGCTGAATTCGCCGGCAGGCGTCTTCCAGCTCAGCCATTGATGCGGCGTAGGAGATCCGGAAATAGGGCGAGAGCCCGAAAGCGGCGCCGAAAACGACTGCGACGCCCTCCGCATCGAGCAGGGCTAGTGCGAACTCTTCGTCGTTTGAAATCCTGCGCCCCGATGGCGTCGCTTTGCCGATTGCTCCCGCGCAGGACGGATAGACATAAAACGCCCCTTCGGGTGTCCGGCATGAAACGCCGTTCGCGTCGTTCAGCATCGCAACGACGCGGTCCCGGCGCGCTTTGAAGGCCGCATTGCGTTCGGCGAGAAACCCGTGATCGCCGTTCAGAGCTGCGACGGCCGCCCACTGGCTGATCGAGCACGGATTCGTCGTCGATTGGGACATAATCTTCGCCATCGCCGCAACAAGCCATTCCGGACCGCCTGCGTAACCGATCCGCCATCCCGTCATCGCGTATGATTTCGACGCGCCGTTCAGCGTCAACGTACGATCAAAAAGGCGCGGCTCCACTTCCGCGATCGTCGCGAACTTATGCCCGTCGTAGAGAATGTGTTCGTAAATATCGTCTGTGAGGACCATCACGTGCGGATGCTTCAGCATTACGTCGGCAATGGCTCTTAGCGATACGCGGTCGTAGGCGGCGCCTGAAGGATTAGACGGCGAGTTGAAGATCAGCCATTTCGTCTTCGGCGTGATCGCGCGATCGAGCGCCTCAGGTTTTAGAAGAAATCCGTCCGCTTCTGTCGTTTTGACGATGACCGGCTTGCCGCCCGCGAGTTGCACAATATCTGGATACGACACCCAATAGGGCGCGGGGATGATCGCTTCGTCGCCCTCGTTCATGCTCGCCATGATGGCGTTGTAGATGACAGCCTTGCCGCCGGGAGCGACCGAGATCTGAGATAGCGAATAGGTGAGGCTGTTGTCGCGGGCGAATTTGGCGGCGACCGCCTTTTTCAATTCGACGATGCCATCGACCGCCGTGTATTTGGTTTCGCCCCGGCGGATCGCAGCAATCGCCGCTTCTTTGACGTGGTCCGGCGTGTCGAAATCGGGCTCGCCCGCCGACAGGCTGATGACGTCCTTGCCTTTTGCTTTCAGGTCGCGCGCGAGCTGGGTCATGGCGAGCGTCGGAGAGGGCGCTATGCGGGCGAGGGCGGCAGACTGTCGGAATACGGCCATGACGTGTCATTCCATCGATTCGGGAAGCGCGGCTTCAATACATTTTCGCATCGCAGCATCAAGCATAAAATCAAGATTCACGCGATTTTCTGCCACAAAGGTACGATTTACTGACTAAAAATCGCAATAGGTAGTATCCGTAATATCGCGCTCTCATTGCGCGATTTTAATTAACCCATTGAAAAATATAATTGTTTGCAATGGAAGATGCCTGGCGCATCACGAAGGGTCTAAAATAGGGTGCTTTGCGTTCCGGCGGCCGTGTGTTTTCATCGCTCACCCCGGAAGCGATCAGGGAGAAAAGATGGTTTCGGGTCTTAGAACTGCCTTGGCGAATATGCCGGCGAAGCGGACGATCGACGACCGGCTGACGTCGGCGGACCGCATCAAGATCAGGGTTGAGCGCCATGCGCTGCTGCTGCGCGGCGCCCCGACTGCAATCATCATAAGCATCGTCAATGCATTGATTACGCTCGCAGTCGCCTGGGGCAGGATCGAACCAGCGATGATCGGCGGCTGGGTTGCCGCAGTCATCGCGCTTGCGCTGTTTCGCCTTGCGGTGTGGGTGAGGTTTTCAAAGGCGCATTCGGTTGGAAGCTCGCTCTTCAAATTTACGCGCATTCATGTAGCCGCCATGGCCGCCAATGGCGTCCTGTGGGGCTCGCTCGCGCCGATATTTGCGATCAGCGGCATGATGTCGAATGCGTATCTTCCATTTATTATCGCCGGCATGACGGCGGCGGCGATCGCATCGGCCGGCGCATCATGGAAGTCCGTACTCGCGTTTAACGTTCCAGCGCTTGCGTCGGCTGCGATTTCATACGGACTGTTTGCTGAAAGCGACGGGCTGTTGATTGCCGCAGTCATTGTGCTTTACGGCGTCGCCACAACCTATCTCGCCTGGACGACGCAGCAGATGGTCGTGCGGTCTATCCGTTTAAGGTCGCGGAACGACAACCTTCTGTCAGCGCTCAAAAACCAGATCGATGCAGCGCATGAAGGCGAACAACGTTTTCGCGCGCTTGTTGAATCATCGTCTGACGTTACGTTGATTTTTTCACCCGAGGGTAAAGTCATTTATGCAAGTCCAGCGGCGGAAGCCGCTTTCGGCGCTCCGCCGCAAAATATCATTGGCCTCTCGACGCAGGAACTTGTTCATCCCGACGATTTCGATCAGTTCCGCGCGGTCGGCGGCAAGACATTGTCAAAAATCGGAGAGGTGATACCGCTAAGGCATGTCTGCATGCGCGTTCCCGGCAATCCATATGTGAATCTCGCGGGACGCCTGTCGAACATGCTTTATGTGCCGGGCGTTGAGGGTTTCGTGTTCAGCGGCGGCCGCGTTGAAGAGGATGCTTGCCGTCACTTGCCCGCCGCCGAATAGTATTCAGACAAAATCTTCGCGGGTGAGCCAGAAGACTTCGCCTTCGCTCTCTTCGGTTTCGGGCCAGAAAAAAGGCAGGTCCGGGAAATCGCGCTCCAGGATTTCGCGGCCCGTTCCGAATTCGCAAAGAATGCCGCCGCCCTTGTTCAAGCGCGATGGCGCTTCAGCGATGATCCGGCGGACGATGTCGAAGCCGTCAACGCCGCCATCATGGGCGATGACAGGCTCTTTACGGTATTCAGGAGGGAACGCTGCGATCGCCTCCGCGTCCACATAAGGCGGATTGGTCAGGATCAGATCGAATTTTCTTTTGCCAAGCGGCGCAAATAGATCGCCCTGGTGGAGCGTGATCCGGTGTTCGAGGCCATGCTCAGCGACATTCTTTTTCGCTACGTCGAGTGCGTCCCGCGAAAGGTCGGCCGCATGAATCTCTGCGTCCGGGTAGGAAAGCGCTGCAAGAACAGCAAGGCATCCAGAACCCGTGCAAAGGTCGAGCACCGATTTGACAACGCTGGGCGCTGGCAGAAACGACGGATCACCCGCTAGTATTTCACCGATATACGATCGCGGAACAATGACGCGTTCATCGACGTAAAACGGAACGCCCTGAATATACGCCTTGTTGACGAGATAGGCGGCCGGCTTTCGCGTCCGCACACGCTCGTCGATGAGCGACGCTAGCGTTGTGCGTTCGCGATCGGTCAATTGCGTATCAAGCCATGGATTAATGTCGTCGATTGGCAGCGACAGCGCCTCAAGCACAAGAAACGCCGCCTCGTCGATCGCATTCGCGGCGCCATGGCCGAAATGCAGTTTTGCGCGTGTGAATGATGTCACTGCGTACCGGAAGAAATCGCGAACAGTGTGAAGGTTGCTGCTCATCGCTTTTTTTTCTTGCCGTCCCTCGCGGAGGTCTTGCCGCGTTTTGCGTCCCTGAAGCCGCCCTTCGATTTGCCGCCGCGGAAGGGCCGTCTTCCCGTCCGAGGTTTGAAATCTGGATCTTCAATCGGGTCTGAAATCATCTCGAAAGTGAGGCCGCCGCGTAAGGGCGCCGCCTCCATCAATTTGACTTTAACCGCCTGTCCGAGGCGATAGGCGCCGCCAATTTGAGCGCCAATCAGCGCGTGTTTTTCTTCGACGAAATCATATCGCTCAGGACCGAGCGTTCGCGCCGGAACAAAGCCGTCGGCGCCGGTTTCATCGAGCATGACAAAGAGTCCGAAGCGTGTGACGCCTCTGATCCTGCCTGCAAATTCCTCGCCGATGCGGTCTTCGAGATAGCCGGCGAGATATCGGTCGTTCGCTTCGCGTTCGACGGCGATGGCGCGGCGCTCCATATCCGAAATCAATTCTGCGATCTTTTGAAGACGCGCCGCCTCTTCCTGAGTTTGCCCGCCTTCGCCGAGCTTGCACGCGGCGACCAGCGCCCGGTGAATGGTCAAATCCGCATAGCGGCGGATCGGAGACGTAAAGTGCGAATAGCGCGCAAGATTGAGGCCGAAATGGCCTACATTTTCAGTCGAGTAGACGGCCTGCCGCTGAGAGCGCAGGACGACGTCGGAGATCATTTCCTGCTGGCCGCGCTCGCCGGCGATTTTCAGAATCTGGTTGAATTGCGCGGGCCTGACCGCGCCCTTCACGAGGCTGTAATCCAGGTCTTCCAGATAGTCGCGCACGCTGTCGAGCTTTTCTGGATCCGGCGTGTCGTGGACACGATAAATCTGCGGCGTCTTCTTTTGCTCCAGCATTTCGGCTGCTGCGACATTGGCGAGGATCATGAACTCCTCGATCAGGCGGTGCGCGTCGTAACGTTCTCGCCGGATGATGCGCGCGACGGTTCCATCGGCGTTGAGGATGATCTTGCGTTCAGGAAGATCGAGATCAAGCGGCGCGCGCTTCGACCTTTCTTTCCAGCGAATCTGAAATGCCGCGTAAAGATGGTGAACAGTCGTTGCGACAATTCCCGTCTTCGTCTTGTCGCCGATGATCTGTTGCGCGTCGGCATAAGAGAGCTTTGCGGCCGAGCGCATCATCGCGCGCATGAAGCGATGGCTGAGCTTGCGGCCTTCGGCGTCGATGACCAGTTCAACCGCGATGCAGGGTCGATCGACATTTTCTCGCAACGAACAAAGGTCGTTTGAAAGACGCTCGGGCAACATCGGTACGACGCGGTCGGGAAGATAAACGGAATTGCCGCGCCGTTGCGCTTCCTTGTCGAGGCGCGACCCCGGCCTCACGAACCAGCTGACATCGGCGATTGCGACAATGACTTTGTAGCCGCCGGGGTTTTTCGGATCATCATCCGGCGCCGCAAACACGGCGTCGTCATGATCTTTTGCGTCCTCGGGGTCGATCGTCAGCAACGGCACGCTGCGTAAATCCTCGCGGCCTTCAAGGCTCGGAGGTTTTGCGCGTTCGGCCTCTGCGATGACGTCGGCGGGGAGATCTACTGGCACGTCATGCGCAGCGAGGGCGATCAGCGTGAACGCGTGCTGATCGTCGACATGTCCCGCGATCTCGCGGACGCGCGCTCTACCTATGGCGCCGCCGCCGCGCCTCCCGCCCGGAAGGGGTGAAGCGTCAACCCAGACCAGATCGCCTTCCTTGGCGTCCCGCGCGCTGTCGCGATCGATCGTGAACGTATTTCGTGCACGCCGTTCGACCGGCTCAGCGACACCGCCGAATTTGGTCTTGCGAAAGACGGCAAGAAAGCGGTGCGCGCCTTTGCCGATCGTTTTGATGATTTTTGCTTCATAGCCGTCGTCGCCCGCAGGTTTGAGGCGCGCGAGAAGCCGGTCGCCGATACCAGGAGCGGGTTTCGTCTTTTCCGATTCGCGCAGGGCGAGACGGATCATCGGCGGCTCGGTGTCTCCTTCCCAGGAGGCGGGCAGGCAAAGCATGTCGCCGTCGTCATCGACCGACATGATGTCGATAGCAAGGACTTCGGGAAGTTCGCCGGCAATGCGAAATTTCTTCGGTCCGCGCCGGTTAAGCTCGCCTTCAGCTTCCATCTCTTTGAGCATGGAGCGCAGAAGCGTCCGGTCGTCGCCCTTCACGTTGAAGGCGCGCGCGATTTCACGCCGGGAAATTTCGCCCGGCGTCTCGCGCAGGTATTTCGCTAATTCTTCTTTGGTCGGCAGACCGGTAGGGGGTTTCTTTGGCGGCAATGGATGATTTCTTGCGAGCGGCGCAAACGCTCTAGCACGATTGGCAGGAAAGACTAATCTCCGGCGTGCAATGGGTCCTGCGGGCGGCCATCGACAAGCATCTCGTAATGGAGGTGAACGGCCGTCGCGTTGCCGCTTCGCCCTGTCTGCGCAATCGGCTGGCCGGCGCTCACACAGGCGCCCTCGCGAAGTCCTGAAGCGACGGATGAAAGATGCGTATAGCGTGTCAGAACGCCGTTCGAGTGATATATCTCAATGGTCAGTCCATAACCGCGCTGGTCGGAGATCGCCTTGATGCGTCCGGCGCCGCCTGCGTAAACGGTTCGCGGCGCGCCGGTATAGAGATCGACGCCGTCATGAAAGGACCCCGCGCCGCCGGATCGCGGGCCATAAGCCGATGATACGCAGGCATCGACCGGCGCCCGTGCGAGCGAGACGCCGCGTATCCGCGTAAAGGGAGTATACGACAAAATCTCACGGCTCCCCGACGCAGCGGGGGCGTTCGAAATCGAAACGCCGGGGCAGAGCGAGAGCGAAGACATCGAGTATGGAACAGCCCGATCGATATCGTTCTCGTCGCTGTGCGTCGTCGCGCATGACGATGCGACGAACGCAGCAATCAGGACTGGAACTGAACGCAAACGGGAACGCATGTGACGGCCTTTCGACCGGATCATATCGAATAGGTCATTCGCAGAAAGTTAAACCGGTCGGCGATTTTTGCCGATCAGGCGCTTGCGGCCTTCTTCTTGGCGGCTTTCTTTTTCGGTGCAGCCTTTTTCGCCGGTTTAGCTTCCGCTTTCGGCGCTGCAGCCTTCTTTTTGGCCGGAGCCTTTCGGGCCGGCTTCTTCGACGGCGCTTTTTTCTCGCGTTCAGCGACGATCTCGATCGCCTGCTCAAGCGTCAGGGATTGCGGATCGGTTCCCTTCGGCAGCGTAGCGTTCGTCTTTCCGCATTTCACATAAGGGCCGTACCGCCCATCCATGACCTGCACTGGATCGCCGCTTGACGGATGCGCGCCGAGTTCCTTCAGCGGCTTTGGCCCCGAGCCGCGACCGGCGCGCGGGTTCGCCCGCTTTTCTTCAATGATCGATACTGCGCGATTGAGACCGACTTCGAATACGTCCTCGATCGACGGTAAATTCGCATAGAGCTTGTCGTGCTTCAAATACGGTCCGAAACGGCCTAGGCCTGCTTCGATGATTGCGCCGCCGGAAGGGTGCGGTCCAACCTCGCGCGGCAGCGACAAAAGCATCAACGCCTTTTCAAGTGTGATGTCTTCGGCCTTCCAGTTTTTCGGAAGGCCTGCGCGTTTGGGCTTGTCCTTGGAGGTTTTGTCCTGCTCGCCGAGCTGAATATAAGGGCCAAAGCGCCCGATGCGCAGGAACACCTGAAGTTCCGACGCAGGATCGATGCCGAGCGCCTTGTCTCCAGCGCCTTCTTCGCCTTCGCTTGCGGAGAGCTGACGGCGGTAATCGCATTCCGGGTAATTCGTGCAGCCGATAAAGGCGCCGAATTTTCCAGTCTTCAGTGAAAGGCGCCCGTTAGCGCAGACGGGGCAGGCGCGCGGGTCAGAGCCGTCATCCTTTTTCGGAAAGATGTGCGGCGCAAGCGCGTCAGTCAGCGCGTCGAGAACGTTGGTGATCCGAAGCTCGCCGACGCTTTCGATATTGGCGGAAAAGTCCTTCCAGAATTCACGCAGAAACGCTTTCCAATCGACCTCGCCGTTCGAGATTTCATCGAGCGTTTCTTCAAGGTCCGCCGTGAAGTCATACTCGACGTAACGTTTGAAGAAGTTCTCCAGGAACGCAACGACGATGCGGCCCTTGGAATCCGGAATGAACCGGTTCTTGTCCATCGTCACATAGCCGCGGTCGCGCAGGGTGGTCAGGATCGACGCATAGGTCGATGGACGCCCGATGCCGAGTTCTTCCAGCCGCTTGACGAGGGACGCCTCTGAAAACCGCGGCGGCGGCTGGGTAAAATGCTGGTCGGCTTTGACGTCGGCGACTTGTGCGCCGGCGCCCTGACGCACTTTCGGCAACACGCCCGCGCCGTCTTCGCCTTCCGGTTCGTCGCGCCCTTCTTCGTAAAGTTTCAGGAAGCCGTCGAAGAGAATAACGGAACCCGTCGCGCGCAATCCGGTTTTTTTGTCCGAAGACAAGAGGTCGATCGTCGTGTTTTCAAGATCTGCGGATTGCATCTGGCTCGCCATCGCGCGTTTCCAGATGAGTTCGTAAAGGCGGTGCTGGTCGTTATCGAGGCCGCGAATTTTACCCGGCATCCGCGAAAACGACGTCGGGCGGATACATTCGTGCGCTTCCTGCGCGTTCTTCGCCTTCGTCTTGTACATGCGCGGTGCGTCAGGGCGATACCGGTCGCCAAACTCGTGGTCGATGGTGCGGCGCGCATCGGCGATGGCTTCACCCGCCATATCGACGCCGTCGGTTCGCATATAAGTGATGAGGCCCGTCGTCTCGCCGCCGATATCAACTCCTTCATATAGCGCCTGCGCTGTCCGCATCGTGCGCTGGGCGTTGAAGCCGAGTTTGCGCGCCGCTTCCTGCTGCAGGGTCGAGGTTGTGAAAGGCGGCGGCGGGTTGCGCTTTGCTGGCTTTGCTTCAATCGAGTCGATTGTGAAACTCGATGACTCGACAGTTTTTTTCGCGGCGGCCGCTGATGCTTCATTATTGAGCGAAAACTTCTTCAGCTTCTCGCCGGCGAGCAGGGTGAGGCGCGCTTCGAACGGGGCTGAACCTTCTGACGTCGCCTGCGCGGCGACGGTCCAGTATTCCTCGGCGGTGAATTTCTCGATTTCGAGTTCGCGCTCGCAGATAAGGCGCAGCGCGACCGATTGCACGCGGCCGGCCGAGCGTGCGCCAGGCAGCTTGCGCCAGAGCACCGGGGAGAGGGTGAACCCGACGAGATAATCGAGCGCGCGCCGGGCGAGATAGGCGTCGACCAGCGCCTGATCGACCTGGCGGGGATGCTTCATCGCCTCCGTCACAGCTGATTTGGTGATCGCGTTAAACGCAACCCGGTCGATTTTCAGGTCTTTCCTCAGCGCCTTCTTCTGCGCGAGCACCTCCAGAAGGTGCCAAGAGATAGCCTCGCCTTCGCGGTCGGGGTCGGTCGCAAGGATGAGCCGGTCGGAGCCTTTGACGGCTTCGGCGATTTCCGCGACCCGCTTCTTCGATGCCGCGTCGAGTTCCCAGATCATCGCGAAATCGGCGTTTGGGTCTACAGAGCCATCCTTCGAAGGCAGGTCGCGGATGTGCCCGAACGAGGCCAGCACCTTGAAGCCTGAGCCCAGATATTTGTTGATGGTTTTTGCCTTCGACGGCGATTCGACAATGACGACCTGCATGCGTCGGGCTGGCTCCGGATGGCGGCGGCGGCGGTCCGGGCGGGTAAACGACCGCGCGGAATGGCGCGGGAAACTGCGTCGGCGTCGGATCGAATGTCAACCGCAGTCCGCGAACTGAACACAACCATAGGTATAATTTGACTTCACATTAACATTTATAGTTGCTAAAATCGAATTGCGTACTGGGCAAAGCCGGAAGGCAGGGCGACGAATGACAAAATCCTTGGCGAAGGCTGAAAAGAACGACGATGAACCCGTGACTTTGGCGCAGGACGGGGAGACCGCCGAATATATCGGCGATCTCGTCACGCAGCTTGAAAGGCTGGCAAGGAGCCAGGGGCTCGTCCACCTGCAATACCTGCTCGGCGCCTGCCGGGAGGAGGCGCAGAAAATCTCAGCCGATCAAAAAGCGGTCTGAGGCCTATCGCTCTTTCAACGAAAAACGCCCGCCCGAATGCTCCTCAGCCTCGCCGGCAAGAACAAGCTCGACGAGCGCGTCTATTACAAAACACGCCGGCGCATTGGTCTCTCTCAAGATTTCATCGCGATGAAGCGGGGTGAAGCTGAGCGTCTCTTTCACTATGTCTCGGATTTCTGCGAATTCCTTCGCGCCTAAAGCGTCTGGATCGGCGGGCGCCCATTCGAGATTCCACGCTCCGGTTCTTCAACGGTACGAATCTGCGCGGCGAGCGCATCAAGAATGTCGGTGCCGCTCTGCACGAGCGTTGCCCCATCTCGGATGAGCGCGTTGGCGCCCTGGCATCGCGGATCAAGCGGCGAGCCTGGAACCGCGAAGACTTCGCGGCCCTGTTCGAGCGCGAAGCGTGCGGTGATCAGCGTGCCAGATCTCGCTGCCGCTTCGACGACGACAACGCCGCGCGATAAGCCGGCAATGATGCGATTGCGGCGCGGAAAGTCGCGCGCCTTCGGTTCGGCTCCCGGCGGTCGTTCCGAAACTATTGCGCCTTGTTCGGCGATCAATTCCGTCAGTGCGGCATGTTCAGGCGGGTATATGATATCGACGCCGCCGGCGACGACGGCGATTGTCCCGGTCTTCAACGCCGCCTCATGCGCTGCGCCGTCGATGCCGCGCGCAAGACCGGAAACGATGACGATCCCGCTGGCGCCGAGGCCCTCCGAGAGGCTGCGCGCGATCTTGCGGCCGACGCCGGACGCATTGCGCGCGCCGATGATCGCGACTGCGGGCTTTGCAAAAAGGCTTGCGTGCCCGCGCACGTAAAGAAGCGGCGGCGCGTCCGCAATCGACGCTAGGGGCTCTGGGTATTCCGCTTCACACGAAGCGATTAGGCGGGCGCCAATCCGTATTGCCCGTTCGATTTCGCGTTCTGCGTCGCTTCGAAGCGCAGCGCGCAAGGGCAGCTTTCTTCCAGCCTTTTGCGCCATCTGGGGCAACGCGTCGATCGCCGCTGCGGCAGACCCGAAACGGCTCAGCAGGCGCGCGAAAGTGATCGGCCCGATATTCTCGGTGCGGATAAGCTGCAGCCAGTCGAGCCTTTCGGCTTCCGATAATTTCGGCAATGTCTCCCCCTTAAGCGCGTTAGCCTGTTTCAGGCGCACCCATTTTCTTGGCGTCGATTTTCGGCTCGTCGCCTGCAATCAGGCGTTTGATGTTGGCGTGGTGCCGAATGAAAATAAGAGCAGCCATGAATATTGCGGCGATCGCAAAGGCGGCTTTTCCCATCGAAAACAGAATGAGCGGCGAGGCCGCCGCCGCCGCGAGCGCCGCCAATGACGAAAAGCGAACCGCGTAAGCGATGACGAGCCAGACAGCGCAGGCGATAGCGCCCGCCGGGAACCACAGCGCGAGCAATGTCCCAAGAAATGTCGCAACGCCCTTGCCGCCGTTGAATTTTAGCCAGACAGGAAAACAATGGCCGAGGAACGCGGCGGCGCCGGCGATTTCGGGCGGCCAGTTGAGCGCATAGGCGATAAGAACAGCGATCGCCCCTTTGCCGCCGTCGAGGAGGAGTGTCGCCAGCGCGAGGTCTTTTCTTCCTGTTCGAAGAACATTTGTCGCGCCGATGTTTCCTGAGCCGATTGATCGTATGTCGCCAAGGCCCGCCGCCTTGGTGATGACAAGCCCGAACGGTATCGATCCAAGGAGATAGCCGAGGATGGCGGCGAGTGCGATTGTCAAAACGCCGACCCTTTCGTGATGAGCGCGTCCAGCACCGCCATGCGCGTTGCAACGCCGTAAAAGACCTGCTTGAGGACGAGTGAGCGTACCGGATCGTCAGCGAGCGCGCCGTCAATTTCAACGCCGCGGTTCATCGGCCCAGGGTGCATGATTTTGGCGTCGTGCTTGGCGAATTTGATCGTCTCATGCGAAAGGCCGAATGTTTCGAAATATCCTTTCGCCGCATCTTTGCCGCCTTCCTCCATCCGCTCGAACTGCATACGGAGCGTCATGACGACGTCCGCGTCCGCGATGCCCGCTTCGAGACTGTCGTAGCGCTTGGCGTGAGTGAATTGGTGCGGCGTCGGCATCAGGTTCGCCGGGCCGACAAAGCGGACTTCTGCGCCGAGCCGTAAAAGCAGCGTCGCATTCGACGCGGCGACGCGGCTATGCTTGATGTCTCCGCAGATCGCGACGACGAGACCTTTGAGCGAACCGTGGACGGACCGGATCGTTGCAGCGTCGAGGAGCGCCTGCGTTGGATGTTCGCGGACGCCGTCGCCGGCATTGATGACGGGGCAATCGATGCGCTTTGCTATCTCGTCGTGAACGCGGGGCTCCTTGTGGCGCACGATCAGCACATGCGCGCCCATCGCAGCTAGCGTTTGCGCGGTATCGACAAGCGTCTCGCCCTTGTTGACGGATGAAGCCGCCACCGGAACGTTGAGAACGTCCGCGCCAAGACGTCGTCCCGCAAGTTCAAAGCTCAGATTGGTGCGCGTTGAATCTTCGAAGAAAAGATTGATCTGCGTTTTCCCCTCTAGGCGGGGAGGCGGGCGTTTGCCCGCAGTCAAAAACCGCGCGTAATATTCCGCGAGCTCAAGGACATAATTGGTTTCGGCTTCCGGAAAATCATCGACATTGATGAGATTTGCCGCGGCGAAACCGCCCGTTGGGGCATGGGGTCGATTGATGAATTCCATGAGCGCGCGTTCTACAGGCGGGCACGTCCCCTACGCAATCGGTCAGGACGCCTTGCCCGATTTGATAATCCACAGGGCGCCGGCGCCGATGACGATCACATCAATGAGGAACATGACAGGCAAAGTGATAGGCCCGCCATTCTGGAGATAATTCGTCCCGCCGAGCGCAATTCCGGTCAATGTTGCGGCCATGGCGGTCAAAATGGCCGGCTTGCCGCCCGTCCTCGCCCAAACGCCTAACCCGGCATAAAGTGCGCCGAAGACCGCGAGCGGCGCTTTAAGATCGTCAGGTGCGCCGACAGCCGCGACGACGAGATGGAGGACGCCGGTTGCGATCAAAAGGATCGAAATCAGGTCTTTCAGCTTGGCGAGGGTCATGGTCTCGTTCCTCTCCCGTCAGGGATGCATGTGGCGGAGCCGGTCGATAGCGCCTTGAAGGATGAATGTCGCAGCCGATTCGTCAATTTTAGCAGCACGCTTTGCGCGGCTCGTATCGATCGCGATGAGGCTGCGCTCCATCGCAGCGGTCGAAAGCCGCTCGTCCCAAAGGGCGACGGGCATGGCGAGCGACCTAAGCAGATTGCGCGCAAACGCCCGGGTTGACTGGGCCCGCGGTCCCTCCGACCCGTCCATGTTGCGCGGAAATCCGAGTACGAAACCTACCGCCGAGCGTTCAGCTGCAAGCCGCGAGAGTTCGGCGGCTTCGGCGGTGAATTTCGTTCGGCGGATCGTAACGACAGGCGTTGCAATCCGGCGGTCAGGGTCGCAGGACGCGACCCCGATCGTTTTTTCGCCAAGATCGAGCCCGAGAAGCGTGCCGCGCGCGCCGAAGGCTTGCGCCGCCTGTTCAAATTCGTCCGTCATTCAGGCAGGGTATGGCGCCGTCGCATCAGTATGGAAAGCCAACCCTTGCGTCCTGAAGCATTCATTTTCTCCTGCGGGCTGCTTTTCAGCCTATCGCTCGCAGGCTGTTCCGGCGAGGACGCTGACGCTCGCATCGACGGAGATGTCCGAGTTACGATTGAACAGGCGGCGAATGGGCCGTGGCGCGTCACCTATGAGTTTGCTCGTGCGGAGGCAGACGTAGACCTTGGTCCCGACATTGGCGGCTATCGCGCCGCCAATTGGAAACTCGACGGCAAGGGGGCGTTGTTGCTCCATCGCGATCGTCACGATTTTATCACTCCGGTCGACGGCAGACGAAGAATCAAAGCGGTGAGCGTAGTTGTCGATCCGGCGCCGATTGGTCTGCACAAGGATTATGAACCGTTTATTCCGATGGGTGACGGCGGCGTTCTTTTCTATTCAGGCCATTTCATGCCCTTTGAAAGCGGCGGCGAACGCATGCGCGCGAAATTGACAGTCATCGCAAGCAAGGGCGCTTATGTTTCAGCGTTCGGCGAGACCGCAGAGAGGATCGAGAACTGGGAAAGCCCCTATAAGCATCCGGCGTTCATCTATGTCGGTCCGGGAACGATATCCGAATCGGAGGCATTGCTGACGATCACCGACGCGACGGCGCCCAAGTGGCTAAGCGACGAGATTTCAGTCTTTGCGCCGGCGATCGGCAAATCCCTGCAGGGCCTGCTCCAGCGTGCGCTGCCGACCAAGCCGAATATTTTTGTGGCGATGGGCGATCTGAGCGAGGAAGGGCGCCTCAATTACAGCGGCGACGCCCTCCCTGGACAGTATCAAATGACGCTTGCAGGCGGTGCGTGGAAGCAAGCCTCGCCGCAGGCTCTATCCGTCCTTCGCCGGACGACCGCTCACGAAGCGGCGCATCTTTGGCAGGCGGCAGCGCGCCCGAAATCGGATGCCGTTCCTGACTGGATCCATGAGGGCGGCGCAGACGCGCTGGCCGCCGAAGCGATGCTTGCGGCTGGTTATTGGACCGACGACGACGCAACGGCGAATCTCGATGAAGCGCGGTTGAAATGTTCCGCTTCGCTCGAACAGCTTTCCCTGCAGCGCGCCGAGGCGGATGAAAACTGGGACGCTGTCTATGCCTGCGGGCAGGTTCTCAATGTTGCAGCGGCGGGAGATGCTGGTGTCGCCGCCTTTTGGCGGGTGTTCGTCCGCCGGACAGCTGTCGACGGCTATGACGAAGAGGCCTTTCTCGCTCTCGCCCTGGAAATGGCCGGCGAGGACCGGGTGAAAGCGATCCGCAGCCTCATCCGCATCAATGACGCCCGCCCGGATCTCGCGATCAGCCGGATGCTCAACTGATCGCGGCGCCTTGCGGCGGGCCGAACCCGTTGATAGGGCTTGCCTGATCCTTCGCAACCGCAGCAGAGCCGAAATGTCCGTCGATAAGGAAACCGTCCGCAAGGTCGCAAAACTCGCCCGTCTCGCCGTGCCGGAAGAGCGGCTTGAGCCGCTAACCGCCGAGCTCAATGGCATTCTCAAATGGATTGAACAGCTAAATGAGGTTGATGTCGCGGGTGTCGATCCGATGACCTCGACCGTCGACATGAAACTGCCGATGCGGGAAGACGTGCTGCAATCCGGCCCGACCGGCGGCGGACAGCCTGATAACGTCGTCGCCAACGCACCGAGAACTGAAGATCATTTCTTTGTCGTGCCGAAGGTGGTGGAATAATATGGCGAACATCACCGATCTCACACTCGCTGCTCTCCGCGACGCGCTGAAGGCGAAGAAGGTCTCATCGCTCGAAGCGACCGACGCCTACCTTGCGAATATAGACAAGGCGAAAGACCTGAACGCCTTCGTCGTCGTCACCGCCGACAAGGCGCGCGCGATGGCTAAGGCATCCGACGCGAGAATTGCAAAAGGCGAGGGAGGACCGATCGAAGGCGCTCCCCTCGGCATAAAAGACCTGTTTTGCACTGAAGGCGTTCAGACAACAGCCGGATCGCACATCCTTGAAGGTTTCGTGCCGACTTACGAATCGAGCGTCAGCGCCAATCTCTGGCGCGAAGGCGCCGTCATGCTTGGCAAACTCAACATGGACGAGTTCGCTATGGGCTCGTCAAACGAGACGAGCTATTTCGGGCCGGTGATCAACCCATGGCGCGCAAAAGGCGGCAACGCGCCGCTGACGCCGGGCGGGTCATCGGGCGGCTCGTCGACATCTGTTGCGGCGCATCTTTGCGCTGCAGCGACGGCGACCGATACCGGCGGTTCAATCCGGCAGCCGGCGTCGCTTACGGCGACCGTCGGCGTCAAACCGACCTATGGACGGTGTTCGCGCTGGGGCATCGTCGCATTCGCATCATCGCTCGATCAGGCGGGACCGATTGCGCGCGATACGCGCGATGCGGCGATTATGCTGCGTTCGATGGCGGGCTTCGATACGAAAGATTCAACCTCGGTCAATCGTCCGGTTCCAGATTACGAAAAATCGCTCGGCGCTTCGGTGAAGGGTCTGCGCATCGGCGTGCCAAAGGAATACCGCATAGACGGCATGCCGGCGGAAATCGAAAAGCTGTGGGCGGACGGCATCAAGTGGATGAAGGACGCGGGCTGCGAGATTGTGGATATCTCGTTGCCGCTCACCAAATATGCGCTGCCAGTCTATTATATCGTCGCGCCTGCGGAAGCATCGTCAAACCTCGCGCGTTACGACGGTGTCCGTTACGGCCACCGCGCTAAGGAATTCACTGACGTTCATTCGATGTATGCGAACAGCCGCGCCGAGGGCTTCGGCAAGGAAGTTCAGCGCCGGATTATGATCGGCACCTACGTGCTGTCCGCTGGATATTATGACGCGTACTATCTGCGCGCCCAGAAAGTCCGCAAGCGGATACTCGACGAGTTCAACGACGCTTTCAAAAAGGTCGATCTGATCCTGACGCCGTCGGCGCCGTCGGCGGCCTTCGCGCTCGGTGAGAAATCGAACGATCCCGTGCAGATGTACCTGAACGACGTCTTCACGGTGACCGCAAATCTCGCGGGGCTTCCGGGCGCATCCGTTCCTGCGGGCCTCGACGCCAAAGGACTGCCGCTCGGGTTGCAGCTAATCGCCAAGCCGTTTGACGAAGAGACGATGTTCAAGGGCATGTATGCGCTCGAACAGGCGGCGAATTTCAAGGCGCAGCCGGAGAAGTGGTGGGGATGAACGCCCGCGCCGCCAATCTCAAGCCCCCGAATGATGTGTTTTCATCTCGCCGGACGCCTATTGAATAGCAATGTTGAAAGCGCTTTTTATTTGCAGCCAGAACAAGCTGCGCAGCCCGACAGCGGAACAAGTCTTTGCTGCTTGGCCCGGAATAGAGACTGACTCAGGAGGGCTAAATAACGACGCGGCGACGCCGATTTCGCTGGAAAAGATCGATTGGGCCGACATTATTCTGGTTATGGAGAAATCACACCTGACCCGATTGCGCGGAAAATTCGGAAAACATCTCGGCGCGAAGCGTGTGGTCTGCCTAGATATACCCGACGAATTTGAATTCATGCAGCCGGAGCTGGTTCGGCTCCTTGAAGTTCGAGCAGGGAGGTATCTGGCTCGATGACACTCTACCGGTCGATCACCTACGACGCGCCGCTCTCCACGCCGATCAAAAATCAGGCGTGGATCGCCGAGCGCGACTGCGACTGGCGCGTCGTGATTTTTCCGGGAACCCCGGCGCGGAAATATCTTTTTGAGCGTGTGCTCCGAACCGCCCCCGCCGATCTTGAAGTCGTGCTTCTCGCGCGGCCGGGTTATGGGTGCGGACATGTAAAAGCCTATCCCGATTTCGACGACCAGGTTGCAGCGGCGAAGCCCTTTCTCGAAGACGGAAAGAAAGTCGTCACGCTTGGCGTTTCTTATGGCGGGGAGCTGGCGCTAAAGGCGCTGATCGATTTTCCGGCCAAGGTGAAAGGCGCTGTCACGGTTGCCGCCTTAATTACTGAGCCGCGCCCATGGGTGCAGCCATTCGTCGATTTGGGCGGCGCGCCGGTTGTCCGGTCACTGCTGCCAAGGACGCTCCACCACGCAAGAGCAGAGGTTGCAGGCCGCCGGGCGCAGATCGGTCCCTTGTTTTCCCGCCTCAAAGAAGTGACGGCGCCGGTGACGATCCTTCACGGGGACGCCGATCACCTTGTCGATATGGCGGATGCGCGAACGCTCAAGGGGTACTTCGCCGAAGGGGCCGATGTCGAATTTCGCCATGTCCGGGGCGGGACGCATTTCCTTGAGCTGCAATTCCCGCGACTTCTCTTCGATGCGGTGAAAGGCGTCATTGCGCGCGCCGGGACGGGCGCTACAAGGTCTTCAAGCTGAGCGGAGAGGCCCATGTTCAAAGAAATCGACAATCTCCTGACCATGGATGAAGTGAACCGTCTCCGGGCGATCGCCGCTGCCGCGCCTTTCACCGCGGGAAGAGTCTCGAACCCCCACAATATTTCGAAGAACAATTTTCAGATCGACATCAATTCGGCGGGTTACAAGGAAAGCTCTGCGCTCCTCCTCAGCGCCTACATGCGCAATGAACAGTTTCGTTTGTTCGCGCTTCCCAAAATCATGGCGCCGCCGATGATCTGCAAATATCAGCCGGGCATGAGCTATGGCCGCCACAGCGACGCCGCCTATGAAGTCGTCAACGGACAGAAAATGCGGTTTGACGTGTCGAGCACGGTGTTTCTCGGCGATCCCGACAAGAGCCTTGGCGGCGAGCTTACCATTCATCTCGGCTCGCAGCCGATCCGCATCAAGGGGCGCCCTGGATCGGCGGTTATTTACCCATCATCGACAATTCACGAAGTGCTGCCGCTCGAATCCGGCGAGCGTCTTGTCGCAATCACATTCATCGAAAGCGAAGTCCGCGACCCGGTGCGGCGCGAACTGCTTTACGATCTAAACGAAGTTTACGCGCTTGAGGCTGAAACAATGGAATGGGAAAATCGCATCAGGCTTCAGCATGTGCACACCTGCCTGAAGCGGATGTGGGCGGAGTAGAAAATGGCGGAACTGCGCAAACTCTTGAAGGGCGAAACCGGCGATTGGGAAGTCGTGATCGGGCTTGAGGTGCACGCCCAGGTCTCGTCGAAGTCGAAGCTCTTTTCCGGCGCATCGGCCGAGTACGGCGCCGGGCCGAACGAGAACGTATCGCTCGTCGATGCGGCGATGCCCGGCATGCTGCCGGTCATCAACAAATTCTGCGTCGAACAGGCGATCAGGACAGGTCTTGGCCTCAACGCGAAAATCAACAACTGGTCGCGGTTCGACCGGAAGAACTATTTCTATCCCGACCTGCCGCAGGGCTATCAGATCTCCCAGTACAAGGATCCGATCGTCGGCGAGGGCGAGGTCGAAGTCGAGCTTGACGGCGGCGAGGTGATCACGGTCGGCATCGAACGGCTGCACCTTGAACAGGATGCGGGCAAGTCGATTCACGATCTGTCGCCGAAGGAATCCTATGTCGACCTCAACCGGTCCGGCGTCGCGCTGATGGAAATCGTTTCGCGGCCCGACATGCGTTCGGCGGAAGAAGCGGCCGCCTATTTCACCAAGCTGCGGATGATCCTTCGGTATCTCGGCACTTGCGACGGCAATATGGAGGAAGGCTCCATGCGCGCAGACGTCAACGTGTCGGTCCGCCGTCCTGGCGAAAAGCTCGGCACACGGACGGAAACGAAAAACATCAATTCGATGCGCTATGTGAAACAGGCGGTCGATTATGAGGCGCGCCGCCAGATCGAAGTTCTGGAACGCGGCGGAAAGATCGATCAGGAAACGCGCCTTTTCAATGTCGCGACGGGCGAGACGCGGACCATGCGCTCGAAAGAGGACGCGCATGACTACCGATATTTCCCGGATCCGGATCTGTTGCCGCTGGAACTTGATCCAGCCTGGGTCGAAGCAATCAGGAAGAGCCTCCCCGAACTCCCTGACGCCAAAAAGCACCGCTTCATGAACAGCTATGGTCTGTCGCTCTATGACGCGGCCGTTCTCTCCCAGGATCGCGTGAAAGCCGACTATTTTGAAACGGTCGCAAAGTGCCGCGATGGAAAGCTTGCGGCGAACTGGGTGACGACTGAGCTTTTCGGCGCCCTGAACAGGAGCGGCAAGGAAATATCCGCCTCGCCGATCTCCGCCGCGTCGCTCGGAAAGCTGATCGACCTCATTTCAAACAACACGATCTCGGGCCGAATCGCCAAGGACGTATTCGCGATCATGTTCGACACGGGCGGCGATCCTGAAAAAATTGTTGAGGAGCGGGGCCTTAAACAGGTGACCGACACCGGCGCCATCGAAGCGGCGATCGACGCAATTATCGCAGCGAACCCGGATCAGGCGCGGGAGGTCAAGGAAAAGCCCAAGACCTTCGGCTGGTTCGTCGGGCAGGTGATGAAATCGACTGGCGGCAAGGCGAACCCTGCCGCAGTCAACGAGATCTTGAAAAAGAAGCTCGGCGTCGAATAGGCCGACCGTCAATTACTTGCCTGCCATTATGGATTTTCAAGGTAAGGCCCGCTATAGTTGCGCCGGGCCCGGGCGTATCGGAGTGAATGACATGATCAAAAAAACTTTGATTGTCGGCCTCATATGGGCCGCAGGATGTGCGACGTCGAGCGCCGAACGGATCGACGAAAGCGCGGCGGCCAAGCTCGCCGAATTTGATCGAACTGGCGAAACCGTCAACTGTCTCAGCGTCACGCGGATTTCTTCGATCGAAGCGGTCGATGAGAAAACCTTGCTGATCCGGACAGGCGTAACAGGGTATTACGTCAGCGATCTGAAGAACCGTTGCAACGGCGCGACAAGCGGTTTTAATCGCTTTGAATATTCGACGTCGACCGGGCAGCTGTGCCGGAACGAGCTTCTCCGGATAGTCGATAACGGGTCGGGAATGTCTGCTGGATCCTGCGGCATGGGTTCGTTCGAAAAGCTCGTCAAAAAGCCGCCTGCGGAACCTGTCGAGCAATAAGTCGCTGACTGCTTTTGATTGTGACTGTCGCCGTGCGCCATGTGTGCGCGGCGATTCTCTCGCCGGCGATTGTTCAATCGCCGAAGATTGAGAGTGCGAAAAATACTTTTCGGCGGAAATCCCGCGAAATATCCGCGCGCCGCGACGGCGCATATATACCGTATACAGATCACTTTAAGACCCCAACGACAGTCGCCGGGCGAGCCGCCTTTAACCTCTTGTTAGGCGGTCGGTAACCGCTCAGAAACTTCTTGTTCACGCAAATTTAGCATCGAGCCTCTCACATTCGTCATGGTTAATCCGGGAAGGTGCTCCCGGCGACGAAGAAAAAAAGGGGCGAAAAAAATGTCGATCACAGTACAGGCTGATGCGTTCTTGTCAGCGACGGCGATCTTGAGCAGCGAAGAGATGTACCGGTTGGGGCTCGAAGCGTCAGTTGGCGACGAGGAAGGGCGGTTTGACCTGATCAACGCCCATAAATGGTTCAATCTTGCGGCGATGATGGGAAATTTTGAAGCCCGGACCTACCGCGCCGAGCTTGCCCGCGAAATGTCGCCGGACGAAGTCGCCGAGGCTCAGCGTCTCGCGCGGGAATATCTGTCGACGCATCGTCCGCGCATGGCCGGCTGAACGTAACGTACAACCCTGCCGCCGCATTAACGGCTGAGATTGTCCGGCTTCCTCTTCGCACTGCGAATAAGGCGCCGTGCTTGACGCGGGCGCCGACCGGTCGTGATAATCGCCCAATGGGCGAGGAACCTTTATCAATCGGCGCGCTGACGGACCTCATTCAGCCCTTTGTCGGGCGAGCGGGCGGGCTGATATCGGCGCTGCGTTCAATACAATCGAGAATCGGCCACCTGCCGCCGGATACTGAAGCCGCCGCAGCGACTGCGTTCAACCTGACCCGCGCGGAGGTCAAAGGCGTTATCAGCTTTTATTCCGATTTTACCCGTGCGCCGAAAGGCAGGATAGTGATCCGCCTTTGCGCCGCCGAAGCCTGTCAGGCTCAAGGCGGGCGCGCGCTTCAGTCCGAGATCGAAAAACGTCTCGCGCTAAAGCCTGGCAAGACAAGCGCCTCTGGCGATCTGACGCTTGAGCATGTCTATTGCCTCGGCCTTTGTTCCGCCGGCCCCGCAGCCATGGTCGGCGGCCAGCTGATGGCGAAGGCTTCACCGGAAAAGATATCCGCTGCATTTGACGCATGCCAGCGAGCGCGAAAATGACGGCGCCGCGAACGTACTTTGTTCCGCTCGATTCCGTTGCTGTCGCGCTGGGCGCGGATGAAACGGCTGATGCGATTGCCGCAAGCGGAGCAAAAGTCATCCGCACAGGCTCGCGCGGCATGCACTGGCTGGAGCCGCTCATAGAAGTCGAGATCGATGGCGCGCGTCACGGTTTTGGGCCGGTTGACCCAGGAGATGTCGCCACACTGACGACGGCCGCCGGCGCGCCCAATTTCGCAGCACACCCCAAATATGTCGGCGCCATTGAGGCGTTGCCGTATTTCAGGCGCCAGAAGCGACTGATTTTCGCGCGGTGCGGCGTCGTTGACCCAAAAAGTGTTGATGATATTCGCGCGCATGGCGGCGCCCAAGGGTTGCAGAAGGCGCTAACGATGACTGCCGCAAATATTTGCGGCGAAATCGCAGAGTCCGGGCTGAGGGGACGCGGCGGCGCCGGATTTCCGGCGGGAATCAAGTGGAAAACCGTTGAAGGCGCTAAGGCCGATCAAAAATACGTAGTTTGCAACGCCGATGAAGGCGACAGCGGAACTTTCGCCGATCGCATGATCATGGAGGGCGACCCGTTCCTGCTGATCGAGGGAATGACGATTGCAGGGATCGCAGTCGGCGCAACGCAAGGATACATTTATCTGCGCTCTGAATATCCGGTTGCTGCGGAAATTCTGAACGCTGCGATCGGGGCGGCGTATGAAGCGGGGCTTCTCGGACCGGATGTTCTAGGGTCTGGAAAGCGTTTTGATCTCGAAGTTTTTGTCGGCGCCGGCGCCTATATCTGTGGCGAAGAAACGTCATTGCTCAATTCGCTCGAAGGAAAGCGCGGCGAGGTGAGAGCGAAGCCGCCGCTGCCCGCGCTCGAAGGATTATTCGGAAAGCCGACGCTCGTTCATAACGTGCTTTCATTTTGCGCCGCGCCTGCAATCATTGCGGAAGGGGCGAAGGCTTATCACGCGATCGGCGTCGGCAGATCGACGGGAACGATGCCATTCCAGCTTTCCGGCGATATTAAATATTCAGGCCTCTTCGAGGCGCCGTTTGGCCTCACCTTGCGCGATCTCGTTGAAGATATCGGCGGAGGAACAAGATCTGGGCGTCGGGTCCGCGCGGTTCAGATCGGCGGACCTCTTGGCGCCTATCTGCCGCCTTCGTTGTTTGACACAATTATTGACTATGAAGGGCTGGCGGCGATTGGTGCGGGTGTCGGTCATGGCGGCCTCGTCATTTTCAACGACGGCGTCGATCTTTTGGAACAGGCCCGTTACGCATTTGAATTCTGCGCAGAAGAGTCCTGCGGCAAGTGCACGCCGTGCCGGGTTGGCGCGGTGCGCGGCGTTGAGGTGATGGACCGCATTCGCGACGGCGACTATCATGCGAAGAATTTGGAAGTCCTCGCCGACCTTTGCGAATTGATGGTCGACGGCTCGCTGTGCGCAATGGGCGGCATGACGCCGATTCCGGTTCAAAGCGCCGTCAGGCACTTTCCTGAAGACTTCGCTTTTCCGCCGAAAGGGCGTAAGATCGCGGGATCGGAGCAAGCGCCATGACGATCCTGAAGGAAAAGGATTTCGGAACGCCGCGCCCGAAGGCGGCGCGCAAAGTCCGGCTCGAAATCGACGGATTTGAAGTTGAGATTGAGGAAGGCGCCAGCGTCATGCGCGCTGCGGCGGCGCTTGGAACGTCGGTCCCGAAGCTCTGCGCAACCGACCGCCTCAACGCATTCGGCTCGTGCCGTCTTTGTCTCGTTGAGATCGACGGCAGGAAGGGTACGCCGGCGTCGTGCACAACGCCGGTCGCCGCCGGTATGAAGGTCAGGACCGAAACGCCCCGGCTTCAGAAGCTGCGCCGCGGCGTGATGGAACTTTATATTTCGGACCATCCGCTGGATTGCCTCACCTGTTCTGACAATGGCGATTGCGAGTTGCAGGAAATGGCCGGGCGCGTCGGCTTGCGCGATGTGCGTTACGGTTATGAAGGCGCGAATCATTTCGGGAAGGATAAAGACCTCTCCAATCCCTATTTTCAGTTTGAACCGTCGAAGTGCATCGTCTGTTCGCGCTGTGTCAGGGCTTGCGACGAGGTTCAAGGAACGCTGGCGCTGACAATAGAAGGGCGCGGGTTCAATTCGAAGGTCTCGTTCTCCGGCGCCGATTTCTTTGATTCAGAATGCGTATCGTGCGGCGCCTGCGTCGATGTTTGTCCCACCGCGACGCTTCAGGAAAAGATGGTCGCAGACAGGGGCGTTCCGGACCGGACGGTGCTGACAACCTGCGCCTATTGCGGCGTCGGTTGTTCATTCAAGGCGGAACTGAAAGGCGATCAGGTCATTCGCATGACGCCGTTCAAGGACGGCAAGGCCAATCACGGCCATTCTTGCGTCAAAGGGCGTTTTGCCTGGGGATACGCTTCGCATCCAGACCGCGTCACCAAACCGCTTATCCGTGACAGGATCACGGATCCATGGCGCGAGGCTGGCTGGGACGAAGCGATCGGCTTTGCAGCGGCGCGGCTTAAAGCGACGCAGGAAAAATACGGGCGGAAATCCATCGGCGCAATTTCATCGTCCCGTTGCACAATCGAGGAAGTCTGGGTCGTCCAGAAAATGGTGCGCACCGCTTTCAGCAACAACAATATCGACACATGCGCGCGCGTTTGCCACTCGCCGACAGGTTACGGTCTGAAACAGACCTATGGAACATCCGCCGGGACGCAAGATTTCGATAGCGTCGAGGAAGCGGACGTCATCTTGATCATCGGCGCAAATCCGACCGATGCGCACCCTGTTTTTGCGTCCCAGATGAAACGGCGCCTTCGAATGGGCGCAAAACTCATTATCGCCGACCCGCGCGCGATCGACCTGGTTAGGACGCCGCACATAGAGGCGGCCCATCATCTACAGCTTCAGCCGGGAACTAACGTCGCCCTCATCAACGCAATTGCAAATGTCGCTGCGCGCGAAGGGCTGCTGGATAATAAGTTCATCGACGAGCGCTGCGATACGGCTTCGTTCAGGGAATGGCTCGCCTTCATAACGCGCGACGAGAATTCTCCGGAAATCGTCGCCGGCGTCACTGGCGTACCGGCGGAAGAAATACGCGCCGCCGCGCGCCTTTACGCGGCTGGGGGAAGGGCGGCAATTTATTACGGCCTCGGCGTCACCGAGCATAGTCAGGGCTCGACCATGGTGATGGGGATGGCGAACCTAGCGATGGCGACAGGCAATATCGGACGGCGCGGCGTCGGCGTTAATCCGCTGCGCGGTCAGAATAACGTGCAGGGTTCCTGCGATATGGGTTCATTCCCGCACGAATTCTCAGGCTATCGCCACGTTTCCGACGACGCAACGCGCGCGCTGTTTGAAAGGGCCTGGGGCCGGCCGCAGGATAAAGAACCCGGCTATCGCATTCCCAACATGTTCGACGAGGCAGTCGGCGGATCCTTCAAGGGACTTTACGTTCAGGGCGAAGACGTTGCGCAGTCCGACCCGAACACGCAGCATGTTGAAGCGGCGCTGAAGGCGCTCGATATTTTGATCGTTCAGGATCTTTTCCTGAATGAGACTGCGCGCTTTGCCCATGTGTTTCTTCCGGGCACATCGTTCCTTGAAAAGGACGGATGCTTTATCAACGCGGAGCGCCGCATAAATCGCGTCCGGCCGGCGATCAGAGCAAAGACCGGCATGGACGAGTGGCTGGTTACGCAGAAGCTGACGAATGCTCTTGGATATGCGGAAATGAATTTCGGGTCCGCTGCGGAAATCATGGATGAGGTTGCAGCGCTAACGCCGACCTTCGCGAACGTGTCGCACAAAATGCTTGATGAAAAGGGCAGCGTCCAGTGGCCGTGCAACGATGCGGCGCCTGAGGGCACCCCGATTATGCATGTAGATGGATTCGTTCGCGGAAAAGGACAGTTTGTCGCGACCGAGTTCGTGCCGACGCCGGAGAAAACCAACCGAAAATTTCCGCTCATTCTCACGACCGGCCGGATATTGTCGCAGTACAATGTCGGCGCGCAGACGCGGCGCACGGCGAACGAGCAGTGGCACGAGGAAGATGTGCTCGAAATTCATCCCTCGGACGCCGAGGCGCGGGGCGTTCGCGACGGACATTGGGTTTCGGTCAACAGCCGCAAGGGCGAAATCACCCTGCGAGCGCATATCACAGAGCGCGTCGCCCCCGGCGTCGTTTACACAACATTCCATCATCCAGAGACCGGCGCAAATGTTGTCACCACAGAATATTCCGATTGGGCGACAAATTGTCCGGAATACAAGGTGACAGCCGTTGAAGTAGCGCCGGCGAACCATCGGTCGGACTGGCAGCGGCGATATGCAGAGACTTTGCCGGCTATGCGCCAGATCGCAGTCGAACCCGCGGAATAACGTGCCGACAATTCACAACTTTGGAACGCCTCAGCGGGTAGATCGCGAGATAATTCTTGCAGATGGAAAGACGCGATGGCTCGTGCCAGAGGAAACGCCCGTCGCGTTCATCTATAATGGCAGAAATTATGCCGTCATGCTGGCGACCCCTGGCAACCTCGACGATTTTGCGATCGGGTTCACGCTGACGGAACGCGTCGTTCGATCAATCGATGAAATTGAAACCGTCGAGATTCATCATGGCGAGCGCGGAATAGACCTGCGCATTTCAATCGAGAAGGCGGCGATAGAGCGCCTGGATCTTCGTCAGATACGCCGCAATCTCGCTGGAAGGGCCGGCTGCGGAATTTGTGGGCTGGAGAATGCGGACGTTTTTTTTGAGAAGCTGCAGCGTGTCTCGGAAGAGCGGCTAAAGATCGCTGAAGGTACCTTGCTGCGCGCCGTAAAAGAACTTTCCTCACACCAGCCGCTTAATCAGCGGACCCGGTCGGTTCATGCCGCAGCTTGGGCGGATATGGGCGGTGACATCGCGACCGCAAGAGAAGATGTCGGCCGGCACAACGCGCTTGATAAATTGCTAGGCGCGCGCGTTAAATCCGGCGCCGCCGGTGACGGATTCGTCGTCATGTCGAGCCGATGTTCTTATGAGATTGTCGAAAAGGCGGCGCGGCTGGGGGTGAGGGCGGTGCTCTCCCTTTCCGCGCCGACCGCCTTCGCCATTCAAAAGGCAAATGAGGGGAATATCGCGCTTTATGCGCTTGCGGGCGATAGAATCGCAGCGATAAATCCCTGATCTGTGCGATTTGCCGCGCGTCAGGCCGCCTTGCCCGGGTCCTGAAACGCGCTAGAAAGATGCGCCACGCATTTCCACGGAGCCCGTAAATGAAGACTCGCGCCGCCATCGCTATCGCGCCGAACAAGCCGCTCGTGATCGAGGAAATTGATCTTGAAGGGCCAAAGCAAGGTGAGGTGCTGGTCGAGATAAAGGCGACAGGGGTCTGTCATACCGACGCCTACACGCTCGAAGGAAAAGATTCCGAGGGCATCTTTCCGTCAGTTCTCGGTCACGAGGGCGCAGGGATCGTGCGCGAGATCGGGGCCGGCGTCACTAGCGTCGCGGTTGGCGATCACGTTATTCCTTTGTACACGCCGGAATGCCGCCAGTGCAAAACCTGCCTCTCGCGCAAGAGCAATCTTTGCACTTCGATCCGCGCGACGCAGGGCAAGGGATTGATGCCGGATGGAACGAGCCGATTCAGCCGCAAGGGCGAGACGATCTATCATTACATGGGCTGTTCGACTTTTTCGAATTTCACCGTTCTGCCGGAAATTGCAGTCGCAAAAATCCGCAAGGACGCGCCGTTCGACAAAGCCTGTTATATCGGCTGCGGCGTGACGACCGGCGTCGGCGCCGTGATGTGGACCGCGAAAGTCGAGGCTGGCGCGAATGTCGCCGTTTTCGGTCTTGGCGGCATCGGCCTCAATGTCATTCAAGGCGCCCGTTTGGTCGGCGCAGGCAAGATTGTCGGCATCGACATCAATCCGTCAAAGCGCGCAATGGCGGAGGAATTCGGCATGACCGATTTCATCAATCCGATGGAAGTCGGCGCCAAGAACGTCGTCGATAAAATCATCGAAATAACCGGCGGCGGCGCGGACTACTCCTTCGACTGCACCGGCAATACGGACGTGATGCGCCAGGCGCTCGAATGTTGCCACCGCGGCTGGGGCCAATCGATCATCATCGGCGTCGCCGAATCCGGCAAGGAGATTGCGACGCGGCCCTTCCAACTCGTCACCGGGCGCGTATGGAAGGGAACCGCCTTCGGCGGCGCTCGCGGGCGCACCGACACGCCGAAGGTCGTGGATATGTATATGGACCACAAAATCGAAATCGACCCGTTGATCACCCACACAATGCCGCTCGATAAAATCAACGACGCTTTTCATCTGATGCATGAAGGAAAGTCGATCCGGTCGGTGATTCTGTTTTAGATTGCAGCGCGCATGCGCTGCGGCGAGATGAGTGAAATGACGCCGGAAGCGGTAATGAATGAAAAACTCAAAAGGCCGTTGATCGACAGCTTCGGCCGGCGGATCACGTATCTGCGCCTTTCGGTGACTGATCGATGCGACCTTCGCTGCACCTATTGCATGTCCGAGAATCCGGAATTCTCACCCAAGGCGAGCATACTGACGCTCGAAGAGCTGGAAAGTGTTTCGCGGGCCTTTATCGCTCGCGGCGTCCGGAAAATTCGCCTGACTGGCGGCGAGCCGCTCGGCCGGCGCAATATCATGCAACTCGTTTCAGGCCTGTCCGCGCTGCTGAAGGAAAATCAGCTCGACGAATTGACGCTGACGACCAACGGCACCCAGCTTTCCAAATATGCAGGTGCGCTGAAAGACGCCGGCATGCGGCGGATCAACGTATCGCTCGACACTCTCGACCGCGTGAAGTTTGCCGAAATTGCCAGGCGCGACGCGCTTGACCGCGTTCTAGAAGGAATAGACGCGGCTCTGTCTGAAGGATTGAAAATCAAGATCAATACTGTCGCTCTCAAGGGACGCAATATCGACGAGATCCCTGCGCTCATCGAATGGGCGCATGGGCGCGGCATGGACCTGACGTTGATCGAGGTTATGCCGCTCGGCGAAGTCGAAGAAGATCGCGCCGATCAGTTTGCGCCGCTTTCGGAAATACGCGCAAGCCTTGCTCGGCGCTGGACGCTTGATCCCGATGAACTTCGCACCGGCGGGCCGGCACGCTATGTGCGCGTCCGGGAAACCGGCGGGCGGATCGGGTTCATTACGCCGCTGACCTCGAATTTTTGCGACGGGTGCAATCGCATGCGCGTCACCTGCGCCGGCGAGCTGTTCATGTGTCTTGGCCGCCAGCAGCGCGTAGACCTTCGTGCGGCCTTGCGCGAAGGCGGCGAGGGAGCCTTGTCGGCGGCGCTAGACGAGGCGATGCGACTTAAGCCGCTTGGACATGATTTCGAGAATGTTTACAGGGGCGCTGCCGATGCGCCGCAGCGATTCATGTCGGCCACAGGCGGCTGAAGCCATGGTGAGAATTTTTTTCTACGGTCCGCTCGCAGACATCATGGGCCGCGAGCGCGCGGTTTCGATGAGCGCCGAAACGACAGTCCGGCAGATGATGGAATCGTTGTGCGGCGAAGATGCGGAATTCAAGGCGGCGATTTCGCTTATGCGCGTTCAGTTCGCGGTCAATGATGTGATCGGTCCGGCCGATGCGCCAGTAAAGGACGGCGACGAGATTGCGGTTCTGCCGCCTTTCAGCGGCGGATGAGATGATAATATTGGCGCCGGATCCGATTAATCCCGCTGCGCTCGCCGCAGAATTCAATAAGAGCCTAGGCGACGCCGGCGCGATTGCGACCTTTACAGGTCTCGTAAGGCGGGAGGGAGAAAAGCAAGTCGAGGCTCTCTTTATCGATCATGCGCCAGCGATCACCCAGTCCGAGATCAGTCGTGCTGTTTCCGAGGCGCAGAACCGTTGGCCGTTGATCAGAACGAAGATCGTGCACAGGATCGGTCGCGTCGCCGTTGGCGATCCTGTCGCCTTTGTTGCGACTTCCGCCATGCATCGCAGGGCGGCTTTTGAAGCCTGCGATTTCCTGATGGACTACCTGAAAACGGACGCGCCATTCTGGAAGAAGCAAATCGGTCGCACCGGCGACGAATGGATCGAGCCTAGAGCGGCGGACTATACTGACCGCGACCGTTGGCGCTGAAGGAGAACAAAATGCCGGGCGTTGATCAATCGCTGGCCTTTCGTCCAGTTCGCATAGCGGTCCTGACGGTTTCCGACACGCGAACGCTGGAAACCGATACGTCGGGCGCGGCGCTTATCGAACGCCTTCAAGGCGCCGGTCATACGCTCGCGGATCGCAAGCTTATCCGTGACGATATTCCAAAGATCCGCAGCGCAGTGCAGGCGTGGATAGCAAATCCCGACGTAGATGCTGTCATCACAACCGGCGGCACCGGACTCACCGGCCGCGATGTGACATACGAAGCCTTGACGCCGCTCTTTGAAAAGACGATCGAAGGATTTTCTGTCGTCTTTCATATGGTGAGTTTCGAAAGCGTCGGGTTGTCAACGCTGCAATCGCGCGCGACGGGCGGCGTCGCCAACGGCACGGTAATATTTTGCCTTCCGGGATCGACCGGCGCAGTCAGGGACGGATGGGACAAGATCATCAATTTTCAACTCGATTCCCGGTACCGGCCGTGCAATCTCGTCGAACTGATGCCGCGGCTGACGGAGCGTTGAATGGCTGGCCCTCTCACTCATTTCGATGACGAAGGCCGTCCGGTCATGGTCGATGTCACCGCCAAGCCGGAATCAGAGCGTTCGGCGACTGCAAAGGGGCGCATCAGTTTCACGCGGGCAGCCTATGAAACGATACGACGGAGCGGCGTGAAGAAAGGCGATATTCTTCGCGTCGCGGAACTTGCGGGCGTTATGGGTGCAAAGCGAACGCCCGACCTTGTCCCTCTTTGCCATCCGCTGATGCTTTCTTCCGTCAAGGTTGCCGCCTCGTTTGATGATGAAGGCCTGGCGATCGATATTGTCTCGACGGTGACGACAACCGGGAAGACCGGTGTGGAAATGGAAGCATTAACAGCGGTATCGGTCGCATGCCTTACTGTCTACGACATGGCGAAGGCGGTCGATAAATCGATGACGATCGGACCGGTTGAGCTTGTCGAGAAATCCGGCGGCCGGTCCGGCGATTTCAAACGGTGACGCGATGCTGAGCGTCGATGAAGCGCTGGCGTTGATAATGGCGAATGCGGCGGCAGCATCGACGGAAACGATACCTGTCGGCGAAGGACTTGGGCGTGTGCTCGCTGAAGACATCGCTTCGACAATCGATCAACCGCCGTTTCGCGCGTCTGCGATGGATGGATATGCGGTGCGGTTCGATGACGCCGCCAAAGGCTTGCGATTGACGCTCGTCGGCGAAGCGGCTGCGGGTTCGCCTGCAACGCGTGCGATCGGCGAGGGCGAGGCTATTCGCATCTTCACGGGCGGCGCGGCGCCGGAAGGGGCCGATCATGTGGTCATTCAGGAAGAAGTGCGCCGCGACGAAGATATGATCGTTGTGACCGAAGATCAGCCAAGACGCGCCAATATTCGCGAGGCCGGCGTCGATTTTCGAAGCGGCGCCCAGTTGAAGCGTAAGGGCCAGCGGCTCGGCCCGATTGATCTTGGGCTGATAGCTTCGGCGAATATCGCCGACATAAAGGTCTACAGGAAACCTGTCGTCGCCTATTTCGACAATGGCGATGAATTGAGGGAACCGGGCGAGAACCTCGCCTTTGGTCAGATAGTCGGATCCAATCGCTTCGCTCTGGACGCGTTCATTTCTGCGTGGGGCGGCGTTCCGCGCTATCTCGGGCGCGCGAAAGACAATCCCGCAGCGCTCCGGGAGAAATTTGCCGTGGCGAGGGAGGCGGATATCCTTGTAACGATCGGCGGCGCGTCGGTCGGCGATCACGACTATGTTCGCAGCGCCTTCACCGATATGGGCGGCGCGATAATTTTTTCTAAAATATCAGTGCGGCCAGGAAAGCCGACCTGGTTTGGAAGACTCGGTGAAACGCGCATACTGGGGCTTCCAGGCAACCCCGCATCGGCGATTGTCTGCGCGTTGCTATTTCTGAAGCCGCTTGTCGAGGCGTCAGGCGGCGGAACGCCGAAGCGCGGTTTCATCCGCGCAACGCTCAAAGGTTCTTTGAACGCAAACGGCCCGCGTGAGACATATTTGCGTGGGCGCGTTGCGGCTGATGCGAGCGCGGCGCTATTTGTCAGCGCCTTCCCCAATCAGGACTCGTCGCTCTATTCGCCGTTGGCGGAAGGCAACTGCCTAATTCGCCGCGCTGGTAATGCGCCGAAAGCGCCCGAGGGCGAACACGCCGAATGCCTGCTCTATGGCGCGATCGGCGACGGCGGCGGCGCGTGACGGCGGGAAGTGTCGCCGGGCTCATTCTCGCTGGCGGGAAGTCGCGGCGTTTCGCCGCCCGCCCGAAAGAAGAAGCGACACTGAACGGTCGCACATTGTTAGGGCATGTCATCGACCGGGCGCGTCAGCAGACCGGCATAGTGGGGATCAGCCGCGCAAGCCACGCTGCGCCGGTCATTGGGGAGCTTCCCCTCATTGCAGACCTATTCGCTGATTGCGGTCCGCTCGGCGGCCTCCATGCGGGATTAGTCTGGGCGAGTTCAATGGCTCCACCCGCAAGTTTGCTCGCGACTTTCGCCTGCGATACGCCGTTGATTCCGCAGAACTTGGTCTCCCGGCTCTACGAAGAAATCATTCGCTCAGGCGCAAGGGGAGCAATTGCGGCGTCCGGCGGCGATCTGCATCCAACGCTCGGCCTTTGGTCAGTGTCGCTTGAATCGCTCGCACGAAAGCGACTTGAGGCGGGCGAATACTCCCTGCGCGGATTCGCCAAGGCGGCCGGGGCCGCTGTGGTCGCCTTCGAAGACCCGGCCGGAACCTGCTTTTTCAACGTGAATACGCTTGATGACCTCGCCACGCTCGCGGCGCGCCTTGCCGGCGCTAAGGGCTAGAAAATCGCAAATTTTCCCGGCCGATTGATTTTTTTCAAAGGCGGGGCTTGCGGGAATTGTTTTAACGTAGTATCACACGGCCACGAAATGAGGGCCCCCCCCAATGACAGCTTCCACCCGTTCGTCCGCGAAAAAGCCGGACCTCATTGATGCGTTGATGACGCTGAAGACACGGTCGGAAATTGAAGCGTTCCTGGCCGACCTTTTGACGCCGGGCGAAGTGAAAGCGCTATCCGAACGCTGGCTGGTCGCGCAGCTTCTCGACAGCGGCGATCATTCCTATCGCGAGATTGCGGAAGTCGCCTCGTCAAGCACGGCGACGGTCACGCGCGTCGCGCGCTTCCTGAAAGACATGCCCTATCGCGGGTATCGCCGCGCGCTCGACCGGTTGAAAGGCGGAAAAAAATGACTGCGGCAAGGTTGCGTATCGCCATCCAGAAAAGCGGCAGGCTCGGCGACAAGAGCCTCGATCTTGTCGAGGCGGCGGGCTTTCGCGTCATCAAGGGCGCAAATGAACTCCTATATCGCGTCGAGAATGCGCCGGTCGATCTCCTGCGCGTACGTGACGATGATATTCCGACTTTTGTCGCCGATGGCGTCGCCGATTTTGGAATTGTCGGAAGAAACGTGCTTGAGGAGCGTAGCGAGGGCGAGCGGCCGGTCGACGTAATGCCGCTCGGTTTTGGGA
This sequence comes from Parvularculaceae bacterium, assembly GCA_041740755.1. Classification (GTDB taxonomy): domain Bacteria; phylum Pseudomonadota; class Alphaproteobacteria; order Caulobacterales; family Parvularculaceae; genus Amphiplicatus. Next base: position 19,092 of record JBGSLM010000089.1, on the reverse strand, counting down.
AATGCGAGCTTAGAATCGCGGCGCCGCCGGATTTCGACTATTCGGGTCCGCAATCCTTGGACGGAAAGCGCATCGCGACCTCGTACCCGAATGTTCTTCGGCGGTTTCTCAAGAATAACGATGTCAATTGCAGTATTGTCACCATGCGCGGCGCCGTCGAAGTCGCGCCGCGCCTGAAACTCGCTCACGCCATATGCGATCTCGTTTCAACCGGCGCGACGCTTGAAACGAACGGGCTGGTTTCGGTGGAAACGATTCTTGAAAGCGAGGCGGTGCTTATCAAATGCCGGCAATTGCGCGATCCATCGCTTCAGCCGGTCGCGGAAAGCCTGGTGGCGCGCATTCGCGGCGTATCGGCGTCGCGCGGCGCCAAATATGTGATGATGAACGCCCCCCGAGCACGGCTTGCGGAAATTTCAGCGTTACTTCCTGGCGCCGATGCGCCGACCGTGACGCCGCTAGCCGGGCGTGACGACACGGTCGCCGTGCACGCCGTCTGTCAGGAATCCGTATTCTGGGAAACGCTGGAGAGATTGAAGGCCGCAGGCGCGTCAGCGCTGCTTGTCCTCCCCATCGAGAAGATGATGTGAGGGGTAAGTGAAGACGATTATCTGGAGCGATTTGTCCGAAACGGAGCGGACGGCAGCGCTTACGCGTCCGCCATGGCGAACTGATCCGGCGCTTTCGGCGACGGTGAGCGATATACTCGGCGCTATCGAGTCACGCGGCGTCGATGCGCTTTACGAATGGTCATTGAAGCTCGATCGCCGGGCGCCGGAACGGCTCTCTTTGACTGCCGCGTTTGTTGACAGGGCGCGAGCGGCGCTCGACCGTGACGATCTCGCGGCGCTTGAACGCGCCGCTGAAAACATCCGGCGCTATCATATCGCGACGCGCCCCGATGATCAGTTTGTACGCTTCGATTTCGGCCTTGAATGCCGCAGGATTTATCGAGCCATTCCTGCCTGCGGGCTTTACGCGCCGGGCGGCACGGCGCCTTTATTTTCCACTCTGTTGATGCTTGCTCTGCCTGCTGAGGCTGCTGGCGTAAGGTTGCGAATTGCGGTGACGCCGCCGGCGCGCGATGGCGGCGCGAGCCCGCCGATGATCGCTGCAGCGGCGCTTTGCGGACTTGATGCTTTGTGGCTTGTCGGCGGCGCGCAGGCGATTGGGGCGCTCGCCCTTGGCGTTCTGCTGCCGAAAGCCGACAAGATATTCGGTCCCGGCAACGCTTATGTCGCAGAAGCAAAACGTCAGGTCGCGGCAAGAGGGCTCGCTGCGGTCGATCTTCCTGCGGGGCCAAGCGAGTTGATGGTGATCGCCGATAAGGCTGCCGATGCGGCAATTGTCGCCGCCGACCTCCTTGGACAGGCGGAGCACGATGCGGACGCTCAGGTTATTTTGATAACGACATCGACGGAGATGGCCGCGCGAGTCGGAAGTGAACTTGCAGCGCTCCTCGCAGATCTGCCGCGGCGAGCGATTGCTGAATCGGCGCTTTCGCAATCGAAGGCGATTGTTGTCAGGAACCTCGAAGAGGCGGCTGCGGTTGCGAACGCCTATGCGGCGGAACATCTTGCGCTGCACACAGACGGCGCGGACGCGCTGTCGGAGCAAATTGAAAATGCAGGCGCGATCTTTACCGGCGGCTATAGCGCCGAAGCGTTTGGCGATTACATCTGCGGACCAAGCCATGTTCTGCCGACTGATGGCGCCGCGCGCGCCCATGGCGGCGTGACGACCGCGTCCTTCATGAAGAGCGTTTCGGTGCAACGCATCAGCAAAGCAGGCGCCGCATCGCTTGCCGCGCCGACCGCGCGCCTTGCGCGTCTTGAAGGCCTTGAAGCGCACGCGCGCAGTGCGGAGCGGCGCTTATGATCAGCAACGCTCTTCGATTGCGCTTTTCAGAGATTTACGGCGTCGACGCAGCGGAGATTTTGCCCGTGCGAGGCGTATTGCATGGGCAGGAATTGGTCATCCGCTCCATAAAACTGAGCGGGGGATCGGAAATTGCCGGCGCGCGCTCGCCGGAATTAGAGCGACTTGCCGCCATCTACGGCTTGAACTTCAGCGAACAGCCGACGCGCGAGAGTGCGGCGGTCTTTTGCCCGTTCGACGGCGTTATTTCCGGACCAGAGACAGCACTTACAATCATTGATGAGAGCGAAATAGAGTATTCGGATAAGCGCTCCCAGATCTATGCTGCGGTAAATATCATCGTCATTCGAAGCCTCGCATACGCTTATGGATTGAAGGAAGAACCTTGCGCTGCGTTAATTGCAAAACCGGCGCTGATCGACCGCCTGTCGGCTGTGCTTGAGCCGGCCGCCATTCCGCCGATTATTGAGAGAGCGGCGCTAAATACGCTCGATCCGTCACGGCTTCCCGCTGCGAAGATGCGGATCGCCAATCTCAGACGCGACCGCGCGAGGCTGGCCGAAGGGGTCGCGCGATCAAAAGAGGTCGCATCCGCGCGTGAATTGGATCGCGCGGCAGTCCTTGTCGAGCCTGTCGACGCCGTCAGTTTTCTCGCAAAAGCTCGCGCTTGGAAGATAAAAGCCGAACCCGCGTCAGGCGGAACGGTGAAACTCCGCCTTGTTCCCGGCGAAAAAATTGAGCGAATTTTGCTCGCCTTCGACGCCGTCGAAAAAATGCAAGAACCGCGCGCTGGTGAGATTGTGCGTGAGACCGCTGAAACGAAGATAGCGGCGATCGTCGATCTCGACCGCAGCGGCCAGATCGAAATATCGACAGGCGTTGGGTTCCTCGATCACATGATGACGCAGATCGCGCATCATGCGGGGATTTCAGTCGCTCTTTCCTGCAAAGGCGATCTTAAGGTCGATGCCCATCACACCATTGAAGATTGCGCGATCGCATTCGGTCAGGCGTTGTCGCAGGCACTCGGCGCACGGCGGGGGATTGCCCGCTTTGGATTCCTGCTTCCGATGGATGAGGCTGAGGCGCAGATTTCGATAGATCTCGGCGGGCGTCCGTATCTTGTATTCGACGGCTCGTTCACCGCGCCGTTGATTGGCGACTATCCGACGGAAATGACGGAGCATGTGTTCCGTTCTCTCGCGCAAAGCCTTGGCGCGGCAATCCATCTGTCGGTTAAAGGCGACAACGATCATCACAAGACCGAAGCCTGTTACAAAGCGTTCGGGCGCGCCCTGCGGCAGGCGGTCAGGATCGAAAGCGACGTGACGCCGTCCACGAAGGGCGTGCTGTGACCGTTGCGGTAATCAATATCGGCGTCGGCAACACCGCATCCGTCATGTTCGCGCTGGAGCGGCTTGGGGCGAAGGCGGCATTGGCGTCGAACGCGGGGGAAATCGCGCAAGCCGATCGCATCATCCTGCCAGGCGTCGGCGCCGCCGCCTTCGCCCTGTCCAGGATCGACGCGGCGGGCGTTCGCGACGCAATCATCCGTTCAGAACGGCCGGTTCTCGGCATTTGCCTAGGGCAGCAAATTCTTTTTGAGCGGAGCGAGGAGGGCGCTGCGCCGGCGCTCGGCCTCATTCCGGGCGTCGTGAAGAAGCTTGAAGGCGCTTCTGCCCGGCCAATTCCGCATGTCGGGTGGACGCGCATCGGTGCGCCTTGCGCACATCCGCTTCTCGATGGAGTTAGCGAGGGCGATTACTTTTATTTCGTCCATTCCTACGCCTGCCCCGTCAACAACTCGACGATTGCGACCGCCGAATATGGAGTTGAATTCGCCGCCGTGGTCGCGAAGGGAAACTTCTACGGTTGCCAGTTCCACCCGGAGCGGTCAGGCGCCGTTGGCGCGCGGATTCTCTCAAACTTCCTGTCATTGACATGCTGATCATCCCGGCTATCGATCTCATTGACGGACGATGCGTTCGCTTGTTGCGCGGCGAGTTCGATCAGGCGACGTGCTATGGCGACCCAATGGACCAACTCGCCGAGTTTGAGCGAGCGGGCGCATCTTGGGTTCATATTGTCGATCTCGATGGCGCAAAGTCGGGCGCACGCAGACAGTCTTCGTTGATTGGAAAACTGGCCGCATCGTCGAGGATACGCCTTCAATGCGGAGGCGGCGTCAGGACGCGCGACGACATATCCGCGATGTTCGATATGGGCGTTGAACGCGCCGTCATCGGGTCAGCTGCGGTTCGCTCGCCCGCCGACGTCAATCTCTGGATCGCCGAGTTCGGGCGGGAGAAAATCTGCTGCGCATTCGACGTGCGCGTCGGCGAAGACGGCGAATACCGAATCTCGCTGGATGGCTGGACAAAGGACGGCGGCGTCGCGCTTGATGACGCGCTTGCCGCCTATGCCGCTGGCGGGCTGAAACACGTTCTCGTCACGGACATTTCACGGGATGGCGCTCTGACTGGACCAAATTTCGACCTTCTCCAGTCGATTTTGTCGTCACGCCCTGATTTCGAAGTGCAGGCGTCTGGCGGCGTTTCCTCGCTCGCCGATCTTGCGGCGCTGCGCGCCGCGGGTGCGAGCGCAGCGATTGTCGGTCGCGCACTTTACGAAAAGAAATTCTCGCTGGAGGACGCTCTTGGCGGCTAAGCGCATCATCGCTTGTCTCGACGTTAAAGGCGGGCGCGTCGTCAAAGGCGTGAAGTTCGTCGGTCATGAAGACATGGGCGATCCCGTCGAGCTTGCTCAACGCTATCGCGACGAAGGAGCCGATGAGATTGTCATTTATGACATCGCGGCGTCCGCCGAGGCGCGAACGATCGACTACGCATGGTTATCAGGGGTCGCCCGTTCGCTCGACATACCGCTTTGCGTTGCTGGCGGCATAAGATCGGTCGAGCATGCGGTCGCATGCCTCGACAGCGGCGCTGACAAGGTCTCGATCAATTCGCCCGCGCTCACGCGGCCGGAATTCATCGGCGAGCTCGCCGAAGTCGCCGGTTCGCAATGCGTCGTTGTCGGCGTCGACAGCCGCATGATCGACGGCGAGTGGCGCCCGTTCCAGTTCACAGGCGCTGAAACGACAATCCGGCAGACCCAGCGCCTGACGCTCGACTGGATTGTCGAAGCTCAAGATCGAGGCGCGGGCGAGATCGTTCTCAACTGCATGGACAGCGATGGCGTGCGAACCGGCTTCGATATCGAACAGCTTGCAGCGGCGCGGGCGCGCCTTTCGATCCCGCTGGTCGCTTCAGGCGGCGCAGGCGCGCCATCGCATTTTGTCGACGTGTTACAGCGCGCGGATGTTTCGGGAGCCCTCGCCGCCGGCATGTTTCACCGGCGCGAAGCGACAATTGGCGACGTGAAGAGAGCGGTCGATGCCGCCGGGATCGAGGTCAGGCTATGAGCATCGTTGAAGAGTCGATCGATTTTGAAAAAGGCGGCGGCCTCGTCCCTGCGATTGTGCAGGACGCGAAGACGCTGCAGGTGCTGATGCTCGCTTATATGGACAGGGCGGCGCTGCGCGAGACGCTTGAAAGCGGCGAGGCGACGTTCTTCTCGCGTTCGCGCGGCGGCCGCTGGCGAAAGGGCGAGACATCGGGCAACCGCCTGACGGTCGCATCCGTCACTGCCGATTGCGACGACGACACGATCTTGCTGATGGTCGAGCCGAAAGGTCCGGCGTGTCATCTCAACAATCCGAGCTGCTTTGGCTCGGCCGATGCGCCGGGCCTTGGACGGCTTGGCGCGCTTGAACGAACGATCGCCCTTCGCGCGCAGGAAGCGCCGGAGCAAAGCTGGACGGCGAAGCTTCTTGCGTCTGGCGTCAAACGCATCGCGCAGAAAGTCGGTGAAGAAGGCGTCGAATGTGCGCTCGCAGGGGCTGCTGGCGGGAAGGAAGAGCTTTGCAGCGAAGCCGCCGATCTTCTCTATCACCTCGCTGTTCTTCTCCATGCGCGCGGCGCATCGTTCAGTGACGTGACCGACGTGCTTGATGCGCGCGCCAAAGGGACCAGGGCATGACCGGGCCGAAGCCGAAACCGGGCGTGCTCGACATTCCCGCCTATACGCCGGGGAAATCGGGCGTCGCGGGGCAGGCGCGTCCCGCCAAACTAAGCGCCAATGAAAATGCGCTCGGTTGCAGTCCCCTCGCGACCAGAGCCTATCTCGACGCCGTGTCGGACCTTAGCCTTTATCCGGATATGCAGGCGCAAGCCCTTCGGGCGGCAGTATCTGCGAAATATGGGCTTCAACCAGATCGCATTGTCTTCGGCGCAGGATCAGACGAGATTTTCACGCTCGCCTGCCAGACATATCTAAGTCCCGGCGACAACGCCATTCAGCCGCAATTTGGTTTCGCCGCCTGGGCGATTGCGGTTCAGGCGGCTGGCGGCGTCATGCTCAACGCGGCGGAGAAGAATTTTCATGTCGATGTGGACGCGCTGCTCAGCGCAGTCGATGCGAGAACGCGTATCGTCTTCATCGCAAATCCGGCAAATCCGACAGGCAGCGTCATTTCTTTCAGCGAGATTAAACGACTGCATGACAATCTGCGCCCAGATATTTTGCTCGTCATTGACGGGGCCTATTCGGAATTTGCGGATGGCGGAGACTATTGCGATGAATTCTCGCTTGCGTGCTCGGCGCCCAACATTCTTGTGACGAAGACATTTTCAAAGATCTTCGGTCTTGCAGCCCTGCGTATTGGCTGGGGATATGGCGCGCGCGATGTGATTGCCGCGCTTGAGCGGGTGCGGCCGCCGTTCAATACGACGAGGCCGGGACAGGCGGCGGCGATTGCGGCGTTGCGCGATGATGAATTTCTCGCGCAGTCGATCCGTTATGTCGTGACAGAACGCGCCAAGCTCGCCGAGTTCCTCGCCGACCGCGGCCTATGGATTATTCCGTCGGCGGCTAATTTTGTCACCGCACGATTTGGCGGCGGCGCTAGCCGGACGGCGGCTTCCGTCGAATCAGGGCTCGCGGAACGGGGCGTTCTGGTTCGCGGTCTTGGCGGCTATGGAATGCCGGACTTTCTTCGCATTACTGTCGGCGCGCCGGCGGATCTGGAGCGGTTTCGAGCGGCGTTTGCGGAAATCATGGATTAAAATCGCGAGGGTCGCGAAGCGGCAGGGCCGCATGGACCCGCCCTTCGATCTTCGATAACACTCGGCCCGTCGCGGAAGCGAAAGGGCGGAAGCCGTGAGCCGGAATGTCGAGAAATTTGACGGGTGGATCAGAAGCCGCTTCGCCGACTTCAATACCGAGCTGGAAGAGCTTTATTTCGCGCAAGCAGATCGCGCGAATGTTGACGGCGTCGGCGACGGTCAGAAAAAGGCGATCTTCGAAGAAGGGCGCAAATTCGTCGCCGCTTTGCGGGATGAAGGAAACACCGATGAAGGGTTCGACAGCGCGTTCGACGTGCTAGGAGACCTTGGTCTGTGGCTTGCCGCGCTGCGCCGTCATGAATTGACGAACCCGGCGCGCGAAGAAAAATCGCCCTTCCATGAAGCGTCGGCGCTCGGCATGCATATCGGCGCTTCGATCGGCGTCGTGCCGCGTTTTGCGACGAGCCATCTTTCAACCCATAACGCCGCCGTAAACGGTCAGCCAAAATCCTTCACCTGGCTGAAGGACGAGAGGCTGTTTCTAGATTACAACACGCGCGGCATCTTCGCGTATAAGCGCGCAGCCGATGCTTTGATGCGCATTACGCCGATCGGCGTGTCGCATCCCGTCGCGCATACCTTGTTCGGCGATGCGGTCGCGGCGCTTGAGGATGTTGCGAAGTGGAATGACGCGCTTTTCACGCAGCTCGATATCGATCGGTTTTTTTACAGCGTGCGCCCCTATTACAAGCCGTATCGCGTCGGGCGGCAGGAATATCGCGGCGCGAATGCCGGGGATTTTTCGGGCATCAATGAGATCGACCTCTTGACCGGGCTTTGTCAGGCGAACGATCCTTATTATTCGCAGCTTCTGGTCGACAAGATGCTGTTCATGCGTCCGGAAGACCAAGAATCTTTGCGCGATTGCATGCGCCGCCCCAATTTTCTCGACATATTTCTTGAACTCGCGCCGGCTGCGAAGAAAGAACCCTGGTTCCGCGAGAATGCGGCGGCCTTTATCCGTGTGCTTGAAGCGCATGGCCGCACCGCTGCGCAACACCACGACATGCTGGTTACGCGCTTTATCGAGAAACCTTCTGTCGCACTTGATCAGGCGAAATTGTCGCAAGTGACGGCGAGCGGGCCGCCATTGCCCGTTTTGCTCAGGTCGCTCGCCATGCTGCGCGATTTAAGAATGGCGGCACAGCGAGACGATATCGAGACGCGCCATGACGATCTTGCGCGGCTGAAAGCAGCGCTCGCCTGATTGGCGAAAACCGGCGCGCAAATACATCTAATCGGATGCTTGAAAGCGCTTCCGAACCTCCCATCTCGTTGAAACGCCGGGCAAGCGTCGCGAGAGCGGCGCATGCCGGCTCTTTGACAAGTCTGGTTGGGATCCGGTTCGGTCGCTTGCGGCTGGCCGGTGACTTAAAGCAAACGCCCGCTCGCGCTTTACTGGCGAACGGCACGGCGAAATCATGCTTAACGTCCTGCGATCGTAAGTTCAGCTCGCCATCACTTCGGCGAGCGACTCGCAAAGATGGCCGACATTGCCCGCATTGACGCCGCACAAATTCGCGCGGCCGCCGCCCGCAATGTAAATGCCGCGCTTTTCCCGCAAGGCCAGAACCTGCGCATCGGAAAGCGGCAGCAGCGAGAACATGCCGTTCTGGCGCACGACCTGATCCAGTTTGCCGCCAAGCTGGTGCTCGGCCGCCGTCTTCACAAGCAACAGCCGGTTTCCGACGACCGCCTTGCGCATCGCTTCGAGTTCGGTGCGCCACTGGCGGGCAAGGTCAGGCGTTGCGAGAATATCGGCGACCAGCAAGCCGCCATGGCCGGGCGACATCGAATAGATCTGCCGGGCAATGTTGACGACATGGCTCTTCATCGCATTGGCCCGGTCCGCATTCGGCCCGACGAGAATAAGAGCGCCCGTCCGCTCTCGGTAAAGTCCGAAATTCTTTGAACAGGAATAGGTGACGATGAATTCCGGCGCCTTCGCAGCCAGCCGGCGGATGAGATAAGCGTCTTCGTCGAGCCCCTTTGCGAAACCGTGATAAGCGAAATCGACGAAGGGAAGGAAACCCTTGGCGACGGCGAGGTCGACAATCGCATCGATCTGCGCCTGGCTGAGATCGGCGCCGGTCGGGTTATGGCACCCGCCATGCAGCAAAAGCGCATCGGCCGGACCGAGCTCTGCCGCGGCGTCGTAAAATGCGTCGAAATCGACCGCGCCGGTCTTTGCGTCATAATAGGGGATCATCGAAATCTTGAGCCCCGCAGCGGACAAAAGCGGATTGTGATTGGCCCAGGTCGGCGTCCCAATCGAGACGCCAGCAGCGCCGGCGCGCTTCAACAGGTCCGCTCCGACCCGCAATGCGCCGCATCCCCCCGGCGTCTGAACGACCGCGCAGCGATCAACTGAAATCGAATCGCCAAAAACAAGCGCGCGGATCGCATCGCCGAAACCAGGCGCGCCTTCGGGCGGAAGATAGACCTTCGTCGTCTCGCGCTCAACGAGACGCCGTTGCGCTGCGCTGACCGCCTCCATTACCGGCGTTCTGTTGTCGGGCGTCTTGAATACGCCGACGCCGAGATCGATTTTCTTCGCCCTCTTATCCTCGTTGTAGAGCTTGGTGAGCCCGAGCAGGGCGTCAGGCTGGAGTGCGGCTAAGTCGGCGAACATGGATTCAGTCTTTCTCAGGCGGCGATTTCAGGGCGGCTTTCATTAAACGATCTTGCGAGCGCGGCATACCGCTCTTCGGCCTTTTCGATTGCGGCAAGTTTGACAGGTCCATAGCCCCGGATCTCGTCCGGCAGGTTCGCTATTTCTAAAGCGGCGTTTAGATTGTCTTTTGTAAGCCGGCCGGCGACGCCCGCAGCGCGGGCTTTGTATTCGTGGATCATCCGGCGTTCGAGCCGGCGCTCGCCGGTCGCGCCGAACGGGTCGAACGCGGTCCCTCTCAGGACCCTTAAATGCTTGAGGACCGAAAGCGCGCCATACATCCATGGGCCAAACGTGGATTTCAGCGGTCTGCCCTGATCGTCGAGACCGCGATTGAAAACCGGCGGCGCCATGTAGAATTTGACGCGATAGTCGCCAGAGAATTCAGCGGCGACTTTGCGCTTGAACGATCCATCCGTATAGAGACGCGCGACCTCATATTCGTCCTTATACGCCATCAGCTTGAACAGGTTTCTGGCGACTGCTTTGACGAAAGAATTGTTGACGTCGATGCCGCTCGATTTTGCGCGGACTGTCTCGACGAATTTTGCATATTCGGCGGCGTAGGCGGCGTTCTGGTACCCGGTCAGGAATTCGGCGCGCCGCTTGACGATATCGCCCAGCGCCGGGTCGGCGGGCGATTCTTGTGCCAATCCCGCGGACCGCATCACGGCGGCGGGATTGATTGCGGCGGCTCGTCCCGCTTCGAATGCGGACAGGTTCTTGGCGACAGCGACGCCGTTAAGCTCGATTGCACGGACGAGCGCCTTGCGCCCGACCGGAACAAGTCCGTTCTGCCAGGCAAATCCCAGCAGGAACATGTTTGAAAAAACGGTATCGCCGAAAAGCCGCAATGCGATTGCGGACGCGTCAATCGTTTCCACATTGTCCGCGCCGCAGGCGCCCTTAAGCGACTTGACGCGTTGATGGGCGGCAAAGTCGATGCTTCGGTCGCGGATGAAATCCGCCGTCGGCATGATATCGATATTTGCAACGGCGCGCGTTGCGGCATTCTGCATGACGGACAGCGCCCGCTCGTCGGTCGCGACAACAAGGTCGCAGGCGATGACGGCTTCCGCCTCGCCGATATCGATCCGAACCTGATTTAGCGCTGCGGGCGACGCGCCAAGGCGAACATAGGAAAGGACCGAGCCGCCTTTCTGGGCGAAGCCCATGAAGTCGAGAACGCTTGAGCCCTTGCCCTCAAGATGCGCCGCCATGGTGATGATCGCGCCAATCGTGACAACGCCCGTCCCGCCGACGCCCGCGACCAGAATGTCATAAGCTCTGTCAATCGAGGGAAGGGCGGGTTCGGCCAGATTGTTCAGCAGCGCCTGAAGCGTGTCGTCGATCTGGCGCAACCCAGGTTTTTTCAGTTCGCCGCCTTCGATTGAGACAAAGCTCGGGCAGAAGCCTTTGACGCAGGAATAGTCCTTGTTGCACGATGATTGATCGATCTTCCGCTTGCGTCCGAACTCCGTTTCGGCGGGAACGATCGAGAGACAGTTCGACTGTTTCGAGCAATCACCGCACCCCTCGCAGACGAGTTCATTGATGAAGATTCGTTTCGGCGGATCCAGGTATTCGCCCTTTTTGCGGCGGCGGCGCTTTTCGGCCGCGCAGGTCTGCTCGTATATGAGTGCGGTGACGCCCTTGATCTCGCGAAGGTAGCGCTGGACATCATCAAGCCTGTCGCGGTGATGCACCTCGACATCGTGCGGATAGCCGCCGTTCTCGATGATCAGTTCTGGTTGGTCCGAGACGATGACAATCTTTTTGACGCCTTCCGCCCTCATCTGATTAGCGATAGCGGGAACGGAGATGACGCCGTCGACCGGCTGGCCCCCAGTCATCGCGACAGCGTCATTGAAGAGTATCTTGTACGTGATATTGGCGTTTGCTGCGATCGCCTGACGGATCGCCATGTAGCCGGAATGAAAATAGGTGCCGTCGCCGAGGTTCTGAAAGATGTGCGGGCGATCTTTCAGGAACATCGATTTCGAAACCCAATTCACGCCTTCGCCGCCCATCTGGATCAGCGATGACGTATCCCGGTCCATCCACGACGCCATGAAATGGCAACCGATGCCTGCGAGGGCCTTCGACCCTTCCGGCACCTTCGTCGATGTGTTGTGCGGGCATCCGGAACAAAAATACGGAATGCGCTTGGCGCCGCCTGGCGCATTTGCGGCGATTGAAGCGCGCTCAATCCGGGCGAGCGCGTCACTGAAATTCATGTCTGGAAATATGCGTTTCAGGCGTGTCGCGATGATCGGCGCGAGCATTGAAGGCGTCATCTCTTCAACCCACGAGATCAGCGGCGCGCCCGCTTCATCGTGCTTTCCAAGAATGAGTTTCGGCTTCGACACGGCGCGGTCGTAGAGATATTCCTTGAGCTGGCTCTCGATAATGCCGCGCTTTTCCTCGATGACGAGAATTTCCTCTTTGCCCGCCATGAAGCGCTCAGCGCCGTCATTTTCGAGCGGCCAGACAATTCCGACCTTGTAGATGTCGAGGCCGATCGCGCGGGCGCGCCGTTCATCGACGCCAAGCATGGCAAGCGCTTCGAGGACGTCGAGATGCGCTTTGCCGGTCGTGATTATTCCATACCGGGCGCCCGGTATATTGTAGATCGGTCTGTCGATCGGATTGGCTCGTGCGAAGGCGCGGACGGCGTCCTTCTTGAATTTCATCCGCCGCTCGATCTGCATGCCGGGAAGGTCCATCGTGCGGATATTGAGACCGCCTTCCGGCATCGCGAAATCCGTTGGCGTTCTGAACGACGGACGGGGCGGCAGGACAATGCTCGCCGCACTCTCGACAGTCTCTGAAATCCCTTTAAAGCCCACCCACATGCCGGAGAAGCGCGACAGGGCGAAACCGTAGAGTCCGAAGTCGATATATTCTGCGAGCGACGCCGGATTGAGCGTCGGCATGTACCACGACATGAAAGCGACATCAGACTGATGCGACATCGACGATGACACGCAGCCATGATCGTCGCCAGCGACGACGAGAACGCCGCCATGCGGAGATGAACCGTATGCGTTGCCGTGTTTGAGCGCATCGCCGGCGCGATCGACGCCGGGTCCTTTGCCGTACCACATCGAAAACACGCCATCGACGGTGCGGTCGGATTCAAGCTCGACCTGTTGCGTCCCGAGGATTGCTGTCGCCGCCAGATCTTCGTTGATCGCGGGAAGAAACTCGATCTGCTCCGCTTTGAGGAATTTCGCGGCGCGCCACATCGCCTGATCGACGCCCCCCAAGGGCGACCCGCGATAGCCGGAAACGAAGCCAGCCGTGTTGAGGTTATTTGCCCGGTCGAGCCGCCGCTGGTGCACCATGATGGCGACGAGCGCTTGCGTGCCGGTCAGGAAAATCCTTCCTGCGTCTCTGCGGTAGCGGTCATCCAGTTCGTAAGAATCAAGGGACACGGCGGCGGCGGGCATATCGGTTTTCCCTATGGTGCGCCGCAATGATTATCTGATTTGCCCGCGAAAATCGCCTAGGTTAAATCCATGAACGGCTCTAAAACGATTGAAATATGTCAATAAATAGAGGAATATGAAACAAAATCATCATTCAATGGCGGCCCATGATCGACGATATCGACAGAAAAATCCTTGGCGCGATCCAAAGCCAATGCCGTCTTTCCGCTCAGGAACTGGCCGACGTGACCGGCATATCGGCGGCGACCTGCTGGCGGCGCGTCAAGTCGCTTGAGGATGCAGGGATCATAAAAGCGTATCGCGCGATCCTTGATCGCCAGAAGATCGGGCTTGCGGTGATCGCTTTCGTTCACGTGACGATTGCGCGGCAATACGCGAATGTTGTCGCGGCGATTGAAAAGAAAATTCGCGCGCGCCCCGAAGTGCTCGAATGTTATGCGACGACGGGCGACGCTGATTTTACGCTTCGCGTCATCGCAAAAGACATCGCCGATTACGATCTGTTTCTACAGACTTTTCTTCTAGAGTTGCCTGAGGTCGGGCAAATCCGCTCGTCAATCGCTTTGCGCGAGATAAAGGAAACGACGGAATTGCCGTTATGAAAAAAGGCGCCGCAATGCGGCGCCCTTCTTCGATATGCTGGGCGATCTAGTCGACCGGAAAGCCGCGATCACGCAAAAGCGCCGCCGTATCGACGTCACGGCCGCGGAATTTTCTGAAGCCTTCGGCGGGATCGATCGAGTCGCCGACCGACATGATGTAGTCGTGCAGCTTCTTCGCCGTTTCCTTGTCATAGAAGCTTCCCGCTTCGACGAACGCTTCCGCTGCGTCCGCTGTAATCGTGTCGGCCCACAGATAGCTGTAATAGCCGGCGGCGTAGCCTTCCCCTGAGAAGATGTGCCCGAATTGCGGCGTGCGGTGGCGCATCACGATTTCCTTCGGCGCGCCGAGTTCTGCGAGCGTTTCGCGCTCGAAGGCGTCGGGGTCGATATCGGCGTCTCCCGCAAGGTGAAGCTTCATATCGACAAGCGCGCTCATCAGATATTCAACTGTCGTGAATCCCTGATTGAAGGTTTTCGCGGCCTTGATCTTATCAACCAGCGCCTGCGGCAGCGCTTCTCCGGTTTCATAGTGAACGAGGAATTTGTTCATCACTTCCGGCGTCATGAGCCAACGCTCGTTCAGCTGCGATGGAAACTCGACATAGTCGCGGGGAACGCTGGTTCCCGCTTGCGAGGGAAATTTCACGTTCGAGTCGAGACCGTGCAGAGCGTGGCCGAATTCATGGAACAGCGTCTCCGCGTCATCCCATGAAATCAGAACCGGCTCGCCGGGCTTTCCCTTGATGAAATTCGAGTTGTTGGAAACGATCGGTTTGATGTCGCCGGTCAGTTTTTCCTGGCCGCGATATTCCGTCATCCACGCGCCGGAGCCTTTTCCGGTGCGCGCATAGGGATCGAAATACCAAAGACCGACCAATTCGCCCGCAGGATTGAGAACTTTCCACGCGCGAACGTCTTCATTGAATACCGGAACGTCTGCAATCTGCTCGAACTGGAATCCATAAAGCTGACCGGCGGCCCAGAACATTCCCTCGCGGAGCTTTTCAAGCTGCATGTAGGGTTTGACCTCGTTGAAATCGAGATCGTATTTCGCTTTGCGCACTTTCTCGGCGTAGTAGCGATAATCCCAGGGTTCGATGGTGAGCTTGGCGCCTTCGGCGTCGGCGATCGCCTGCATGTCGGCGACTTCTTCCTTTACGCGCGCGACTGCTTTCGGCCAAACGTTCAGCATGAGGCCCATCGCCGCTTCCGGCGTCTTCGCCATCTGGCGTTCGATCGCCCAATGCGCGTAGGTCGAATAACCTAGGAGTTTTGAGCGTTCAGCGCGCAGCTTCAGCGTCTCCGCGATGATCGCGTTGTTGTCTTCGGCGTCGTTGTTATCGCCGCGATTGACGAAGGCGCGCCAGACTTTTTCGCGAAGAGCGCGATTGTCCGAATAGGTGAGAAACGGATCGGCCGCTGACCTGGTATTCAAGATCGCCCATTTGCCGGGCTTGCCGTTTGCCGCCGCTGTTTCAGCCATGCCGTCGATGATCGATTGCGGCAGACCTTTAAGGTCTGATTTTTTTTCAACCCAGATGACGGTTTCTTCGTCTTTGAGCAGGTTCTGCGTGAACTGCGTTCCAAGCGTTGCGAGGCGCTGGTTTATTTCCGCAGCACGCTTCTTGCGGGCTTCATCGAGATTGGCGCCGTTGCGCACAAAGCCCTTGTAGTGATCTTCGGCAAGCCGCCGTTCTTCAGGTTTCAGCTTTTTGAATTTCTTGCTGTTGTAGACCGCCGCGACGCGCTTGTAGAGCGCTTCGTTCTGATTCACTTCGTCTCCGAACGCAGCAAGTTTTGGATAAACGACAAGTTCGATATCCGGAATTTCGCCAGTGTTGAGGTTTCCTGAATAGACGCCGAAAATGTTCTGGACGCGTGTCAGTGTCGCGCCAGCCTTCTCAAGCGCGGCGATGGTGTTCTCGAATGTCGGTGTGGCCTCATTGGCAGCGATAGCGTTGATCTCATTGCGCGCATCTTCGATCGCCTTGTCGAACGCTGGAATGAAATCGCGCGTATTGACCTTGTCCCACGGCGGAACGCCGCCATACGGACCGGACCAGACGGCAATCAGCGCATTGTCGGCGGTGAACGCCGGAACGACGGCGGATTCCTGTGCCTCCGAGGGCGGTTCGGGAGTTGATTCCTGCGCCATTAGTGGCGGGCTCCCAAGCGCAACGACGAGGGCGATTGCACATACGGCAAGGTGTTTTCCCACGATAGTTTCTCCATTCTTTCAATTTTTTCGCCGCGCTTCAGTGCGTGCGATTTTCCAGCGGCGCCGCTTCGCAATTGTCGGCGCAAGATCGGCAAGTCCGAATTTCTTTTCAAGACGCCAAACATGGTCATTCTGCGGCGGCCAGCGTCATGACCCGATGGATATCGCAGGAAGCTGCAGGAAGAGGTCGTTTTCGAGCGCTTCCTGCTGCATCGCTGCGAGATCGTCGGCGAAATAGCGGTCTTCATCCCAGAAAGCGGCTCTCGCTCTGACGGCTGCATGAACTTTCTGCAAGGGCGCAGATGTTTTTAGCGGCGCGTGAAAATCGGCGCCCTGTGCGGCGGCAAGCAATTCGACGCCGATGACGCCTGCGGCGTTCCGCGCGATTCGTCCGGCCTTGCGAGCGGCCGATGTCGCCATCGAAACATGATCTTCCTGACCGGCGGAGGTTGGAATTGAATCGACGCTGCCCGGAAAGGCGAGCGACTTGTTTTCAGAAACGAGCGCCGCCGCTGTCACTTGCGCAATCATGAAGCCTGAATTGACGCCGCCGTCCGCGACAAGAAACGCAGGCAAGCCGCTCATCTTCGGATCGATCAAAACGGCGGTGCGGCGCTCTGAAATCGAGCCGATTTCGCATAACGCCATCGCCAGCATGTCGGCGGCGAAAGCGACAGGCTCCGCATGGAAATTGCCGCCGGATATCGCTTCGTCCTTGTCCGGAAAGACGACGGGGTTGTCGGTGACGGCGTTCGCCTCGATCGTCAGCGTTCGGGCGACGTGACGCATTAAATCGAGCGCTGCGCCCATCACCTGCGGCTGACAGCGGAATGAATAGGGGTCTTGAACGCGGTCGCAGTTGATGTGCGATGCGTTGATCTGACTGCCTTCGAGCAAGGCGCGCAGCGATGTTGCGACGTCGATCTGTCCGGGCTGACCGCGCAGCGCGTGAATGCGTTCGTCGAATGGCGAGAGCGAACCTTTCAGCGCATCGACCGACAAAGCGCCGGCGCAAAGCGCCGCCCCGAACACGCGTTCGGCCTTGAACAAGGCGTCGAGCGCGATTGCGGTTGAAACCTGCGTGCCGTTCAAAAGCGCGAGGCCCTCTTTCGGGCCCAGTTCAAGCGGCTGAAGCCCGGCGGATTTCAGCGCGTCAGCGGCCTTCATCGTCTTGCCGTTCACGCGAATGCCGCCGACGCCGATCATGGCGGCGGTCATATGCGCAAGCGGCGCAAGATCGCCCGATGCGCCGACGGAGCCTTGTTCGGGAATTACGGGAAGGAGGTCGCGTTTCAGAAACTCTAGCAGC
Source organism: Parvularculaceae bacterium (assembly GCA_041740755.1). GTDB lineage: Bacteria > Pseudomonadota > Alphaproteobacteria > Caulobacterales > Parvularculaceae > Amphiplicatus. The sequence continues at coordinate 1,776 of JBGSLM010000089.1, read as the reverse complement.
CGTTCGATTGTAGCGCGCTTGACGCCCGATGCGCCGCGCGCAAGGCCGATGATTTTTGTCGCAAGGATAAGTCGCGTAATTCTGTCATCCAGCGCGTCGCCAAGGCCGCAGGCATGGCTGAGGACGATTTTCTTTTGCAACTCGACCAGACGGTCATTCGGAATGCGCGTATTGGCGAGAAGGCCAAAGCCCGTGTTCAATCCGTAAACGGTCTTGTTCGACGCGACGATGCGCCCGACGCTCGCCGCTGCGGCCTCGACGGCGGCGAAGCCGTCAGCGGAAAGCGAAACCGCTGCGCCGTTCCAGATGGCGCGGAGTTCGGCGAGGGTGACGGAGCCGGGGGAGAGGGAGATCACCATAAGTCCTATGTGTTGTCTATATCTGCTGGTGCGATAGCAAAATACTTGTTTCGGCCATCGATGATTCGTTCTTCAAACCGGACAAAGTCTCCTGGAAAGAATTCAGGATCGTCTTCTACGATTTCAACGCCATCGGGTTGAGACAATAATTCTGCAGTCTGGTCCGATATTTGTCGCGCGTGAAAGGGCGCCCATACAGGAACTGGTTCTCCAAGCAGCTGAACATATAATTCAATAAATTTGTCTCGCATATTTCGAGTGCTCGACCACTAATTCAGTTCTCTACCATCGGCAAATCCAATCCCTTCTCGCGCGCGCAATCAATCGCGATGTCATAGCCCGCATCGGCATGGCGCATGACGCCGGTGCCGGGGTCATTCCACAACACGCGCTTCAATCGTCTCGCAGCGTCTTCGGTTCCGTCGGCGACGATGACGACGCCCGAATGCTGCGAATAGCCCATGCCGACGCCGCCGCCATGGTGCAGGGAGACCCAGGTCGCGCCGCCAGCTGTATTGAGCAATGCGTTCAACAACGGCCAATCGGAAACTGCGTCGCTGCCGTCTTTCATCGCCTCGGTTTCACGGTTTGGCGAAGCGACTGAACCGCTATCGAGGTGATCGCGGCCAATAACGACCGGCGCTTTCAATTCGCCGCTTGCGACCATTTCATTGAATGCAAGGCCGAGGCGATGACGGTCGCCCAAACCGACCCAGCAGATGCGCGCGGGCAGGCCCTGAAACTTGATGCGCTCCCTCGCCATATCGAGCCAGCGATGTAGGTGCTTGTCGTCGGGGAGCAGCTCTTTCACTTTCGCGTCGGTCTTCGCGATATCTTCCGGATCGCCCGAGAGCGCCGCCCAGCGGAACGGACCGACGCCGCGACAAAAGAGCGGCCGCACATAGACAGGAACAAAGCCCGGAAAATCGAAAGCGTTCTTGACGCCTTCGTCAAATGCTACCTGGCGTATGTTGTTGCCATAGTCGAATGTGGCGACGCCCATCTTGTGAAAAGCGAGCATCGCTTCAACATGTTTCGCCATCGAGCCTCTTGCAGCGCGCTCGACCTTTTTCGGATCGCGCTCGCGCAGGGATATCCATTCGTCGACCGTCCAGCCGATTGGAAGATAACCGTTGACCGGATCATGCGCGGACGTCTGGTCGGTGACGGCGTCCGGCCTGACGCCGCGGCGGATCATCTCGGGGAGGATTTCGGCGGCGTTGCCGAGGAGGCCGATTGAAACGGCGCGTTTGTCTTTCTTGGCCTGTTCGATGCGGGAGAGCGCGTCGCCAAGATCGCGCGCCTGTTCGTCGAGATAGCGCGTTTCAAGCCGCTTATCGATGCGAGACTGCTGGCATTCGATTGCAAGACAAGCGGCGCCGGCCATTACGGCGGCAAGCGGCTGCGCGCCGCCCAT
>JBGSLM010000088.1:0-6314 GCA_041740755.1 Parvularculaceae bacterium | reverse complement strand
CAGGCCGAACCCCCACGTCCGATAAGCCGCCGTGAGCCGGATGAGCCAGTCGGCGATCTCCGCATTCTCGTCGCTGAGCATAGCCTCATAGCGATAACAGCTCTCGCTGACGCCGAATGTGCGGCACGCCAGAGCAACGCTCACGCCGCTTTCTTCAACCGCTTTCATGGCCATCTCCCGGCGCTGGGACGGCCGCGTCACTTTTTTCCGAGGGCGTCCTTCAGAAGCTCGTTCTGCATCGCCATCTCGGCGTACATCTTCTTCAGCCGGCGATTTTCTTCCGCCATCGCCTTCATTTCGGACATCAGCGAAGCGTCCATGCCGCCGAATTTCGAACGCCAGTTGATGGGATGGACGGCTCTCCCTCCACCGGCGACGATTGAGGCGCCGCAAACGAGGAGAGGCAAATGACGATAAAAGACATTGGAATCGACCTGGCCAAAAATGTGTTTCAACTTCATGGCGTTACATCTGAAGGCCTGTGCGTGCTGACGAAGCGTGTCAGACGCGATACGCTGTTGCCGCTGCTTCAAACGATACGGCCTTGTCGCATCGGCATCGAGGCCTGTACCGGCGCGTTCTACTGGCAGCGTGAGTTCGAAAGGCTCGGACACACGGTGAAGGTGATCGCACCGCAATATGTAAAGCCGTTTGTGATGCATCAAAAGAACGATCGAAACGACGCGGAAGCAATCTGTACGGCGCTGCGCCAACCAAACATGCGCTTTGTGCCGACGAAGAATGAAGCTCAGCAAGATATCCAAGCATTGCACCGCGCCCGGCAAAGGCTTGTCAATCACCGGACCGCGCTTGTGAGCCAGATCCGCGGCCTATTGCTGGATCGCGGAATCGCAATCCCCGTATCCATCACGCGGTTCCGAAGATTGGCTCCCGAGATCATCTCTGATTTGAGCAATCAGCTCACAAATCTTGCCCGGGCAACAATTGCGGATCTTTACGACTTCCTGCTCGATATCGACAAGCGCGTCGCAGTCTTTGACCGCAAAATTGCGACGATCTTTCGAGAAAGCAAAGAGTGTCAGAGGATCGCCAAAGTCTGCGGCGTCGGACCGAAGACGGCGACGGCGATCATCGCCGCCATTGGCGACGGCGCCGAGTTCAAGAACGGCCGTCACATGGCTGCATGGCTCGGGCTTGTTCCCCGACAGCGATCAAGCGGCGATCGACGTGTGCTGATGGGCATCAGCAAGCGAGGTGACCAGCACCTGAGAACGCTATTGGTTCATGGCGCCAGAGCCGTGGTCAGAGTCTCGGCGAAGAAGAACGACCCCTTTAGCCAATGGGTCAACTCGTTACGAGAACGGCGAGGCGCAACCAAAGCGATCGTCGCCGTGGCGAATAAGAATGCCCGGATTATTTGGGCGATGCTGCGTAACAATGAAGAGTTCCGCGCTCACGCTTGAGCGCCGGATGAGGATTGCAAGATGATCTGAGAAATGTACCGACTGGCTGGACCCGGTATGCAGGGAACCTGGCTTTTATAATGGCCTTCGAGGCCGACCAGTTGTTGATGCCTGCATCACGCGGATTACCCATTTGGGCGCACCATCAATCTCGGTGACGCCGGATAGATGTTTGCAACCTATGCCATCGTCAGTGCAGATCAAAAATCACTTGCAACGGGAGAGCCGTCCATAGATGTAGTAAGTCGCCGCGCTGATCCCGTGCTCACGGCAAAGATCCGCAACCGCCACGCCGTTCTCGCCCTGCTTCAAAATCGCCAGGATCTGCGCGTCCGTAAATCTCGATTTCTTCATCGTCTCCTCCTTGCCTATCCAAGGCCGGAGAAGTCTATTTTTCAACCCAACGAATTCCCGGGGGGATTACCGATTGCGCACGGCCGTTATTGAATCGACGACGCTCGAAGAAGCCAATTGCCGCACGGGCAACTGGATCCGTCAGCGATCGCGCTGGATGAAAGGCTTCATGCAGACATGGATTGTCCACCAGCGAAACCGTGTCGGCAGAATGGGCGATTGGCGCTCGTTCATCTCCGTCGATCTGTTCATCGGCGGCACAGCCTTCGCCGCGCTGATCAATCCGCTTCTTTGGGGAGCGCTGGCGATTGATCGGTTATTCGGCCTTTCGCTGCTTGCGATTTTTCCAGAGCCCGTCAAAGCAATCAATTTCGGGGCGCTTGCGGCCGGAAATCTCTCGTTCATCGTCCTTGCCGCAATCGCGCCGTTGCGGCGCGGCCTTGGGCGCCTAAGTCCCGCATCGCTGATGATGCCCCTGTATTGGATATTGATGTCCGCCGCCGCCTGGCGCGCGCTCTTCCAGCTGCTGACCCGCCCGTCTTTCTGGGAAAAGACCGATCACGGCCTCAGCGACAAGGCCAAAGCAAGGCGCGCCGCCGCGCTCAGTTCATTCGGCCTTGAACAGGACGCCGGCCTTCGCCATTTTGATGGCTGTTCGAGCGACGCAGAACGCCGTCGCAATTCTGGAATAAAGGCGCCTATAGAATGAGCCTCTCCGGGCTTCCCTTCCGCAAGATGAACGGTCTCGGCAATGATTTTGTCGTGATCGACTTGCGCAACACAAAAGAGCGCATGTCTTCAGGCGCGGCCGCCGCAATCGCCGACCGGAAATCAGGAATCGGTTGCGACCAGGTCATCACGATTGAAGATCGCGACGGCCCTTTCATGGGCGTCTGGAATTCCGACGGTTCCGAAGTCGGCGCCTGCGGCAACGCCGCGCGCTGCGTCGGCGCGATTCTGCTGGAAGAAACCGGCGATACCGGCGTCGCCTTCGAGACTATGTCCGGAGCGATTTCAGCGGAGCGCGCCGCCGCCGGTCGCATATCCGTCGATATGGGAATTCCGAAATTCCACTGGAAGCAGATACCGCTCGCGGAAGAGACACAAGATACGCGCTTCGTCGATATCAAACTCGGTCCGATCGACAAGCCGGTCCTGTGGGGACCATCCGCCGTCAATATGGGCAATCCTCACTGCGTATTCTTTGTCGATAACGCCGAAGCGCAAGCGCTCGACCGGTTCGGCCCGATGATCGAAAACCATCCGATGTTTCCAGAGCGCGCCAACGTCTCGGTCGCTGAGGTCAGGGGCCGGCAGTACATAAGGCTCCGCGTGTGGGAGCGCGGCGCCGGAATTACAAAAGCGTGCGGCACCGCCGCCTGCGCGGCTGTCGTTGCCGCGAACCGCCGCCGCCTGACGGATCGCCGCGCGAGTGTCGAACTCGATGGCGGGCTTCTCGCAGTCGAATGGCGCGATGACGATCACGTCATCATGACCGGCCCGTACGAGCTGGAATTCGAAGGCGTGTTGCCGGAGGGGCTTTAGGCGGTGGCGAAACTCTATTTCAATTATGCCGCCATGAACGCCGGCAAGTCGACGAGCTTGCTGCAGGCGAGTTTCAATTATCGCGAGCGCGGCATGAAAACGCTGATATTCACCGCTGCGATCGACCGGCGTGCGGGCGAAGGAATTGTCGCATCACGAATTGGGCTAAAGGCCTCCGCCCTTTCATTTGATGACGACACCGACATGTTCGCGATGATTGAACAGGCGCTGGCGAATGAAGGGACTAACTGCGTTTTCGTCGATGAGGCGCAATTCCTGACCGCCGCGCAGGTCCAGCAGCTCGCGCGCGCCGTCGATCAATTGAACGTTCCGATCCTTTGCTTCGGGCTTAGAACGGATTTTCGCGGCGAGCTTTTTCCAGGCAGCGAACGGTTGCTCGCAATCGCCGATGAAATCCGCGAATTGAAGACCATCTGTTATTGCGGCCGAAAGGCGACGATGAATTTGAGGATGGGCCCTGACGGGCGCGCGATCATTGCTGGAGACAGCATCGAGATCGGCGGGAACGAACGGTATGCTCCGCTCTGCCGAAGGCACTTCTATGAAAGGATCGCGGACGCTGAAGGTCACCCGAACGCGTCATAAAAGTGCGAAATGCCGACGGAGATTTCCTTGATGCGCCAGTCGAGCGCGCGCAGCGGCGATGCAATCTCCCGCCGAATCTGCGGATAGCCGCCTGGTCCCTCGCCTGTTTCCACCCGTTCTGAAAGACCCGAGAATTCTTCGGGCAGCGCGTTTGATTCCGGAAAGATTTCCTCGATCATCGAGGCCGCTTCGGCAAATCGCAGTTCAAGCGCATAGTCGATCAGCGTGTCGCGCGATACTTCATGTCTCGGTGAGAATGGCGGCGTCGAAGCCGCAAGGACCAGGCCGTCCGCGATCAGCGCCATCCGGACCGCGTGCAGAATATACAGGTCCTCGCTGAACGCGTCGCCAGCGCACTCGTTCTCACCCAATTCGCGACAGGCCGCGTCGAATTGCTGCCTGTCGGTCGAAAGAAAATTCGCGAGCCTGTCGAGACTTATGTCGAGATCGCGCTGCGCCAGACGGTCGGCGACCAATAACGGCGCCTTGCGGTCGGCTTCCTGCGGCGACCTCGACGCGCGGACTGTCCAAAAACCCGGATCATAAAGGCTGGCGTATGTCCGCAGGATCGAAAGGCTGGTCAACCGCCGCGCGGCAGTCGCCATCGCAAAGACGCCGCGCATGCGCGCTGAGCCTTTGACGAGCGCGGTAAATCGTTCCGGCTCTCGCGCCGCCGCAGCGCCCAATCCTCCAAGCACGTTCGCCGGCGCCGCTAGCTGCTGAAGGATCGCATTGTGGGGGATAGCGCGAAGCGAACGGGCGGCGTCATCTTTCGATGCGCCGCTCTGCCGGCGGGTTTTTCTGGAGCCCGTCGAAGGCAGAAGGTTCGGCGCGAACGAAGATAGCGCGGCCTGATAATGGGGGTTTGCAAACAGCGCTTCCTGCCAACCCTTGATCGCGCGATAGACGTCCCATGAAAAATTGATGTCGCTGTAGTAACGATCATCGCCGGCCTTCTCGACATGACGGCGCGACCAGCGAAAGACCGAGCGCATCGCCGCACCGGCGAGCGCCGGCGTCTCGAAATGCAAAAAGCCGTCGCCGCCCTGGAAGCTGCATTCGGCATTCACCCTGACGCCGTCGCGGTCAAATCGCGCCCGCGTCCACGGCGTCATCAGATGATCGAGCCGCGCATCGAAATCGCCGGGATGTCCGCCGCGGCCCATCGATTCGCCGTGCGTGTTGAAAACAATGACTTCGATATCGCGAATGCCCTTGGCTGCGAGCGCGCGCGACACGAGAATATGGAGCCGTTCGATCCCGAGGTCTGCGGCGACCTGGCCCATGAACCGTCCGCTATCCGAAAATCCGCACTGGATCGACAGGCGGCCCCTTTTCCGAATGTACTCGACGAACTCTTCTTCTTCGAGCAAGCGCTCAATAAACCGGCCGCCCCTTTCGATCGCATCCGGCGTTTCAAATAGAGGGGAAATGTCGAGGCGGTGATCGACACCGTAAAGGCGGGCGAGATAGATCGCCCCCATAATCGTCGCCGGAGCCTCAACCTCCGCAATAAGGAAGCGCAGCGGCGTATCGGCGTCTATATGCTTCAGGAATTGGGCGCAGAGCATCAGCTGGCGCCGCGCGGTCATCTGTTCCTGGAAGATGCTGCCGAAATTTATCGCCTTCTGGCGGACAGCCGCAGTCTTTGCCGCTGCCGCATCAAGAGCCGTCCGGTCAAGAAATTCCCGCCCCGGCGCAAATCCGAGATCGGCGCGCAGCGCGGAGCGTATTTGCGCCGAGTTGACGCGAAGGTGAATGCGCGCAACGCCGAGGCCAAGGAGATCCATCTCGCTTCGAAGGATGCAGAGCGCCGCTTTAACGTCATCCGATCCGGAATCGATCAGCTCATCGAGTTTTCTCTTGGCGTTGGAAAGCGAAATCAACCGCCCCGGCCGCGCTTCCGACAGCCTGTTCGCAGCCGCGACAATTGCGTGCGGGTCGTTGAGGTCGGCGGCGAAAAGCTGCGCCTGTTGCGCCGCCTCTTCGCCGGCACTGGAAAGTTCGTCTGCGAGCGCCGCAGCGCCTGGAACGCCTTTGAGCGCACTGGCGTAGCGGAACAATTGCAGCGCTTTTTCTTCCAATCTCAGACGAAGCGTCATCCCCCAGTGAATGTCAGTTCGACCGTCCAGATCATATCCGACCCAGGTCGCAATGCTGAGAAGAGAAGGCCGCGCCCGCGCCCATTCATTCGGATAATTGGCTCGAAGCCAGTCGAAACAGGCGCTGTAGAGATCGCGCAGCGCCTCGATCGCGCGCGCAATCGCCGCCTGCACGTCTTCATGCTCATCGAGCAGCGTCATGGGCGCGTCCGGCGCGTGGCGCAATTGGCCGAGCATGCCCGCGCCGCCGTCCGCTTTTTCGCCCGACGCCATTTCGCCGATC
>JBGSLM010000087.1:0-5116 GCA_041740755.1 Parvularculaceae bacterium | reverse complement strand
TCCGGGATTTTTCTATTGGACGCTCGCGCCTTTGCGGCTGGCGTTCGATCTATATCTGTTGGCGCGCGCCGCAGCGCTCGGATTCGGGCGGCCATATCTGCGCGCATTGCGCGACGGCTATGGAGGGCTTGCGGCTTTTCGCGAGGATCGCATGCGGCTGCAACGCGGGCGGCGCCTCAGCCTTATCGGATTTGCAAACGCGGCGACGTGGAGCCCGCTCGCGATGCTCGGCCGCCGCGTCGGCGTTCGCCAGATCAAGCGCGCTATTGCGGCTCCGTGACGATTGTTTCTTCCGCTTCCATGATGATTTTCTTCTCGCTGGTCTCGTCGCTGACGTTGGGCGCGCTCCCGGTCCTTGAAGCCGCCGCCGGGGCGCCTCCGACGGCGACCGGAACAGGATCTCAATGACGTACAAGAACACGCCGTCGATCCTGCACTGGCCATTGGCTCCCGCACGATTGCTCGCGGATATTTATTTTTGCTTGCGCGCGTTCACGGTTGGGACCGGGAAGGCGCATTTCCATGCAGTGATGGTCGGCCATGGCGGCCTACTGCGTTTTGCCGGAGACCGCAGGCGGATTCAGCGCGAGCCGACCGCGACAGTCCGCGTGCTGGCTGCGTCCATGGTCAGATCGCCGCTCAAACTTTCCAAGCGCCAATCGGCGCCAAGGCCAATCCCCGCCGCATGACAGGCCGCCGCCTGCGCAACGCAGCGTGACGCGCCTCTTCTTTTCTGCTCTGATACCGGTTGTTCACCGGCCCCCTTGCGAGGCCCCGCCGGTCGATTTTGCAAAGACTGGCGCCGCTCCTAGCAAGGGCTCATGGCCTTGCCTTGGAGTCTGACATGAACAGCAAACGTCACAGTGCAAGATTTGCGGTCATTGTAGGTCCGCAAGGCGTCGGCAAGACGACGCTCTTAAAGCAAATCGTCAAACGCGCCGGCGCCGAACCGCCGGCGTTCGACAATTCGGACGAAGCCGATGAATTCGGGACCACGGTCGAGCCGAATTTTGCGCGGATTGATTACCTCGGGGAAACATGGACGTTCGCCGATTGTCCAGGGTCGGTCGAATTGTTCGATTCGACGTCAGAGCTGATGAATGCGGCCGATATCGTCATACTGGTCGCCGATCCCCATGCCGATCGCGCGTTCAGCCTCGCTCAGTACTTCAATTTCCTCGATAGCCGCTCAATTCCGCACGTGCTGTTCATCAATCGCATCGATGAAACCGAAACGCGCGTTCGCGATTTGCTCGGCGCGCTGCAGTCGCAGTCGACCCGACCTTTGGTTCTGCGGCAGGCGCCGCTGCGTGAGAACGGCAGAATTGTCGGCGCTGTCGATCTCGTAAGCGAGCGCGCCTGGAAATACCGTGAAGGCAAGAGTTCAGATCTGATAGAACTCCCGGAATCCGAAAAGCCGAGGGAGATGGAAGCTCGGGAATCGTTGCTGGATACGCTCGCAGATTTCGACGATTCCCTTCTTGAGCAAATCCTCGAAGACAGGACGCCTCCGAGCGAGGAATTGTTCCGGCTAATGACAAAGGAGCTTGAAGACGATCTGATCGCGCCGGTCACGCTCGGTTCCGCCGTGCATGGACATGGCGTGACGCGCCTTCTCAAATTGTTGCGTCATGAAGCGCCAGAACCTGAAAAAGCGGCGGCGCGGCTGGGCGTCAGCGAAAGCGCGTCAGCCGCCGCCGTGATCCGCACCGCCTTTGCCCCCCATGTCGGGAAGGTGTCGCTAGTGCGCATCTGGCGCGGCGCCCTGAAAGACGGCGCGTCGATCAATCGCGCCCGCGTTTCGGGACTATTCTATCCTCATGGCGAGGAGCGGATCCGGGCGGATGTCGCAGGCGCCGGCGAGCTTGCCGGAATTCCGCGCATAGACGCACTTGAGGTCGGCGACTGGATTTTGGATGGAACAATCGAGAAGCGGCCGGCGGAGCGGCGAAACGGCTTCCTCTTCGCCATGGCGGTGCGCGCAAAGAACGACAAGGAAGAGGTAAAGCTGTCGACCGCGCTTCAGAAACTTCTGGAGGAGGATCTGTCGCTATCGACGGAGCGCCGCGCCGATACGGGCGAAACTGTTTTGATCGGCCGCGGCGACGTCCATCTGAGGCTCGCGGCGGCAAAGCTCAAGAGCCGCTATAATGTCGAAGTTGAGATGAAGGCGCCAAAGGCCGCCTATCGCGAAACCATCAAGGGGAGCGCCGACCATCATGCGCGCCACAAAAAACAAAGCGGCGGTCATGGGCAATTCGCGGATATCAGGGTGAAGATCAAGCCGCAGTCGCGCGGCGCCGGATTCAAGTTTGACGAGACTATTCACGGCGGCTCGGTGCCCAAACAATTTATTCCCGCAGTCGAATCAGGCGTGAAGGAGGAACTGGCGTCAGGTCCGCTCGGATTTCCGGTCGTTGATGTCGCCGTCACGCTCTATGACGGCCAGGTTCATGCGGTCGACAGCAACGAGATGTCGTTCAAGATGGCCGGGCGGCAGGCGATGCGCGAGGCGCTCCCCGCATGCCAGCCGGTTTTGCTGGAGCCGATTTGCGCGACGTCAGTCTTCTCGCCGTCGTCGCATGCGAGCAAGGTACGCAGCGTCCTTTCGGCGCGTCGCGGCCAGATTCTCGGCTATGGCGCGCGCGACGGTTGGCCAGGCTGGGAAAGCGTCAATGTGATGATGCCGGAGGCGGCCATGCAGGATCTGATCATCGAGTTGCGATCAATCACGCAAGGCGCCGCGACTTTTGAGTCGAAGTTCGACCACTATCAGGAAATTCAGGGAAAGGAGGCGGACAAGATCGTCCAGGAAAGGAGACGGGAGCTTTACGGCTGACGATTCGTCCTCAACGCGCTGCAGGCGAAAAATGCGGCGCGCCGACCAGCGGAAACGTTTCTAGCATTGATATCGATATCAATAATGATCGCGGCGCAAAGACCCTGTCCGCGCGCTATTGCGGGTCCGTGACGATTGTTTCTTCCGCGTCCATGATGATTTTCTTCTCGCCGTTCTCGTCGCTGACGACGGGCGCGGTCCCGGTCTTTGACGCGGCCGCCGCGACGTCGCCGACGGCTATTTTGAAACTGAAACTGCGCGCGCCGATCATCGCATTGTCGGCGCCGGTCGTGGTGACGTGAATGTCGAGATAATGCGCGCCGGCAGCGTCCGTCTGGAAATAGACGTCCCACAGATGCGCGGCGTCGCCTTCCATGCCGAAACTCGTCGAAGCCGACGTCGGAAAAACGCCAAGGCCCGTCTTCGATGCCGCCGCAACGGTCAGCGTTCCCGCCGGATAGTCGTCGCGAATGGTCAGCGTCGCGACGCCGACATCGCCCGGCTTGACGGGGCTGCGCAGAGCAAAACCAACTTCGATCGCGGGGCCTGTCTTGGTCGTCCGTACGGCGCTTTGTGGTTCTTCGGGCCCCGTCGCCGCTTCAACCGTCGCCGCTTCAACCGCCGCAGCTTCAACCGCCGCCGCCGCCTCGGTTGACGCTTCGGGCGCATCATTTGTTTCACCGCCGGCGCATCCGGCCGCCGCAAGGATCGCCAGCAGGGCGGCGCATGAAATACGAACGTTCAGCATACAAATTGCATCCTCTCGATAGAAACATCCAGGCGGCCCGTCTCAGATGGCGGAAAAGTCAAAACAGACGTCTCCGCTCGGACCGGCTTCATCGACATTCAGAAAATCATAAGCGTAAATGACATAGTCGCCTGCGCCGAGCGACACCGTCGTCGTCTCCGTATCGACGTCGTCGCTCAACCCCGAGAGGACGCGAACGCCGCGCAATTCGCCGATGAAATCCGGATCGCGCCCCGTCGGCCCGGAAGTGCGCGTCATGGTCAGCTGCACCGTTTGCGCGAGCGGCAGGGTCATCCGGAGAAAGATCCTGTTGCCGAGCTTGTTTTCGGTTCCCGCATCGTCGAGCGAGCAGATGTTGATTGGCGCCGCTCCGACAACGAGGTCGCGATAGACGGGAAGGGCGTTCGAGACGCCGCCGCTATTGGTTTCGCCGGTTCCATAAGGCGTCCGACCGAAAATCGATTGCGCATTCATCAGCGCGTCGACGCCGGCGCCGCTGATCCCGGGAGCGGCGCGCAGCGCGTCGGTGAAAGAATAAATCGTCGTCGCCGCCGTTCCATCGATGAACGCCGATCCGGTCAATGTCGAGAATATCGGACCAAACCCCGCCGCGATCGTATCGGGACCATCCGCTGTCACGTCGAATATGTCATAGATGATCGAGTATGACGACGTTTCGCCATACCAGCCGCCGGCGCCGGTCGCGTTCGATTCGACGTTGAAACCAAATCCGGTCGATTGCTGGGGGCCTGAACTGTCGCGATAGACAGGATCGCTGCGGACAATTCCCGAATAAGCGTTGCCGAATCCTTCGCTGAAGGCGACGCGCGGATCTAGACGGCTTGATAGGCTGTGCGGGCCGCCGACGGAATCGTCGCGCGAGAAGGCGTCCTGAACATAATGTCCGAACTCATGCGCGATGACGTGGCCGTCATATTCGTCGGTGTCGTTGTTTTCATCGCCAAGGACGAGGATCGTCCTTACCCCGCTGATGCGCGTGAACGAGGTTGCGGTGATCTCGCCCAGAAAAATGTCGCCGTCAGTCGGTTTGTTCTGCGTGCTCCAGAAAACCTGTAACGCCGGAAACACGGCGCCGGGCGATACGGCGTTGATCTGCGACGTCGCATCATAGATCGGATCGAGGATCGCAAACGGCGCCGCAGCCCGCGTCGACGTATATCCGGCGCCGCCCCAGCCTGACGGCGCGACGAGATTGCGCGACGAATTGGCGACGCCGGAAGAAACGAGGGCGCCGGCGAGTACGTAGAGCGCCGAACCGTTGACGTTGTCGCGAACCTCGAAGTCGAGGGTCGGCCCGCCGGTCCTCACCATCTTGGCGGACGCTTCGATCCGCACGAGCGTGTTTGACGGAACCGTTATCGAATAGCGGCCGAGGTTGTCAGTGACGCTTTGGCCAAGGACCGCGCCGGTATCGCTCATCGCCTGCACGCGCACGGCCCGCGCGGGGCGGTTCGTTGTCGCGGCGTAATTGAGCCCGTTGGTGCCAGCGTTCAGCGGCACCGACTGAA
>JBGSLM010000086.1:0-5538 GCA_041740755.1 Parvularculaceae bacterium | reverse complement strand
TGTCGCGAACTATGTCTATTTCATCGGCCAGGGCGGCGTGTGGTCGTTCTTCGAGCGGCTCGGAAAACAATTCGAGCTGCCGCTTGATGCGATCGCGGGCGCGCTTTCGATATCGCTGCTTGCGGGCGTCGCCGGCGGGCTTGCCGCGAGCGCGCTCGATTTGCGCTTTGGAAGAACGCCGCCGCTGATCATTGCAATTGCGATGGCGGCGCTTTCGCTTTTCCTGTTGTTTGGAGAGCCGGGGCCGTTCGGATTTCTCGCCGCCGCCTGTCTCTTCAATTTCGGCAACAATTTCGGCCACCCCTATATACTGGGGCTCGCCGCAAAAATCGACCCGAGCGGAAGGCTGACAGTTTTGAGCGCCGCGCTGCATACGGGCGGGCAAGCGACCGGCCCCTTGATCGTCGGCCTTGCTGTCGCCCCGCCCGATTTCACCAATGCGCTCTGGGTCGGCGTCGCTGTCTTTGCAGCGACGATCGTGCTGATTGCGACGCCCGCGCTCACGGAAATCAGGCAATTGCTGCGGGCGAATGGCAGAGCGCGATGAAAGCGACAACGCTGCCGTCCAGCGTCGCGATCATTGTCATCGGCTCTGGCGTTGTCGGCACGCAATGTGCGCTGCATCTTCGCCGCATCATTCCCGATGCGACCATCCTCATGATCGACCGCGATCCGTTCACTTATGACGGCGCATCGAGCGGCAATATGGGCGGCTTTGCGACCTGCGAAGTTCGCCCGCTTGCGTCGCCAGAAAATCTCTTTCGCGCGCTTTCCTGGATGTTCAATCCGCTGGCGCCGCTCGCGTTAAGGCCTCTTCATGCGGGCGCGTTCGCGCCCTGGCTCGCCAAATTTGTCAGATACGCGCTGACGCCCGGCCATACGGCGCACGTCGTCGCGGCGCAGCAGGAATTGATGAGCCGAGCGGTCGACGCGCACCTTTCCGTCGTCGCCGGCACGCCGCTTGAGAATCTCATCAGCAACGAGGGCGCAATCGCCGTCTACAGAACGCGCACGCGGATGGAGCGCGACTTTGCGACGCGCTGGCGTTTGTTCAGCGATCGCGGCGAGGCGTGCGAAATTCTCTCGCAGGACGAATTGAGGCGCCGCCTCCCGGATCTCGACGGCGAGATCGCGCATGCGATCCATATTCCCGCGATCCGCCATTGGAAAAGCCCGGCGTCATGGCTGAAAGGCCTCCACGCGATGGCGCAAGACGCAGGCGTCGTCATCGTCGAAGGCGTCGCGGCGCGCATCAACACGAGCCATGGGCGCGCCGTATCGGTTGAACTCGGTGACGGACGCGAGCTCGCCTGCGAGAGCGTCATTGTCGCCGGCGGCGCGTGGTCAAAGCCGCTGTGCGCCTCCGTCGGCGACCGCGTTCCGCTTGATACGGAAAGAGGCTATGCGACGACGCTTCCGCGCGATCGGACGCGGATTGAGAATCTGCTGCTGTTTCCGGACGACGAGTTTGTGGCGACGCCGATGCATGAGGGGCTGCGGCTTGGCGGCACGGTCGAGCTTGCGGGACTGAAAGCCGCGCCGAATTTTGCGCGGACGTGCGCGCTCGTTCAGTTGATGCGGCGATATTTTCCGAATCTCGACGACGAAGGGCGCGCAGACTGGATGGGATTTCGTCCGTCAACGCCGGACGGTTTGCCGGTCATCGGGCAGAGCCCAAACGCGCAAAATGTCTATTACGCCTTCGGCCACGGCCATGTCGGCGTCACCCAGTCGGCGATCACGGGTGCGCTCGTCGCGGACATGATCGCAGGCGCGCCGCCGCGCATCGACTTGTCGCCCTTCAGCATCGCGCGTTTCGCCTAGCGCAGCGCAAGAGGCCAGCACCCGCTTGCTGGAGAGCGCCGCTAATTCCCGCTCATCGCCGCACGGCGTTGCTTTGCACAGTCTGGCCACACGTCGCGCCAGTCGTAATATTCCTCGACCGCGAGGGCGCGGGGCGGAATGACGACCCAGGGCTGTTTCGATGCGGTGAAGATATGAATGTCCGGCGGCAGAAGGTCCGGATTGTCGAGCGTCCCGACACGGACGAATTTCACCTTGTCGCCGGCGCCTGAATAATGGCTCCACAGCGCGATCCGGCATTTGGGGCAGCGCACGATCTTCTGGCCGCTCCCGCTCGCTGTCGGCGTCAATACCGTCTCGGGCGCGCCTTTCAGCGTCGTGACGCGCTCGTTCTCGATCATGGCGTTCAGCGCAAACGAGGCGCCGCTCTCGCGCTGGCACCAGCGGCAATGACAGCAATGAACGAACAGCGGGCGGTCTTCCAGCGAAAAGCGCACTTCGCCGCAATCGCATCCGCCTTCGGCTTTGAATTCTGCGGTCATGGCGCGCGCACCTCCTTTTCATAAACGAACAGCCCCTCTCTAAGGCCCTTCGCGCCGTCATAATGCGACTTTATCAAGGGAAGGTCCGCCGCGTAATCCCCGCCGGGAACAAGCGCGCCGGAAAGAGAAATCGTTTTCGTTCCATAGTCGAGAACGCTCATCACCAAAGGAACCCCGGCGGCGAGCGCGATATAATAAAAGCCGGTTTTCCATTCTTTCGTGGCGGCTCTCGTCCCTTCCGGCGGGATCGCCAGCACCATGCGGTCCTCCCTCGCAAAAGCGTCCTTCATCTGGTTGACGAGATCGCCGCCGCCTTTTCTGTCGACGGGGACGCAGCCGAGCCAGCGCACAAAGCCGCCGAACGGTCCCGCGACAAGTTCCTTCTTTCCCATCCATTTCAGCTTCACGCGGTAGAAGCCTGCGGCGGCGAGCATGTTGACCCCGTCCCAGTTCGACGTGTGGGGCGCCGCGATCAGCACCATTTGTTGAATATGCGAAGGCCAGTCGCCTTCGATCTTCCATCCGGAAAGTTTGAGATAGGCCGTACACAGAATGCGCCAAATCTCGGACAAGGGTCCGCGATAAGGCGCAGGGCGGGCGGTATCGCGGTTGAATTTCTGCGCACGGGCCATGCTCATCGTTCGGAGTTTCAATTGATTGACGCTAAAAGGCGAGAGGGACCTTCATCGCCGAATGAAAAAAGGCCAGGCGCTTGGCCTGGCCTTGAACATAAAAATGCAAACGTAAACTCGTTCGAACTACTTGTTCTTGCCGCCATTCTTGATTTCTGGATCGAGGATGATGCGCCCGCTGGGGCCGTCGAGGGCAACCGCGTATTGATAGGCGTTCTCTGAGCTTTCCTCGTCGAGGAAAGTGACGTCGCGCTTGTCGCCGGAAACCGAAGGCGGCTGGAAGTCCGACCGCGGCCAAGAATTGGCGCCGAACAGCGGCGTGAAATCCGGCGGTTCGGTCGTGGCGCCCGCCGGCCAGATGGCGATGCCGATCGCCTCAAAAGGAGCGGCCGGGAAGCGATAGCCGGCGTTATAGGCGTCATCGCCCAAAGACACAGTGATCGTCACGTCACCGGGAGGAAAACCCGAGAGGTCGACATCGCCAGTGTCCATTGCGATGCCGCCGGCGCAGCCGCCGCCCGGATTGCAAAAGCCGGCGCTGGCGCTGGCGAAATAGGGCGCATTATTGTTCGCCGTGTTGAGGCCGATGGTGACTGTCGCCGATCCGATCGGCGCGGGCCTGGGCGTTTCCGCGACCAGTTCCGTCGAGGCGGATTCTGCGACGACGTTTTCCGCCGCCGGTTCGGGCGCCGCGGCTGCAGTCGCGTCCTCGGCTTTCTTGGCGCAGGCAATCAGCAACGTCGCGGCGCTCGCCGCGATCATAAACTTGGTGTTTAGGCGCATAGCGGATCCTCCCTCTTGCGATGAAAATTCTAGGCGCATTCCGGAACTTTTGAAATAGCGCAGCGCATTTGCTTTCATCAGCGCGCGACTTTAGAGGAATTAAGGGGTGTCGCGGCCAGTCAAGCCTCTGAAAGAACTTCAAGTTCGTGGACCGCAAGTTTTGGTTGAACCGAACCCTCATTCCAATTCATGGGGCGGCTGCATCGTCATCCGCGGCCGCTTGCAGGGCTGGAAATTCGACCAACAAGGCGACAAAATCCGGATGTCGAAAACCGGCGGCGAATAGCTTTCTCGTGATCGGCAACGCATCTGCGCGTCGGTCGGTGCGCATATAGGCCTCGATAAGCAGGGCCAATCCTTCTGGTCCGATTTCCGCGCTAATAGGCTCTAACATTCCCACGATTTTGTTCCACTTGCTGGCGTGAGATTGCCCCGAGCGCGCTTGGCCGGCCAGGGCTGAACAGTATCGGCGCACAATAATCGAATCGGCGCCAGGCGCTTCGGCAAGAGATTTTAGTAGAAATTCGATGTTCTCAAACTGCCGAACGGCGCTTTCGCCATCGTTTTCCCTTGCGCTGATCCGCGCAAGGGAGATCAAGGCCTGTGCAAGCGTTACTCCCTTCCACTCATCAATTGATGGGTCTTTGCGAACCAGCTCCTCAGCGATCGATCGGGCCGTCTCAAGCGCCTCGCGGGCTTTGTCAGGCCTGCCAAGATGAAGCTGCACCTCGCCGAGAACGGCGTATGCGAACGAGCGTCGATCAGAAAAATCGGCATTCTCGGGCTCACGCGCCGCCATTTCGTCTGCGACTTGAATTGCTTCTGAGATTGAAGATTGAGCCAAATCCAATTGGCCGGACGCGACCGCTAAAAGCGCGAAACCATACCCCGCAATGACCGCCTGGGATTTTACCCCCGAATGATTCGGTTCAGTTAGAAGCGCTTGACGGTAATGTGCAAGTTCAGAAGCGCGAACGTCTAGCGCATTCGCAATTTCCAACTGTCTATATAGAGAATCCGCCAGCCACGCATAGGATTGGCCAACCGCGAGCTGTCTGTCCGCGTCTTGCGGGCGCCGCTCAGCAAGGCGCCGCGCCGCGTCCAATGATGCGTGAAAATAGGCTTCTGCTTCTTCGAGCCGGCCCTGACTGAGCGACAGCGTCCCCAAATTATTGAGTGCGTACTTTTTCTCCATCAACCATTCATCCTTGTCCGGATCAATGGCCACCAATTGTTGCGCGTATTCGTAGTATTTTATGAAATATTTTTTTGCTTCAGCCATGTCGCCGCGCTGCCAGGCGGTATAGCCGACCCAGAAAACCGATTGCGCGTGGTCGAAAATCTGCTGCGCCTTGCCGGGGTTTCGCTTCAGCAGCTCCTCCGTCGTCGATGCCGCTTCCTTGTATTGCGCCAGAGCCGCGTCAAGGTCGCCTCTGGTGTTGTCGACTTCGCCAAGCAATAATTGCACTCGCGCGCGGCGGCCCAAGGCGTCAGCGTCGAGCTTTTCAAGGTCCTGTTTGGCATAGCTCTCATTCAATCGCTTGGCGACGGCGTCGAGAATATCGAGCCGTCCGACCGCGTCGAGCCGCTGGCGCAAATCCGTCAGCATGAATTCGACAAGACTTTGCGCTTCCTCGCGCTGCTTGTCGGCGTCGATTCTCGCCGCAACGGCTGCGTTGCGCTGATTTACGGCGAACACCGTGATGCCCGAGAGCACGGCGATCGACGCCGCCATGCCGGCCATGACGATGCGCCGCCTTTGCGCGCGGCGGCGATTG
>JBGSLM010000085.1:0-23591 GCA_041740755.1 Parvularculaceae bacterium | reverse complement strand
GAGAAAAAATCAAAAGGAGGACATTCGAAAGAAGGCGCTTGCAGCACGCCAAAGCCGCTGCTTAAAATGAAACAAAGGATGAGCCAGAGCCTCCGTTAGCCAACGCGCTCAAGCGTCCCAAGTTATTCGACGACGGACACCACAATCCATCGCGGTGGCGCTTTGCGTTCCGGCAGAATGCCCGTCAGCCGCTTTTTAGCGGTGCGCACGATTCCGCTTCGGTACCGCCTATAGATTATACCATAGAGCACAGCGCCAGCGCGCAACGGACCGGCGACCGCCCACGAGTCGGCCGGGCCGATTGCGCGCGTATGATACACGTTAGAATGCGACGACTTTTTTTCGTGGCGTTTAGCAAAGCCGATGATAACCCGCCGGTAAGCACCTTAACGACCGTGAAAAAAGACCACCCCCCGCCCGCGATACGTGTCTCAGCCCTTCAATAACAGCGAATGGCGGCGCCCCTCTCCTTCCGGGATAATTTTCCCACACCATAAAAAGCGCTGCACGGATCTGGCGCGGAGAAACGTGCGCGAGGCGTGTGTATGTTGCTCGGAGCGCGAGCAGTCTAAAAATGTCGGACACTCGCCGCCGACTCTCTGCGCTTAATTGGCGCGGCCGCTATTGGAAGCAAAGTCGGTTTACAACTGTTAAGCATCTTTGCTTGCACCGAAGCCTAAAATTTTCGGAATCGTTTAATAAATGTGGTCATATAATGGCCGCATGCGCGGGATTTGCACATATTTGGCCAAGTCAGACGGCAATGTCACGGTGTTGTTCGCACTGATGGCTTTCGTGCTTTTAGGTGCCGGCGGCGTCTCGCTCGATTTTGCACGATGGCAGGCACAGCGGTCCCAGCTGCAGGAAGCGGGCGACGCTGGCGCGCCAGCGGGCGCGACGGAACTCGGGATTGGCGGGCAAGGCAAGAAAGCACGGTCCGAAGAACGCGCAAAAGCGCTCGTACTGGCAAACCTCGGTTCGGCTGCGACGGCGGTCGATGTGGACGTTACGGTTAATGACGCCGCCAAGACCGTCACCGTCGAACTAAACGTCGTCGCCGAGCAATTGCTGTCGCAATTCATTGTGAAGGCGCCGCCGAACCTTGGGGTCAAATCGCTTGCGAGGGTCACCGGCGCGGGCGTCGTCTGCATTCACGCGCTGGAGGAAAGAGATTCAAGGTCGATGCACGTCAGCGGCGGCGCGCTTGTCGAAGCTGACGGCTGCAACCTTGGCAATACAGACGATCTGCCGAAAGGCGTGGCGCGACAGATCACGCATGTGAACGCGCGGCTGATCGAATAGGAGACAGGCATGGCGAAATCGCAGGAAGTCGAATTGGCCGAGAGGCGGAATGCGGTCAAACTTGGCGAACGCTTGAAGAGAATCGCGCACGCACCGGTCGCCAAAACGGCCGTTGTCGAAAACCGTCAATCGGACCGCCTTACAACCTATCTCGTCGGCGTCGTCACCGTTGACGGCGCGACGAAAAGCTGCCTCGTCATCAACAGGGGAGTACACGGCCTTCGGCTCAGATTGCACGAAGCAGCGTCGTTCCCGGATCAATTCGTTCTCTCGATTCCCTCCCTCCGAATTGACGGGGTTGTCCGCAAACGGTGGGCTGAGGCGCTGGAAGTCGGCGTTGAATTTCTGGTCTGGGATGGGCCGCTCCAAACAGGTCTCGAATCGGTCATCGGCGGCATCAAACGTCTTGAGCCGGAAATCGATATGTCCGCAATCGACGAATAATCCGCCGAACGTCGATTGAGGTAGGCAAGTCGCTTTCACCATTTGCGCCGACGCCGTTTTCTAACGCCGGAAGAGGCACTGCCCTTATCCCTGACGGATAATTTTCCTACACCATAAAGGATGATGGTCAGGTCGCGTTGAGATACGCGCGCGCGAGGCGTTATCCCGCATGTCGATTTTCTCGGGGTCACAACGTGCGAAAAGTGTTATCCAAAATAGAGCTATTGGTGACCAGTACGCGTGGGCGCGTGTGCACGCGCGCGAGGGATTGGAAAGGCGATGCAACGCAAACAATCTGTATCCGGCGCAGTGTTACGCGCGGCGCGCGTTCTTGCCGGATTGACGCAAGCCGATTTGGCGAAGGCTGCGAACCTTCATCCCAAGAGCGTCGCCTATTGGGAGCGCAAGGGCTCGCGGGGGCGGTGGGGCGAAGTCGGCCTTCGGCGGATCGTCGAAGCGTTGGTTGCGCGCGGCGTCGAAGTCATGCGCGGCGACGGCGAGGGCGTCCGGCGCGTCACCGCTGTTCCCCCAGTGTAAAAACAGGGCTGGAAACCGGCGCGCGTCGCGTGCAACCTGTCAGCGGTGGTCGAACTTTCCCGGGCGGTGGAGATTGCACCCATGCCGGAAAACGAACAGCAAAGATTCCAGACCGACCTAACGATTACCCTCGCGCTTGTCAGGCAAAGACGCCCTTGGATTTTCCGCGACCTGACCCACCGCGACCGCTCGAAAGCAGATGCTGCCCGTGCAGCGCTGGTCGAGGAGATTATGGCGGTGGCTGCCGACTACGAAATTCAATTTATGCGTGAGCCGCTCAGGCCCCACTCGACGCCGAAGTGTAGGTAGGGTGTTCTGAAGCGCGAGTTTGTCGCGAAATCAGGCGCGGTGGTAGCGCAGTGGTGGCGCTGGAAAATTCCGAAAAAATGTTGGCGGGTTCAGGGCGAATTTATCAATAATTTCAACTACTTATGGTGCCGCTTAGGTGACTTGAACACCTGACCCCATCATTACGAATGATGTGCTCTACCAGCTGAGCTAAAGCGGCCCAAACCGACATTTTCCCGGTCGGGAGGCGCGTTCTTTAGCGGCTCCCTCCGGGTTCTGCAAGAAGGCCCACGGGACCTGAATTCAGGCCCTCAGGACGCCGCCCGTGGCTTTTTCGACGGCTAAGACAACCGCCTTGGCGACCGCGTCGATTTCATCGTCGGTCAACGTCTTCTCACGCGGTTGCAGCGTCACTTCCACCCCGAGCGACTTTTTGCCGTCGGTAACGCCTTTGCCCTGATACACGTCAAAAAGGCATACATCGGCGATGAGCTTCCGGTCCGCGCCGCGCACCGCTTTAAGGAGAGCTTCGGCAGCCACCTTCACATCGACCACGAACGCGAAATCGCGCGTAACCGGCAAGAGTTCCGACGCGTCAAGCGCCGGTTTCGTTTTGGTCGCTTTTGCTTTCGCTGCCGGGATCGCATCGAGGAATACTTCGAATGCGAAAACAGGGCCGTCGACATCCATCGCTTTCAGCACCCTTGGATGGAGTTCGCCAAAATGGGCGAGCGCCAGCTTGGGCCCAAGGCGCAAAACGCCTGAGCGCCCCGGGTGATACCATTGCGGAGCGTCCGCTGTCGTTTGCGCCTGATCAACTTTTGCGCCTGCCGCTTCAAGCGCGGCGATCGCATCCGCCTTTACCGTGAAAACGTCTGCGGCGCGTTCGGTCGCCGACCAGTGGCGCTTTGGGTTGGAAAGTCGGGCCCCGCCCGCAACGGTTTGCTGTCCTTCTGGCCGGTCGGACGCATAAACCGGCGCTACTTCAAAAAGGGCGAGATCGTCACGTGCGCGATCGGCGTTTCGTTGCAGGGCTGCTACGAGATTTGGCAGCATTGACGGCCGCATTGCTCCGAGGTCGGACGAAATCGGGTTGGCTAGAATGAGCCCCTGCGCCGCGAGCCAGTTCGCGCCGTCGCAGAAAAAAGCTGCATGCCGCTCATCCGTGAACGACCACGTGACTGCTTCGAGAAGTCCGCGCGAGGCGAGCGCGCGCCGCGCAAAACGGCGCCGGTCCTGCGCCGGCGTCAGCTTCGGCATTTCAACCGGGCATCTAGCCGGCAAGGTATCCGCCGGGAGCGCCGAAAACCCGACAATCCGGGCGATTTCCTCGACGATATCCGCTTTGCCGTCGATATCGGGGCGCCATGACGGGGCGTCGACGAGCCAGGGATCGGATCGCCTGACCTTGAAGCCCAGCGCAGATAGAATTGCTTCCGATCTTTCGGGCGCGACATCGATGCCCGTAAGGCGCTTCACCTCCGATGGCGGGAACTCGATCACTTTTTCCGACTTTGGCTTCGCGCCGGCGATTTCAATTTCGCTTGGCGCGCCGCCGCAGATATCGAGGATTAGGCGCGTTGCGAGCTCAAGCCCCGCCACGACAAAATCCGGGTCGACGCCGCGCTCGAAACGGTGGCGAGCATCCGAATGAATGCCGGTTTTGCGGCCGGTCTTGGCGGTTCGCAGCGGATCGAAATAGGCGCATTCAACGAAGACGTTGCGCGTTTCGTCCGTACACCCCGACGCGTCGCCCCCGATTATGCCGCCGAACCCAAGGACGCTGCGATCATCGGCGATGACTGTCATCGTCTCGTCGACGTCGTAGGTCTTGTTGTCGAGCGCTAGAAAGCTTTCGCCTTTTTGGCCCAGGCGCGCGCGAATTTCACCGCTTAGCTTGTCGGCGTCATAAACGTGGAGCGGCCGCGCGCGATCGTAAGTCAAAAGATTGGTCACATCGACGAGCGCTGAGATCGGGCGAAGTCCGATGGCGCGGAGCCGGTCGGCAAGCCATTTCGGCGATGGGCCGTTTTTGACGCCGCGAATATATCGTCCTGCAAACATCGGACAGGCGCCCTCGGCGCCCTTTGGAAAATGCAGGCCGATTTTTTGCGGACTGGGGAAATCGCCCTTGACCGGCGCAGCCGCTTTCGTGATCAGCCTTCCGATGCCCGCCGCCGCCAGATCGCGCGCAACGCCGGCGACGCCGTTCGTATCAGGACGATTGGGCGTCACTTCAAATTCGATGACGGGATCGTTTGCGCCAAGCCAGCCGGCGACCGGATCGCCGACTTTAGCATCCAGCGGCGCTTCGATGATGCCGTCATGATCGTCGCCGAGCATAAGTTCGCGCGCCGAACACATCATTCCAAATGATTCAACGCCTCTAATCTTCGCTTTCGTCAGCGTAACGTCGATGCCGGGCACATAGGCGCCGACGGCGGCGTATGCGACCTTGATTCCGGCGCGCGCGTTGGGCGCGCCGCACACAATCTGCAATACGCCGTCTTTGGTCGCGACCTTGCAGACGCGGAGCTTGTCGGCTTCGGCGTGCTTTTCGGCTTCGAGGACTTCCCCGATGGTGAATGCCTTCAAACGCTCGGCCGGGTCATCGACATGCTCGACCTCAAGCCCGACAGCAATCATCGCATCGACAATCTCAGCGAGCGTCGCAGACGTATCGAGGTGTTCTTTCAGCCACGCGAGAGTGAATTTCACGGGAGATCTTCTCCGCACATTTCAAGGCCGTCAGTCGCCGCTTCATTCGCTTCGTTGATGATCGACAGCGTCGCGTTCTCGCGACGGACAAACTTGAAGGCGTCCTCAACGCGATCGTCGTCGCCCTCGACCGAACAATGCGCGATCGCTCTTACGCCGTTTTGCAAAAGCTCGAGGCGCTCGATGCTGCAGTGCATTTCGTGAAGGTGAAACGCCTCGCCTTCGATCCGCCATTCCTTCGCATAGTCGCCGCAGGCTCCAGACGGCGCCCAAACGCCCATCATCTCGACCCAGGCTGACGACGCATCGCCTTCGATCGGCGCCGCGGCAGGGTCGCTTGAGGCTGTCGGCGCCGCCTTTTCGCAAGCGGCAAGCCCGATCAGGGCCGCCAGCGATATCGTCCGTATAGAGACCATATATTTCATCGCGAAAGCCCCGTTGCAAGGTTTGGCTGATCGAGCGGATCAAAGCCGTAATGCTCAAGCCATCTGGCGTCCGCTGCGAAAAAGTCGCGCAAATCCGGGATGCCGTATTTCAGCATGGCGAGACGGTCGATGCCCATGCCGAAAGCAAACCCCTGATATTCATCCGGGTCGAGGCCGCAATTTCTGAGCACATTCGGGTGCACCATGCCCGAGCCCAGAATTTCCATCCATTTGGCGCCCTGACCGATGCGGATTTCGTTTCCGACGCGCTCATAGCCGATATCCATTTCAGCGGAAGGCTCCGTGAACGGAAAGAAATGCGGGCGAAAGCGCGTCTTCACGCTGTCGACTTCGAAATAGGCTTTGCAGAATGCTTCGAGCGTTCCCTTCAAATGCCCCATATGAGTCGCGCGGTCGATGACTAGGCCCTCAACCTGATGGAACATCGGCGTATGCGTTTGATCTGAATCGCAGCGGAAAGTGCGGCCTGGAATAATGATGCGGATCGGCGGCTTCCTCGTCATCATGGTGCGGATCTGCACGGGCGAGGTGTGCGTGCGAAGCAGCATGCGGCTCCCGTCCTGCTTCTCGTTGAAGAAGAACGTGTCGTGCATTTCGCGCGCAGGGTGATCCGCCGGAAAATTCAGCGCGGTGAAATTATGGAAGTCGTCTTCGATGTCCGGCCCCTCAGCAACATCAAATCCCATCGCCGAAAAGATCGCGACGATTTCCTCCATCGCCTGCGTCACCGGGTGGATGCGCCCCTTCGGCAGCGGCGCGATCGGCAGCGTCACATCGACTTTTTCGGTCGCAAGGCGTTCATCGAGCGCGGCGTCTTCGAGCTTTTGTTTCTTCGCGTCGATCGCCGAGGCGATCTTGTCCTTGATGAGGTTGAGCGCCGCGCCCGCCGCCTTGCGCTCGTCCGGCGCCATTTGTCCGAGCGCCTTCATCCGCTCGGAGATGACGCCCTTCTTTCCGAGCGCAAAAACGCGCACGTCTTCGAGCGCGCCGATCGTATCGGCGGCGGCGATCCTTGCGAGCGTACTTTGTTCGATCTGATCAATGTCGGACATCGCGTCCGGTCTCCATCGCAAAAAAGAAAAAGCGTCACCTTCGGGGTGACGCTTTTCGAATTCATCCGTAAACGTCACCCGGTACGTATGTGCGTTCGCCGGGAGACGGAAAAGAATTTACGCGGCGAGCGCCGCTTTCGCCTTTTCCGCCAGGGCCTTGAACGCCTCGGGCTCTTTCACGGCGAGATCGGCGAGGACCTTGCGATCGACGGCGATGCCCGCTTTCGAGAGCCCGTCGATAAATCGGGCGTAGGTCATGCCGACTTCGCGCGTCGCCGCGTTGATGCGCGTGATCCACAGCGAGCGGAAATTGCGCTTCTTGGCCCGGCGGTCGCGATAGGCGTACTGGCCGGCCTTTTCGACCGCCTGACGCGCTGTTTTGATCGCGTTTTTGCGGCGGCCGAAATAACCCTTCGCCGCCTTGATGACTTTCTTGTGCTTGGCGTGGGACGTTACGCCCCGTTTGACGCGTGACATGTTGATCCCTCCTAGCGGTTATACGGCATGTATTTTTTGACGATCTTCGCGTCCGCGTCAGAGAGGACGCCTGTCCCCCGCTGCTGACGGATGTATTTCGCGTTGTGCGAGATCAGTCGGTGCCGTTTGCCGGCGACGCCGGCTTTGACCTTGCCGGAGGCGGTCATTTTGAAGCGCTTTTTGGCGCCTGATTTGGTCTTCAGTTTGGGCATTTTGCGGTTCCTTGAATGGCCCCAGGTTCACATGGATCCGGGGGCGCGCGTTTTTGACCGCCAAGGCATGCCTTTGGGCCCGGCGGTCAGTTGGAAGCGGCGGGTTATAGCGAAGAATGCCTTGCGCGCAAGGCCCCGATTTTACCGGAAAAGGATCAACCCGCCGGCGGCAAGGCCGGCAATCGAGAGAACCAGGAGGACTGCGACGGCTGACGCCGGCAGGCGGCGAACGATATGAAGCATAAACTCCCCTATTTCTTCACGTCTCCGAGCATGGATCGATCGCGCCAGCTTGTCACGGCGCATCATGGAAAATGACGCCGAGAACCAAGCGCCGCCCCGCCCTGACGGTCGCCACCCCATGGCGCATCCGTGCGCGATAGGTTCCGCGGACACCCTCGACCGGGCGCTCATTGACGCAGAAGGCGACGGCGTCGCCTTTTTTCAGCGGCACTACATGGGCTCTGGACTGCATGCGCGGGCGCTGTTCGGTGAGAATGAACTCGCCCCCTTCGAAATCCTTTTGCGGCTCAGACAGGAGGATTGCGACCTGTATCGGGAATATTTCGGGTCCGTAAAGATCTTGATGAAGTCGGTTGTAATCGCCCGGCCCGTAAGTGAGGAGGAGGGGTGTCGGGCGCGTCTGGCCCTCTTCCGCGCAGCGCGCCCGGTATGATTGATGGTCGTCGGGGTAGATTGCCGCCTCCCCCAGTTTTTCGCGCCACCGGTTCGCGACCGGGACGAGACCGGCGTAAAGGCGGGCCCGCAATCTTTCTACATCGGGCGGAAGCGGATCAGCAAAATATTTGTATTCGCCAGCGCCGAACCCGTGCCGGTTCATTATTACCTTCGACCGAAAACCCGCGTCTGACGCATAAAAGGCGGCAAGGTCGGCGCATTCGTCATCGCCGAGCAGCCGTCCGAGCGGTGCGAACCCATCGCGGTCGAGCGCCTCGGTCGCCTTGGACCAGTCGACCGCTGCAATCCGCTCGCCTAGAGATCCCGCCACAAACCGGTCCGGCCGGCATCGTTTGCAGGGCCGCATGCCGGCCCCTTCCGCCTCGGCGCGCGTTTCGACAAAAAAGACGTTCCGCCGCTGCGGCCGCCCCGCGCAGGACGGGAGGCAATAAACGCCGGTCGTCCTGACGCAGCAAAGAAACTTTCCGTTGGCGCTGACGTCGCGCGCCGCAACGGCCGACCAGCGGGCTTCATCCAAGGATGGGGCGTCATACATCGGATTTCACCGTCTCTGGCTCCAAACTGACCTTAATTGCAGCCCCCGCCCGAATCCGCCCGGTTCATGCGGTTGCGATGAAGCGTTGCGTGGCTGCGATGGGCCATGGATCAAATCGCGCCTTTGTCATGGGCAGACCGGCGCTTGATAGGCTAGGGTTCCTCCCAAAAGGGCGGTCGCGTGAATAACCGATCCGAAAATGAGGGGTGGCGGTTGGAATCCATTTTTCGCGCGATATGCGCGCTGGTCTTCCTTGCGTCTGTATTTCCGGTTGACGCGGTTGCGCAGGAACCGGCCGCGCAAGAGCCGATCGCCGTCGTGCCCTATCGCATCGACTATGACGGCCTCATCACCGTAAGCGCGACGGTCAATGGCCGAGGGCCTTTCGACTTCGTGATCGACACCGGCGCAACGCTTACGATCGCGTTCCAAAATCTCGCGGCGCTTCAATCCTTCGAACCGACCGGCGGCGCGCGAAGGCGCGTGCTCGGCATTTCCGGTTCATCAGATCTCGAGACCTTCAGGTTTGGCGACATTTCTGTCGGATCGGCAACGATGCCGGACCATGTGGGCGTCGTCATTCCCGATTGGGAGGCGCCAAGGAAAACGCCCGCCGGCATTATCGGAATCGACTTCCTGAAACAATACGCGGTCGTCTTCGACGTCGGCGAGCGAACCATGAGCCTTTACCCCCATGGCGGCATACCGAAACAGAAGATCGCAAAATGGCGGTCGGCGAAGTTGCAGTCGAACACTTACGCCGCCGCATCGGGCGCGCTTTACACGACGAAAGGACTGGTCAACCGATCGCCGACGGTTTTCGTGATCGATCTTGGATCCGTCGCAACGCTTATCAATTACCGCGCCGCGGAAGCGATGTTTTCAAGCGTCGTCACGCGCGATCTCGGCGAGGGATTCACAACCGGCAGCCGTCTCAAGGATGTCTTTGACGACAGGACCAAAACGCGAACCGCCCGGCTCAACCGCATACAGATTGGCCGAACAGCGTGGCGGGGCGTCGGCGTCTGGGTGAAGGATGCGCCGATCTTCGACGAAATCGGCGTGCAACGGATGGCGTTCGGATTGCTCGGCGCCGATCTTCTTGCGGCGCAGGATTTCGCGCTCGATTTCGGCGAGCACCGGATCTACATCAGCAAAGTGAAATACTGAGCGTTATTTCGCGCGATAATAGGGCTCGACAAGACCGTTGACTTTCAAGGTCAGCGGGTTGCCCTTGCGGTCGAGCGTCCTGCCGACAGCGACGCGGATCCACCCTTCGGACACGCAATATTCTTCAACATTCGTCCGTTCCTCGCCGTTGAAGCGGATACCGACGTCGCGTTCGAGCACCGACTGGTCGAAGTGCGGGCTTTTTGGATTGACGCTAAGGCGGTCGGGGGGCGTTTCGGACGTCTGGTCGGTCATGGGCGGGTCTTCTCTTGAGGCTTCCGGGGCCGCAGACTCTCCAATTCTGCGCCGAGGTCAAGCGCGGATTGAGCGGCGCGCAATTGAATCCCCCGCCCAAGTCTGAAACCATGCCGCGTCAAATTCGAGGGGCTCCAATGAAAAAACTCGCCGTCGCACTCGCCGCAATTATCGCAACGCCCGCGACGGCCGCCGACATCGCCGTTATTCATGCTGGCAAGCTGCTGGCTGTCCCGGGATCCGCTCCGCGCGAGGCGCAAACGATCGTCGTCAAAGACGGCCGGATTTCGGTCGTTGCTGCGGGATATCTAGATGCCGCCGCCGCCGGCGCTGCAGAAAGCGACACGGTCAGGATCATCGATCTGAAGGACCGGTTCGTGCTTCCAGGTCTGATCGACAGCCACGTTCACATCCTCGGCGAGAACAATCCCAGGGCGCGCCTGCAGACAGTCGAGATGTCTGATGCTGATGACGCCATCGCCGGAGCCGGATTCGCCAAAAAAACGTTGATGGCTGGGTTCACCACCGTTCGCGATGTCGGCGCTGGGCCTGGCGACGCAATCTTCGCCCTGCGCGACGGGATCGCCAAAGGCGAAGTCGCAGGGCCACGCATTTTCGCTTCCGGCGCGACGATTTCCGTCACCGGCGGCCATGGCGACGGCACGCAGGGATACCGCGACGACATCGCAAAAATTCTTCACTCGGAAGCGGTATGCGACGGTCCTGGAGATTGCCGGCGGGCGGTGCGCGAGCAGGTGCGGCGCGGCGCCGACCACATAAAACTGACGGCGACGGGCGGCGTCCTTTCCAATACCGCCGCCGGCCTCGAACAGCAGTTTTTCAACGACGAACTCGACGCGATCATTGCGAGCGCGCACGCCATGGGCCGCAAGGTGACGGCGCACGCGCATGGCGTCGCAGGAATTAATTCCGCCCTTCGCGCGGGCGTCGATTCAATCGAACACGGAACCTATCTTAACGATGAATCAATCAAGCTCTTCAAAAAGAGCGGCGCTTATCTCGTGCCGACGCTTCTTGCCGGCGCGACCGTCGTCGAATGGGCGAAGGACCCAAATTCCTTCCTGCTCCCGCCCCAACGCGCCAAAGCCCTGCAAGTCGGGCCGACGATGCACGACATGGCGGTCAAGGCGCGCAAAGGCGGGGTCAAGATCGCCTTCGGCACCGACACGGGGGTCTCAAAGCATGGCGAGAATGCAAAAGAATTCGCCCTCATGGTCGCAGCCGGTTTCACGCCGATGGAAGCGATCAAGGCGGCGACAGTCAACGCCGCCGATCATCTCGGAAAATCCGACGCCCTTGGATCGATCGCGCCGGGCAAGCTCGCCGATATCATCGCTGTCGACGGCGACCCGCTCGGCGACGTCAACGAGCTTATGGACATAGATTTCGTGATGAAGGACGGCGCCGTCTACAAGGCGGATTAACGCTTTATTTAGGCGCAAGGCGAGCGGGCGGTTTACCGCGATCTTAACCAGAGTGCGCGAGTTTTCCCTGAACAATTTTTTCAGGGGAAGGTCGCCCTTCATGTCGAACGACAAGATTGAATCGCTGGTCCGCAGCGTCGGAGCCGACGGCCATGTCAGCGCTGAAGATGTGCTCTTTCTGCGAAAGCATGTTTTCGCAGACGGCGTCGTCAGCAGAACCGAACTCGCATCGCTCTTTGCGCTCGCCGAGAAAGCACCGCAGGGCGATCGGGAATGGGCGGACTATTTCGCCGAGGCCGCCGCCGATTTCTTCCTGCGTGAAGAAGAGCCGCACGGCTATCTGACTGAGAACGAGTTTGAGCATCTCGAAGCGTTCATCACGCGCGACGGCGGGAAGTCGAGCGGGCTTGAGCTTGGCCTTCTCATCGCGCTGATGGAAAAGGCGACGTCAACGCCGCCGGCGATGGCCGAGTTCACGGCGGATCAATTCCGCCGGCTTGTCCGCGACCGCAAGGGCGGCGCGCGCGTCAACCGCACGGACGCTGATCTTCTCCGCCGGTATCTTTATGCGTCAGCGGGCGACGGATCGATCGCGATCACCAAGGAAGAGGCGGAGCTTCTTTTCGACCTTCACGAGATGACTTACGCCGCCGATAACGATCCGTCGTGGGCGGATCTGTTCATTAAGGGCATAGCTGCGCATTTGATGGCGCATGTGGGCTATCGCCCGCTTCCGCGTGAGGAAGCATTGCGGCTTCACGACTGGGTGAAAGACCAAACCGTCGATCCGATGGGATTTTTCGGGCGAATGGTTTCCGGCGGCCTTTCCGGAATACGCGAATCTTACGGGCGCAAGCAGACCGCGTTCGGCAAAAAGAATGAAGACGACTCAATTGCAGCCGCAATCGCCGAACGCGTGAACGCGCAGGAAGCCGACTGGCTTGCCGACCGCATCGGCAAGAACGGCAAGTTCGCCGAAATCGAACGCGCCCTTCTTCACTATATGCGCGATCTCGGCGCGGAACTGCCGCCGAAATTGTCGGCTCTCGTCGCAAAGGCCGCCTGATCGATGTCCGGTTTCGGGCGATGCGGGGGGCGGGCATGAACAAGGCCGCCCCGGTCATCGTCGCTCCGATCGTCGGGATACTGATGTTCGTCGCCATGGCGGCGACGCAGAGCGTCGGCTTCGAATACCGCACCGCGAGCAGCGAGCGTCAACAAAGGTACCTCTCAGCCATCGCGAAAGGTTTCGAGCGCGGCTTCATGGCGACCGCCGGCGACAACGCCGTCATCGAACGGATGAGCGCAAACGCCAATTGGGACTCAATCTCTATCGAAGCGCGTCTGACGCAAAATGAAGTCGAGCGGGCGACGGAAGAACAGATTGCCGATTTCCGCGACTTCACCTTCAGGCAGAGTTGCGCATATTTCGCCGAAAAGGCGCTGTTCGAAACGGGAATCGTTCTGAAAATCCGCGTGAAAAAGCCGAGCGGCGATACGCTGACGACTTTTGCAATCAATGACGAGGGCTGCGCGCCATACAGAAGCGTCGCTGCAGGTCAGGACGAAGGCTGACCTTTGCTGAAATGTCCGATGAACGCGTTGATCACGTCCGCCCACCGGCTGACATTCCCCGTGATGTTGTCCATTGAAACGCCGCCTTCGAGTTCAATGACGTAATCGACGCCGACCTGATTACGGCCAGGTAACAGATAGGCGCGGCCGAAAACCTGACTGTCGTTGAAGCGGTTGACGATTTCGTAATCGCTGGCGGCGACAGCGCGGCCGAGTTCGAAGTTCGCAAAGAAAACGAGGGTTGAGCACGCTTTGGGGGAGCCTGAGCAATCGAGCGCGCGCACCCAATACTGGACGGCGCCGGCTTGCACATGAGCGACCGGCGCCCGTGTCGCGGCGTCTTCGATGACCTTCACCGCAAGTCCGGCCCCGGAAAGGATCGCCTCAAGCTCCGCCCCGGTCACCGCATTCTTCGTCTGCGCGCCTGCGGGCGAAAGCGACATCAAAGCCGCCATGACGGCGGCAACGCCAAATCGAACCATGCACCAACCCCTCACGTCCCCGGCTGCGATACTGCGGCAATCGGCGCACCCTTGGCAATCATCTTCGCCTGATCCGTAGAAGGCGATGCCGCGTTGACAGATAAGGCGGCGCGCCTATTGTCCCGCTCGCCAGCCCGATTTTGCAATTATTGAGGGAATTCCATGGCTTCGGACCCCGCACCGGCGAAAACAATCAGCCGGCCGCTATCTCCGCACCTACAGATCTGGCGGTTCACGCCGACCATGGCCGCGTCAATTACGCACCGGGCGACGGGCGTTGCGCTTTACTCGGGCACGATCCTGCTCAGCATCTGGGCGTTTGCCGCATCTCGCGGCGAGGCGTTCTTCGCCCCTGTCGGCGCGTTCCTTTCGTCGCCATTCGGCGTCCTCATCCTCTTTGGCTACGCGTGGGCGCTCCTTTTCCACTCTCTCAACGGCCTTCGGCATCTCTACTGGGACACTGGTCGCGGCCTCGACGTGAAGACCGCCACCATGACAGCCTGGTACGCCTTCGCCGCGTCGATCCTGCTGGCGATCGTCATCGTCGCGACCGGCCTTTCAGCGCGCGGATAGGACGACGACCATGACCCATAAAGGCACCGCAACTTTCATCGCCCAGCGCGCCAGCGCCGCGGTTTTGCTGCCGCTCATTGTCTGGTTTCTCTGGGGCGCCGTCGCCCATGCCGGCGCATCCTATGAGGAAATGCGCGCGTGGATTTCATCGCCCCTAAACGCGGGCTTCATGGGCCTTCTCATTTTGACCGGCGCGTTTCACATGCGAATCGGAATGAACGAAATCATTGACGATTATTTCGACAGCGGCGCGCGCGGCGTCTTCAAGCTCCTCAATCTTTTCGCAAGCCTCGGCGCCGCTGCGTTCGGGCTTTGGTCCCTGTTCGTCCTTTCCGTCTGAATTGAGCACCCATGACCGCTTCCTATGAAATCATCGACCATGAATATGACGTCGTCGTCGTCGGCGCCGGCGGCGCGGGATTGCGCGCAACGCTCGGCGCTGCGCAGGCCGGATTAAAAACCGCCTGCGTCACGAAAGTGTTCCCGACGCGCTCTCACACGGTGGCGGCGCAGGGCGGCATTTCCGCCTCGCTCGGAAATATGGGCGCTGACGATTGGCGCTGGCACATGTATGACACCGTCAAGGGCTCGGACTGGCTCGGCGACCAGGATGCAATCGAATATCTCTGCAAGAATGCGCCAGCCGCCGTTTATGAGCTTGAGCACTGGGGCGTTCCGTTCAGCCGCACAGAAGACGGAAAAATCTACCAGCGCGCTTTCGGCGGCATGACGAAGAATTTCGGCGAGGGTCCGATCCAGCGCACTTGCGCTGCAGCCGACCGCACCGGTCATGCGATGCTTCACACGCTCTATGGCCAGTCGGTGAAGCAGAACGCCAAGTTCTTCATCGAATATTTCGCGCTCGACCTGATCATGGACGATGCCGGCGAATGCCGCGGCCTGATGGCGTGGCGTCTCGACGACGGATCGATTCACCGCTTCAACGCGAAGATGGTCATCCTTGCGACCGGCGGCTATGGGCGCGTCTATTTCACCTGCACATCGGCTCATACATGCACGGGCGACGGCAACGCCATGGTGCTGCGCGCGGGTCTTCCGCTGCAGGACATGGAGTTCGTCCAGTTCCACCCGACCGGCATCTACGGCGCAGGCGTCCTTATCACCGAAGGCGTCAGGGGCGAAGGCGGGTATCTCACCAATTCTGAGGGCGAGCGCTTCATGGAGCGCTATGCGCCTTCAGCCAAAGACCTCGCGAGCCGCGACGTCGTCTCGCGCGCGATGACGATCGAAGTGCGTGAAGGCCGGGGCGTCGGTCCGCTCAAGGACCATATTCACCTCAATCTCAATCACCTCGACCCGAAAATAATCCACGAGCGCCTGCCCGGCATTTCGGAATCGGCGCGCATCTTTGCCGGCGTCGACGTCACGAAAGAGCCGATCCCCGTCCTGCCGACTGTCCATTACAATATGGGCGGCATCCCGACGAATTATCACGGCGAAGTCGTGACAAAACGCGGCGAGAACGCTGACGCGGTCGTCCCCGGTCTGATGGCGATCGGGGAAGCCGCTTGCGTCTCTGTCCACGGCGCCAACCGTTTGGGGTCGAATTCGCTTATCGATCTCGTTGTTTTCGGTCGCGCGGCGGGACTTCGCTGCGGCGAAGTCGTCAAGGCGAATGAGCCTGTCCGCGCACTGCCAAAGGGCGCGGGCGATGAAGCGCTGACGCGCCTTGATCGCTTTCGTAACGCGAAAGGCGGAACGCCGACGGCGGCGCTTCGCGCGCGCATGCAGCGCGTCA
Source organism: Parvularculaceae bacterium (assembly GCA_041740755.1). Taxonomy (GTDB): domain Bacteria; phylum Pseudomonadota; class Alphaproteobacteria; order Caulobacterales; family Parvularculaceae; genus Amphiplicatus. The sequence goes on along the minus strand of JBGSLM010000085.1, from coordinate 7,622 downwards.
TGCAAACGAACTGCGCCGTTTTTCGCACCGGCGACGTTCTCGATGAGGGCCGCAAGCTCATTCGCGAAGTCTATGACGGGCTTCCAGATATCGCCGTCACCGACCGCACGATGGTGTGGAACACCGACCTCGTTGAGACGCTCGAATTCGATAATCTTATCGGACAGGCGATCGTTACGGTGGAAAGCGCCGCCAACCGCAAGGAAAGCCGCGGCGCCCACGCGCGCGAAGATTTCCCTGATCGGGATGACGCGAACTGGATGAAACACACCGCCGCATGGTTCTACAACGGCAAGGCGACGCTCGATTATCGGCCCGTGCATGAATACACGCTGACCGACGAAATCAAATATATCGAGCCGAAGAAGCGGGTCTACTGAAGGCCGGCCTTCACAGACCCGTTCGAAATGATACGCTGACCCAAAAGGGGCTTAGCCGTGTCGGGTGGGGATTTTCGGCATAATGTCGCGGAAGCGGCGCTCAAATTCGGCGCGTGGGCTCGCCGGCTGTCGCTTTATACGATCGCTACCGCCTTCGCCCTCGCTGGCCATCTTGTTCTTGCATCTGTGCTGAACGCCCTCAGATCGCTCGGCGTCGATTTCGACGCGATAGATAAGGAACGCGTCCTGGTTCCGGCGTTTCAGGTTTCCCTTTTCGCCGCTCAGACCGGATTGATCGTCTTCGCGCTCGTTAAATCCGGGATCGGGACGCGGCGAACGATCGGCGCGGTCGCAGCGTTGATCTTCGCCGCCGCGATGTTGATGCTGACATTCGTTTCCGCCCAGTGCGATCTTTTCGGCGCGTGCCTTTGACGACCGGCGTCATTAACCAAGCGGCGCCGAGAATCTGGTAACCTGGCGCAATGACCGCTGCGCAATTTATCGAACAGATCAGATCCGGCGAATATCTTGATCGCGCCCGCATCCGCCGCATCGCGGTCATTTATCTCGTCGTTGCAGCCGTCAGTTTCGCTTTCCTCCTTGCTACATCGGACGGGTTCAAGGACCGCACGGGCCGCCCGCTCGGCGCGGACTTCATGGCGTTTCATGTCGCCGGGACCGTTGCGCTGGAGGATGGCGGCGCCGCCGCATATGACGGGTCAAAGCAATACGCGGAACACCAGAAAAAGCTCGGCGAAGAACAGCCTTCTTTCTGGCCCTATCTCTATCCGCCCGCTTTCCTTTTTATCGCGATGGCGCTCGCGAGCCTTCCATATCTTGCGGCCTGGCTCTTGTGGATGGGCGCAACGCTCGGCCTTTACGCTGCGGCGATGCAAAAGCTTGCGCCGGGAAAATTCGCGGCGCTGCTCGCGCTGGCGCTTCCCGCCGTCTATACAAATTTCCTGCACGGCCAGAACGGCTTTTTGATCGCGGCGCTATTCGCATTCGGCTTGCACTCTTTATTCGCGGGGCGATCGCTGATCGCGGGCATCGCATTGGGTCTCATCGCCATAAAGCCGCAATACGGTCTGTTGATACCGGTTGCGCTTGCTGCGGGCGGACATTGGCGGGCCTTTGCCGCAGCCGGCGCGACTGTCGCGGCGCAAATAGCACTCCCCGCAATCGTGTTCGGTCCGGAAGTGTGGACTGGCTTTTTTGATACGATGCGCGCTGCACGCGTTGAAGTCGTTGAAGCCGGCGCCATCGGTTTTGAAAAAATACAGAGCGTCTTCGCTCAGGCGCGCTTGGCCGGCGCGCCCGTCGGCGTCGCTTATGCCTTGCAAGGCGCGGCTTCTGCAGCGCTCGCCTATGCGGTCTTTCGCCTGTGGCGATCCAGCGCCGCCGATGAAATCAAAGGCGCTTGTCTTGTCATCGCCGCCATACTCGCGACGCCCTACGCCGTCGATTACGATCTCGTGATCCTCGCGCCTGCGATGGCGTTGCTCATTCAGGACGGCGTCAGAACCGGCTTTCATTCATTTGAAAAGACGGCACTCCTCCTGGCGGCGATTGCGCCGGTGACCGCAAGACCGGTCGGCGAAAGCCTCCATCTGTCGCTAGGCCTGATGGCGACGCTCGCTCTTTTGGCTGTAACCTTGCGCCGCGCGCGCTGACTCTTTTTGTTACGGCGTTCCCTTCATGGCGTTATGATTGCGCCAAGGAGAGCCCCCATGACCTATTCATGCTTTGCTGTCGCCATCGACGATCATATCGCCCATATCCGCCTTAACCGGCCGGAGAAGGCGAACTCCATGATCCCGGAGTTCTGGCGCGAATTTCCGGATGCGATCGACCGAATTTCAGGCAGCGCCGACGCGCGCGTCATCGTTATTTCCTCCGAAGGCAAACATTTCACTTCCGGCATGGACATCTCGGTCTTCATGTCCGGCGGCCTCGACGGCGATGCTGCGAATGCGCATGTCTCGGCGGAAGCCTTTCGGCACAAGATCAAATCGCTGCAGGAGACATTCGATTGTCTTGAGCGTGCGCGCCAGCCTGTCCTTGCCGCAATACAAGGCGGTGCGATCGGCGCGGGCGTCGATCTCGCGACAGCTTGCGATTGCCGCTACGCCTCGGCTGACGCCTTCTTTGCTGTCCAGGAAACAGCCATCGGCATGACCGCAGATGTCGGCACCTTTCCGCGCCTCATGAAGGTCATTCCTGAAGGCTGGGCGCGGCAGATCGCCTACACCGCAGAACGCCTGCCCGCGGCGAAGGCGAAGGAAATCGGTCTCGTCAACGAAGTGTATGCGACCCACGAAGCGCTTCTCGACGGCGTCATGTCGATTGCGCGCCAGATCGCGGCGCATTCGCCGCTTGCGGTGACGGGCTGCAAGGCGATGGCGAATTACGCGCGCGACCATTCAACCGCTGACGCGCTCGATTATATCGCTGTCTGGAACGCCGCCATGCTGCGCCCGGACGACATCAGGGAGGCTTTTGTCGCCCGGGGCGAAAAGCGCGCGCCGAAATTCGACAGCCTCAAAAAGATCGGGGAATAGACCTGCCCTGTTTTGGCACAATACGGCATTCGAGCGACGTCTTTAATGAGCGCTTCACCGACCCGCGCAATACTGCAGGCGCTGGAGGGCGCCATGGTTACAATTATCGACATCTATTCGATATCGCTGTTGCTCGTATCGCTGACGATGTTCGTCATGCGATACCTTCGTGAAGAGCCGCCGGTAATGCCCTATCTCGTCATCGCGTGCACCTGCGCCGTTGGAAATTTCCTCGGCGAGAAGGGCGGCGGGATCAGCGCGTTCATGCTGCTGATTGCTGCGACCTTCCTGTTCATGGGCTGCGTGTTCTACCCCCACATTCGCGGACAACACCCGCAAAAGCCCGATCCGGCCAAGAGCTGACGCCGCAATCGCGCCGTCAAATCATCGCCAATTCTCCCTGACGCCGCCGGATAAACGCCTTTGAGCAGCTGTTTGCTGTCGTCTCCGTCATTCAATCAAGGGAGACCTCCGTGAACCGCCTCATTGCGCCCGCGCGCTCGCTCGGGCTGAAACTTATTCTCGTCGGCGCCCTCGCTTTCCTGTTGTGGATACCATGCATGATGATCTACGCGCTCGTTTGGGAGCGCTCGACGAGAGCCGACAGCGTCCGTAGTGAAATTTATGAACTCGCCGGCGGGCAACAAACGATCAGCGGCCCGATCATTCTGGTCCCTGCGATCATCGATACCGGCAAGAAGACGGCGCTTGGCGAACCAGTGACGCGGCGCGTTTCCGTCGGCTTCACGCCAGAAAAGCTGAACATAAACGGCACGATCAACACATCGATCCGCCAGCGGTCGATTTTCGATGCGACCGTCTATGACGCTGACCTTGTCATTGAAGGAAAGTTCGGCGCGCTGACGCCGCCGCGGATCAGCGACGGCGTCGCCGCATATCTGTGGCAGGACGCCGAACTTGTCGTGAAATTCCCCGGCGAGACGTCGCTGAAGGGCATCCGCGCCAATCCTGCGCTCTCTATCGATGGGAAGACTGTCGTTGCGACGTTTGAACCTGGGATCAATATCGACAGCGCCGAGGAGGGCGCCTCGCCGCCGGTCAGCGGGATCCGCGTCCCCTTTCCGATCGAAGACCCGGCAAAGGAGTTCCGCTTCGCCATAACCCTGCCAGTATCGGGCGGCGGCGCTTTCAGCGTTTCACCTGTCGGCGAAGAGACGACGGTCAAGATTGACGCGGACTGGCCCCACCCCTCTTTCCAGGGCGCGCGCCTACCCGATTCACGCTCGATCAACACGAAGGGCTTTTCGGCCGAGTGGCGCATTCCATATCTCGCCCGCAGTCTTCCCAGAAGCTTCATCGCCGACGCCGGCCTCAATATGCTGGAGAACGGAAAGTCTTTCGGCGTCAGCTTCGTCTCAGCGGACGGCCCTTATCAGAGCGTCAACCGCGCTCTGAAATATGCGCTGATGTTCGTCGGCATCGTATTTCTAACCTTTTTTCTCATCGAGGCGACGATGGGCGGGCGGGCGCACCCCGCTCAATACATCCTGCTTGGACTCGCTCAGGTCATTTTCTACCTGCTTGTCCTCGCTTTTGCAGAGCATATCGGCTTTGAAACAGCCTTTATCGGCGCGGCGGGGGCAACGGTCGCCCTTTCCGGACTTTACGCTGCGACCGTCTTTCGCAGCTTCTTGCGCGGCCTTGTCGCTTTCCTTGCCTTTTCAGGAGCCTACGGTCTGATATATCTCCTCATGAAATCAGAGGACTATGCGCTTCTGATCGGTTCGGTCGCCGCTTTCGGCGCGGTCGCGCTGACGATGACCGTCACGCGCAATCTGGACTGGTACGGCGCGCGTATCGAAAGCGAGCGCGCGTCATGACGCGCGCAGATTAAGGGAGCAAAACGGCGATGGTGCAACTGACCCTTCCGAAGAATTCGGTCGTAAAGAAAAAGGGCAGGACGCATTCGGCGCCTGAAGGCGCGGAAAAGACGTTGACGTTCAAGGTCTATCGCTACGACCCGGCCGGCGGCGAAAACCCGCGCCTCGATACATACGAGATCGACGCTCGCGGGGTTTCGATGGTTCTCGACGGCCTTATCAAGATCAAGAACGAGATCGATCCGACGCTTGCGTTCCGCCGTTCCTGCCGCGAGGGCGTATGCGGATCGTGCGCGATGAACATCAATGGCGCGAATACTCTGGCCTGCACCAAGGGGATGGACGAATGCGCCGGCGGCGAAGTCGTCGTCTATCCCCTGCCGCACCAGCCGGTCATGCGCGATCTGATTACGGACCTCACCAATTTCTTCAAACAGCACGCCTATATCGAGCCGTTTCTGCAGGCGGATAATGCGGGAAAAAAGACCGAATTCCTTCAGTCCCCGGACGAGCGCAAGCAGCTCGACGGACTTTATGAGTGCATCCTTTGCGCGTGCTGTTCGACCGCGTGCCCTTCCTATTGGTGGAACGGAGACAAGAACGGCGAGGAAGAATATTTGGGGCCCGCCGCGCTTCTCCAATCCTATCGCTGGCTCACCGACAGCCGGGATGAGAAGACGAATGAACGTCTCGACAAGCTCGAAGATGAATTCAAGCTGTATCGCTGCCACACGATCATGAACTGCGCACAGGTTTGCCCCAAGGGATTGAACCCCGCAAAGGCGATCGCAGAAATCAAGAAGATGATGGTGAACCGGCCGGCGAAGGAAGAAGCCGGGACTTAACCCGTCACTCCGAATGCTTCCAAAATTTCGGCGCCGACCCGTTTTGGCCTTCTCGTTCCGGCGTCGATCAGAACCCAGGTCGATTTGACGAAGGCGGCGGCGCGCGCGGCGTTCGGTTTTCTGATATCGACGCAGCGATCAAAGCGCGGCCCGTCCGCAGCGCCAAGCCAGGTGCGCGCGACCACATCCTTGCCGGGCAGAATTGGATCGCGATAGTCGATCTCATGACGCAGGACGACCCAAAGCCATACCGATTTCATCTCAGCGGTCGCAACAAGGCTCCAATGACGAACGGCGATTTCCTGCGCCCATTTCAGATATACGGCGTTGTTGATGTGGCCAAGCTCGTCGAAATCTTCCGGCCTCGGATCGATCGCGTGAGAATATGCCGTATCGAATGATACGCATCCTTTTCCTGCCGATATTACTGCCATACGCCCTCTTTTCGCGCGGCCGGGCCGCGCCTTCCGGGCGGCGGCATTTTATCCGCTTGCAACACGCCCCGGCGCAGGCTGATAAATCGCTTCTCACCAATTACAGTTCAGGCGTCAATCATGGCCATGGATGCACAACGCCGCCCGCCGCCGGCGCCGACCTTCGCCGAACTCTTCACGCCAAAGCTGGTTACGGTTCTGCGCGAGGGCTATGGCGCGAAAGAACTTAGCGCCGACGCCTTCGCCGGCGCGACGGTCGCGATCGTCGCGCTGCCGTTGTCGATGGCGATTGCGATAGCATCCGGCCTTGGGCCCGAGCGCGGACTTTACGCTGCGATTGTCGGCGGCTTTTTCGTCTCGATGCTCGGGGGCAGCAGGTTTCAGGTCGGCGGCCCTGCCGGCGCCTTCATCGTGCTCGTCGCGGCGAGCGCTGCAAAGCACGGCCTTGACGGCGTTTTGCTGGCGACGTTCCTTGCGGGATTGATGCTCGCCGCCGCCGGATATCTGCGCCTTGGCTCTTATGTGCAGCTCATACCGTTTCCAGTGACGGTCGGATTTACTGCGGGGATCGCGGTCATCATCTTTTCAAGTCAGATCAAGGATCTCCTTGGCCTGTCGATTGCGGAGAATGGGCACGGGCCGATTATCGACAGCCTGAAAGCCGATTTCGCCGCCATCGATTCGACCAACCCGTTTGCGATCGGGATCGCCGTGATGACGATCGCGATCATCGTCGGTCTTCGCAAATGGCGGCCGTCCTTTCCGGGCATACTCTTTGCCGTCGTCGCCGCATCCGCCGCGGCGGCGTTCTTCAATTTGCCGGTCGAGACGATCGGCAGCCGCTTTGGCGCAATCCCCAGCGGGCTGCCAGCGCCCGCGTTCCCTGAAATATCGCTCTCGCGCGTCGCGGCGGTCTTTCCCGACGCATTTTCATTCTTCCTCCTCGGCGCGATTGAATCGCTGTTGTCGGCGACGGTCGCCGATTCAATGACCGGGCGCCGTCACCGCGCAAATTGCGAGCTGACCGCGCAAGGCGCCGCCAATGTCGCCGCCGCGCTCTTTGGCGGCATGGTTGTGACGGGGACGATTGCGCGAACTGCGACCAATATCCGCGCAGGAGCGCATGGGCCGGTCGCCGGAATGCTGCATTCGGTTATTCTGCTCGGATTCATGATCGTCGCGGCGCCGCTCGCAAGTTATGCGCCGCTTGCTTCCCTTGCGGGCGTGCTCGCGATCGTCGCCTGGAACATGGTCGAAAAAGAATCGTTCAATGCGCTCCTTCGCGCGTCGCGCGGCGATGCCGCGGCGCTGCTCGCCACATTTTTTCTGACGATATTCCGTAGCCTGACGGAAGCGATCGCAGCCGGCGTTGCGATCGGGGCGATTTCGTTCATCCATCGCATGGCGAGCGCAGCGCAGGTTATACCAACTCGCGCTGATCGTGACTCATTTGGGATTCACAGCGCTCGCGAATGCTGATTCGATATGGCGAACGAGGGAGGTTCGCGATGGGACGGCATGCGGTTGGTCTTCGGGGTGATTTTGACGGTAAGGCGCTGCG
>JBGSLM010000084.1:0-4571 GCA_041740755.1 Parvularculaceae bacterium | reverse complement strand
CCGACGCCGCACGCGTCGCGCTCTGACGCGGGGTCGTAGGCGCCGGCGTCAATCAGCTTCTGACGGTTTTCGAGGTAGAGAAAAATTTCGTTTTTCATTTTTTCGCCGGAAGCTTTAGGGCTTATTCTGCGGCGAGAAGCGTCGTCGCGGCAGTCGCAAGACGCGTCGAAATTTCCGCCGCGGCTTTTCGGCCGTCTGAAATCGCCCATACGACGAGCGACGCGCCGCGCACGATGTCGCCGGCGGCATAGACGCCGGGAATGCGCGTTTCGAAAGAGCCGCGCGCGATTTCAATCGTTCCGCGCTTTGTCAGTTTTAGCTCTGGCGCTTTGAATAGGGCGGGGAGGTCTTCGGGTTCAAACCCGAGCGCTGTGATGACGAGGTCGGCATCGAGCCGGAAATCAGAATGCTCGATTTCATCGACTGCCTGACGGCCCGCCTCATCCTTGCCGCCGATCCGCATGCGAACGGCGCGAACGCCGGCCGCGCCGCCCATCACCGCTTGAATTGCTTTCGGAGCGGCGAGCCATTCGAAGATGACGCCTTCTTCCTCGGCGTTTTTCATTTCGCGTGCCGACCCCGGCATGTTGGCCCTGTCGCGGCGATAAAGACAGACGACGCGCGCCGCCCCTTGGCGCACGGCGGTTCTGACGCAATCCATCGCAGTGTCGCCGCCTCCGATGACCACAACACGCTTTGCGCGCGCATCAAGGCGCCCGTTGTCAAATTCGGCGACCCTGTCGCCAAGGCCGATCCGGTTTGCCGCTGTCAAATAATCGAGCGCCGCAACGACGCCGCCGGCGGACTCGTTCTCGATATCAAGGTTGCGCCCGTTGTAGACGCCAGTCGCGATCAGCACGGCGTCATGAAGGTCGCGCAAATCGTTCAGCGTCGCATCGCGTCCAATTTCGAAATTCAGCATGAACTCGACGCCTGACGCTTCAAGGCGCGCAATGCGGCGCGCAACGACTTCCTTTTCCAGCTTGAAATTCGGAATGCCGTAAACGAGAAGGCCGCCTGCACGGTCATAACGGTCATAGATGACAACGTCGACGCCTGCCTTGCGCAACTCTTCCGCAGCGGCAAGACCTGCGGGTCCAGCGCCGACAATGCCGACCGAACGTCCCGTCGTACGACCGACGGCGATCGGATCGACCCAGCCGTTCGCCCAAGCAGTCTCAGTGATGAACTGCTCGACAGCGCCGATCGTCACAGTGCCGTGGCCGGACTGCTCGATGACGCAAGATCCTTCGCAAAGGCGATCTTGCGGACAGATGCGTCCGCAGATTTCCGGCATGGAATTGGTCGCGGACGAAAGCGCATAAGCGTCTTTGAGGCGCCCCTCGGCGGTAAGGCGCAACCAGTCCGGAATATCATTCGTAAGCGGACAATGGTTCTGACAGAACGGCACGCCGCATTGGCTGCAGCGGGAGGCTTGCGCTCGGGCCTCCCGGACCTCGAATCCCTGATAGACCTCGCTAAAATCCGCAACGCGCGCGTCTGCGTCGCGTTTTTGCGGCGTCTTGCGGGCGAGTTCGGTGAATTTCAGCATCAGGTCGGCGGTTCCATTGCAATGGTCGGAATCAAAAGGCGCCACACGGCGTGCTCACGCCGCGTATCCGCCCCGAATCCTCCGTAAACGGTAAGGGCGGCAGTCGGTCCCCCGCAACAGTTTTTTTGCTGCAAATGCGAGATATTTTTGCCTATTTTGGCCGAAACGGCCATGAAACCCGTATATGCCGGCAGATTTATGGCAATAAATTCGGCTCTTTGGGCAGTTTCGGGCTTGAGGAAAAATGAGGAAATTCCGCCGCTTAGCCCTGCCCATCCGTTGAAAACGGCGTCAAAGGCGACACCGTGCAGTGTAATTCATTCGCCTGCGGATTAATTTTGTCGCACGGACGCATAAGCGAAATTTCGGTTGACGGAAAAAAATTTGCGGCTAGTTTCGCCGCCAATGCTCATCAAGACCAGCTGAGGGACAGGCCCTTAGACGCTGGGGCAACCGCCAGACGACATACCCTGTCATTTGGAAAGGTGCCAATTCCTTCGAGACGGCGCGCTGATTTCAGCATGTTGTTTCGAGAGATGAGTCGGACGAATGCGGCTAATCCCGCGTCCGATTGGGTCTCTGCGAATTACTTGTTGCGCTGATGACGAGGATGCAGAGGCCGACCCATGACCGCCGCCTGTCAAACGCAATTGGACCATGTGCCGTCCGGCGCCGCCCGCGTTTGCGATATCAGTGTGATCCTTCCGGCGAATTTTCGCCTTCAGTCCGGCGAGAAGCTGTCGCGTCCGGAGGTTCGACTGCGCCTTTATGGCGACACGGATCGTCCGGCGATCACCGTCGCAGGCGGCATTTCCGCAGGACGCGCCGTCGCCGACAGCAGCGATGAAGCAGGATGGTGGCGCGAAATCACAGGCCCGAACTGCGCCATCGACCAGGAAAAATTCTGCATCATCGGTTTCGATTTCCTGCCGAATCCCGGCGAGACGGCGCGCACTGTTTCAAGCCGCGACCAGGCGCGTGCGCTTGCCATCGCGCTGTCCGACATCAAGGTCGGCCGCATCAGGGCGTTTGTCGGCGCCTCTTATGGCGGCATGGTCGCGCTCGCCTTTGCTGAGGAATTCCCTGAAAGCCTCGAAAAACTCTGCGTGATTTCGGCCGCCGACCGTCCGCATCCCGCGGCGACAGCTTTGCGCGGCGTTCAACGGCGGATCGTCGACTTTGCTCGCCGGTGCGGGGCGGCCGAAGAGGGCGTATCGCTCGCGCGCCAGCTGGCGATGGTCACATACAGGACGCCCGAAGAATTCGCCGCCCGATTTGCGCATGCGCCGGGTGAGGCGGCCGGCGATCCCTATGAGGTCTGCAATTATCTGATTGCGCGGGGCGACGCTTATGAGATGGCGCCGTCGCGCTATGTGACGTTGTCGGATTCAATCGACCGCCATTCGGCTGACGCAGCAAAGATTACGACGCCGGCGCTGTTCCTTGCGTCGTCGAGCGACCGGCTGGTGCCGGCGGCCGATATCCGGCGCCTTGCGGCAGGCGCCCGGCGCGGAAAATTTTTTGAGTTCAATTCGCTCTATGGCCATGACGCCTTCCTGAAGGAAGCGGCGACGATCGGCCCCATCATCAAATCCTTCATTGAGGACGCCCAGTCATGACCAACATTCTTCACCCTGAAACGATCGCCGCGTCGGCGGGCGTTGCAAGCGACGCAGCTCATCGCGGCGTCTCTCCGCCGATTTATCTGTCGGCGACGTTCGGATGGCGCGATCCGGAGGAAAAGCCCCAATTCGACTATTCCCGCTCCGGCAATCCGACACGCAGCGAGCTTGGGCAAGCGCTTGGCGAGCTTGAAGGCGCCGCTGTCGGCATCGTCACCGCTTCCGGCATGGCAGCGGTCGATCTGCCGCTGAACCTCGTCTCGCCGGGGGAACTCGTCCTTGCGCCGCATGATTGTTACGGCGGCACATTCCGTCTTCTTTCGGCGCATGCGCGGCGCGGCAATTTCAGGGTCGAATTCGTCAATCAGACGGACCAGGTCGCCTTCGCCGCCGCGCTGACGAAAAAGCCAAAACTCGTTTTCATTGAAACGCCGAGCAATCCGTTGCTGCGAATTACCGACATCGGCGCTGTTGCCGCGGCGTCGAAAGCGGCTGGCGCGATCGTCGTCGCTGATAACACGTTTCTGTCGCCGGCCCTGCAGCGGCCGTTGTCTTTCGGCTGCGACATCGTCGTTCATTCGACGACGAAATATATCAACGGACACAGCGACGTCGTCGGCGGCGCGGTGCTCGCGCGCGACGCGGCCCTCGGGCAGGAGCTTGCCTGGTGGGCGAATTGCACAGGCGTCACTGGCGCGCCGTTCGATTCGTTCCTGACCTTGCGCGGCCTGCGGACTTTGTTCCCGCGCGTCGAACGCCAGCAGGAAGCGGCGGGGATGATCGCCAATGCGTTAAGCGCCGACGACCGGGTTGCGACGGTTTATTATCCGGGTCTTTCCTCGCATCCGGGGCATGAACTCGCCGCCCGCCAGCAAAAAGGCTTCGGCGCGATGCTGAGCGTTGAATTTGCTGAAGGCGTCGATGTGCTCGGCGTTCTGCGCGCGCTCAAAATTTTCACGATCGCCGAATCGCTCGGCGGATTTGAGAGCCTCGTCTGCACGCCCGCGACGATGACCCATGCATCGATGACGCCTGAAGCGCGGCGCCTCGCCGGCATTTCGGACAGACTCGTCCGCTTTTCGGTCGGCCTAGAGCACCCGCAAGATCTCATTCGCGATATTTTCACCGCGCTCGATTGCGTCGCTGCGCCGTCTCCCGCCAATCTCGCTTATCTACGAAAACAAAGTGAAGCCAATGCGTGTTGATTACGACAAACCCGCCGCCAAACCTGCAAACGACGTTGAACGCGATGCGACGGTCGCCATCCTCAAATTCGGATCGTCCGTCCTGCGCACGCGCGTCGATCTTCCGGCGGTCGTCAGCGAAATTTATCGTCATACGCGGGAGGGGAGGAAAGTCGTCGCCGTCGTCTCTGCGCTCGCGGGCGAAACGGATGC
>JBGSLM010000083.1:0-11541 GCA_041740755.1 Parvularculaceae bacterium | reverse complement strand
GGCGACAGAGGCGACCGCGGCGATCGCGGCCGCCGGTTTTGATAGGAGCAATTGATCATGGCTAAACCATTCATGCGCCGCCGCAAAACCTGCCCGTTCTCCGGCGAGGACGCACCGAAGATCGACTACAAGGATCCAAAGCTGCTCCAGCGCTTCGTGTCCGAACGCGGCAAGATCGTTCCTTCCCGCATTTCTGCAGTTTCCGCCAGAAAGCAGCGTGAGCTCGCGAGAGCCATCAAACGCGCGCGCTTCCTCGCGCTTCTTCCCTACGCGTCGGAGTAAGTCCCATGGAAGTAATTCTCCTCGAACGCGTCGAAAAGCTCGGCCAGATGGGCGATGTCGTCAAAGTCAAGAACGGCTTTGCGCGCAACTTCCTTCTGCCCCGCAAAAAGGCGCTCCGCGCCAATGAAGCGAACAAGAAAGTCTTCGAAACGCAGCGCGCCGATCTCGAAGCGCGCAACCTCGAGCGCCGCAAGGATGCTGAGGGCGCGGCCAAGAAACTTGACGGCCGTTCCTTCATCATCATCCGTCAGGCGTCCGAAGCCGGTCTGCTTTACGGGTCGGTCTCAACGCGCGACATCGCGGACGCCGCCGCTTCCGAAGGCGTCAAGGTCGATCGCGCGCAAGTGCGTCTCGACAAGCCGCTGAAGTCGCTCGGCATCGCAAAGATCCGCGTCATGCTCCACCCGGAAGTGTCTGCGACGATCGACATCAACATCGCCCGTTCGGCCGATGAAGCCGAGCGTCAGGCGCGCGGCGAAAACGTCCTGCTGCGCGTTGAAGAAAAAGCGGAAACGGAAGAGACCGACGCCGCCGAGTTCTTCGACGAAAACGCCGAAGCCGCCAAAGAAGAATAGGCGGCCCTTACCGGCTGTGGACAGATTGGAAAACCGGCCGCTCGACGGCCGGTTTTTTTTGTGGTTCACAATCAACCATGGCCGACGGCGCAAATCCTTTGAAACCCGAACCAGGCGGTCCAGCGCAGAGCGCTGGCGAGCGCACGCCGTTCAGCCTCGAATCCGAACAGGTCGTGCTCGGCGCGATCCTCTTCGACAATGAAATTTATTACCGCATCGCAGCGTTCCTGAAGACGGAGCATTTTTTCGATCCGGTTCACCAGCTGATCTACAATACCTGCGGCGCGCTGATAAATCAGGGACGCCTCGCCTCGCCGGTCATGATCGATGCGTCGCTTGCCGCAGCGCCGGGCTATGTCGAAGCGGGCGGCCGGAAATATCTCGAACAGCTCGCTGCAAACGTGCCGTCTACGGCGGGCGCTCCCGACTACGCGCGCGTCATTTTCGACATGTCGGTGCGGCGCGGGCTGATCACGGTCGGATCGGAAATGATCGATCGCGCGCGCGACGCCTCGCTCGACGATCTTCCGGGCGCGCAACTCGCGGAAGCCGAACAGGCGCTCTACAAGCTTGCCGAAACGGGCAAATATGGCGGCGGATTTAAAAGCTTTAGAACAGCGATTTCCGAAGCGATCGACCTTGCCGACGCTGCGGTCAAAAGAGACGGCGGACTTGCGGGCGTGTCGACCGGCCTGCGCGATCTCGATCATACGCTCGGCGGGTTGCACCCTTCGGACCTCATCATACTCGCCGGACGTCCGTCGATGGGAAAGACAGCGCTTGCAACGAACATCGCGCTGAACGCCTCGCGCGCCTACAAGGCCGAACGTCAGCCCGACGGAACAATCAAGACGATCAACGGCGCCGTTGTCGGCCTCTTCTCGCTTGAAATGGCCGCCGAACAGCTCGCAACGCGCATCATCGCCGAAACTGCAAATGTGCCGTCGAACGAAATCAGACGCGGCGAAGTTGATCAGGAGCAGTTTGAGCGCATCTATCATGCGGCGCACGAACTTGAATCGCTGCCGCTCTATATTGACGACACTGGCGGCATCACCATCGCCCAACTCGCGGCCCGCGCGCGCCGGTTAAAGCGCCAGCACGGCCTCGGCCTTCTCGTTGTCGATTACCTTCAGTTGCTGAGCGGCAGCGGCTCGAAACGAAACGACGGCCGCGTGCAGGAAATCACTGAAATCTCGATGGGCCTAAAAGCGCTCGCGAAGGAACTAAATGTTCCCGTGATCGCCCTGTCGCAGCTTTCGCGGCAGGTCGAACAACGGGACGACAAGCGCCCGCAACTCGCCGACCTGCGTGAGTCCGGTTCGATCGAGCAGGACGCCGACGTCGTCATGTTCGTCTATCGCGAGGAATATTATCTAAAGCGCGCCGAGCCGCGCCCGGATTCCGAAGGCCACGCCAAATGGATAGCCGATTGCGACAGCGCCCGGGGCGTCGCCGAGGTCATCATCGGCAAACAGCGCCATGGACCGATCGGCAAGGTCGAACTGGCGTTTGAAGAAAAGCTGACCAAGTTTTCGAACCTTGATCGCCGCTATGAGGCGTTTCCTGACTATTAGACCGGCCAAAGCCTTTGCGCCGCCGGCAAACGACCTTAAAGCTGCGCCGGTTTCCAGATAATTCCGGCTGATGCGCGCGCTAAATCCAAGTCTCGACATCGACCTCGCAGCCCTGTGCGCCAATTACCGGCGGCTGGCACAGGCGGCGCCGTCCGCGACAGCGGCCGGGGTCGTAAAGTGCGACGCATACGGTCTCGGCGCGGAAGCTGTTGGACGCACCCTCCACATCAAGGAGAATTGCCGCACGTTCTTCGTCGCCTATTCGGAAGAAGGCGCGGCGTTGCGCAAGGCGGTGGGACGCGACGCGGAAATTTTCGTATTCAATGGGCCGTTTTCGGAATTCCTGCCTCTATACCGCGAATTCAACCTCTCGCCGGTTCTGAACTCACTTGACCAGGCGGCGCTCTGGGCGTCGGAAATGGGCGATGCGCCTTGCGCGCTGAATATCGACACGGGCATGCACCGGCTTGGGCTTGCGCCCGCCGTAATCGGCGCCGTTCGCGCGATCAGCGGTCTCAACGTAACGCTCGTCATGAGCCACCTCGCCTGCGCGTCGGATGTCTCGCACCCGATGAACGAGAAGCAGCGGTTGGCGTTTCTCGGCCTTGCCGGCCAATTTCCCGGCGCGCGCAGAAGCCTTGCGTCATCCGGCGGCGCGTTGATCGGCACCGAATACAGCTTCGACATGGTGCGTCTTGGCGTCGGCATGTACGGCGTAAGCCCACTCGACGCCGGGGCCGCCAGCTTCGTCCCCGTCGCAACGCTTACGGCTCCCGTTATTCAGGTTCATACAATGACGGCCGGAGAAACTGTCGGTTACGCCGCGAGCTTTGCCGCAAAGCGCAACAGCGCCCTCGCGACCATATCGCTTGGCTATGGCGACGGATTTCCGCGCGCCGGCTCAAACAGGGGCGCCGCTTTTCTCAACGGCGCGCTCTGCCCGATCGTCGGCCGAGTGTCGATGGACCTCATCGTTCTCGACGCAACCGACGCCCGCAACCGCCCCAAAATCGGCGACCGCGCGGAATTCTTCGGTGCAAATTACCCGATCGATAAAGCTGCTGAGGCTTGCGGAACAATAGGTTACGAGCTGCTGACGGGTATTGGCGGTCTTGCGCGCGCCCGCACGGGACTTGGCGGACGCGTCCGGCGCCGTTACCTCTGGAACGGCGCGCCGGCCCCTGACAGCCTCGCCGGCGCCGAGGGGATATAGAAAGATGAATCCATTCGCGGCGATCGGGCGCGAAGCTATCGGATTGCTTGCCGAGATCGGCGCGATATCGCTGTTCGCGATCAAGGGCGCCTTCGCCTGGGCGTCTGGCCCTTTCTATACGCGGGAATTTCTTCGCGCGGCGCACAGGATCGGATTCAATTCGCTGCCGGTTGTCGGTTTGACGGCGATATTCACGGGCGCGGCGCTCGCGTTGAACATTTATGACGGCTCAGCGCGCTTTAACGCCGAGACATTCCTGCCTCAGATCTTGTCGGTGTCGATCGTGCGGGAATTGGGGCCGGGCTTTGCCGCGCTCATGGTCGCCGGCAGATCCTCATCCGGCATGGCGGCCGAACTCGGCGCCATGCGCGTGTCCGATCAGATTGACGCGATGTCAACCCTTGCGGTCGATCCGTTCAAATATCTCATCTCTCCGCGCATCCTCGCAACAACCCTTATGCTGCCGTTCATCGTATTGGTCGCGGATGCAATCGGCATACTCGGCGGCTGGATTGTCGCTGTCTTCGCGCTCGATTTCGAAGGCGCGACCTATATTCGAAGCATCGATCAATTCCTGACGCTGGGCGATGTCACGTCAGGGCTCTTCAAGGCCGGCGTATTCGGTTTCCTGATTTCCGTGATGGGATGTTATTACGGATACAAGAGCCGCGGCGGCGCACAGGGCGTCGGCGGCGCCACGCGTTCCGCAGTCGTTGCGTCCGCTGTCGCAATCCTCGCAGCGAATTACGTTATGACGTCGCTATTCGTGGGCGTTTGAGATGACCGCAGGCGCGCCCAAAATCTCGATCAGAGGCCTCAAGAAATCCTTCGGGCGCAAGGACGTGCTGCGCGGCGTCGACCTGGATATTGACGAAGGCTCGTCACTGGTCGTGATTGGCGGCTCCGGCACGGGTAAATCGGTGCTGCTCAAATGCGTCCTCGGTTTGGTCCCGCCTGACAGCGGCGAGATTTTGATAGACGGCGTCAACATCCTCAAAATGTCGCCGTTTGACCGCGCAAGGCGGACACGCGAAATCGGCATGCTGTTTCAGGGGTCGGCGCTCTTTGACAGTTTGAAGGTGTGGGAGAATGTCGGCTTCCGCCTCATCTACGGAGAAGGCATATCGGCGCGCGTCGCGCGTGATAAGGCGACCGATTGCCTTGCACAGGTCGGACTTCCAAAGGAAGTCGGCGACCTCGCGCCGTCCGAACTTTCTGGCGGCATGCAAAAGCGCGTGGCGCTCGCCCGCGCAATCGCGGCGGATCCAAAGGTACTGTTCTTCGACGAGCCGACGACTGGACTTGATCCGATCACTGCCGACGTCATCAACCGGCTCATCATCGAGCGGGTGAAGGCGGTCGGCGCCACCGCGATTTCAATCACCCACGACATGAATTCCGCAAAACGGATCGCTGACGAGATCGCGATGCTGCACGAGGGCCGCATCATTTGGCGTGGACGATCGGATGAAATCACGACATCCGGCAATCCTTATGTCGACCAGTTCGTGAACGGACGCGCCGAAGGGCCGATCAAGATGACGCTGAGAGCGCCATAAGATCACCCATTGAACAAGGTCTTGCCGTCAGGCCTGTGCGGCGGTTCGGGATTGAATCCGCCGATGTCCGAGAATGCCGCGCGAAACGCGGGCCTCTCAGTCAATCGGCCGATATATCTCTCGAACACCTTGTCATTACATTGACCATAAAGACGCGCCCAGCCGACATTGTGGCCGATGACGCAGTCAGCAGCGGTAAATTCCTCGCCGCAAATGAAGGACGTCTTTTCGAGACGCGCGCCCAGCTGCGGCTCAACCTCCTTTGAGAATTTTCCGCGATACCGGTCGAGCGTCTTTTGATCGCGTTCGGCCCTCGGCAGGACATGTTCGTGGATCCGGATCTGCCAGAGCATCATGTCCATAGGCGAGGCGCCAAACTGCAACATCTGGAGATAGTCGGCCCGCGCGAGGGACATTCCGGGCGGCGGCGCGAGACGCTTTTCAGGGAACGCATCGGCGAGGAACGCGACCATCGCGGCGCTCTCCCGCATCCGCATGGTCTCGCCGCTCTCAAACTCAATCTCGAGGAGCGGCACATTGTGATTGGGATTCTTGTCCATGTACTCGGGCGAATATTGCGCGCCAGCGTAAAGATCGACGAATGCAACATCGAAACCGTCCCCCACGGTCTCATGCAAGATCCATTTCGCACGCGCACTGCGCGTCGCCGGATAGTGATAGAGTCTAAGGCTCCTGATCGCGCTCATCACATCTCCACAACGATGCCGCGATCTGGCGACGACTGCCCTTTTAGCACCCTGTCATAGGCGCCCTCGAGACCCTTTACGCCGAGCGCCTTGTCGAATTTGAGCCATGATCTGCTCTTGATGGCCGCGTCGCGCCAGAATACGAACGCCTTCTTTTCGAACACGCCAGGCCCCCAGTCCGCAGTCCTTTTTTGTATGTGGCCGGGAGCGAAAAACATCGCGCTCCGCTCGCGAATAAAATTAGGGCCCATCTGATTTTCGTCATAGTGTGTAACGCCGACATTCGCGCAATAGCGCATGTTATCGCCAAGACGCCCATGCAAATCGGAGAGGACTTTTCCATTGCCGGACATATCGACAATAACAGTCGGAACGGCAGCGTTGATCGACGCGATGTCGTTATAGGCGTGAACGCTGGAATAGAGCCGGAGCTTGCTTACGGTTCCAAGATTCCCTGCTGACGTCAACGCAACCGAATCGGGCGCAGATTTGTCGTCGGCGATCGCAATAGCGAGACCAATCGCTGTTTTCGACGATGCGCTGACGATGACGACCTGCTCTGCGCCGAACCAATTGTTGTCGACGAGAAAATCGTAAAGACAGAACGATGTCGCAAAAAGCGGGAAAAGCAGCATGCGTTCGTTATCCATCGCAGCATCATAATGCGCTTCAGCGTTCACCCGCGCATAGGAATTATAGACCGGCGGAAGTCCGGCCCGATGTTCAGCGCCGTCAAGCAGGCGTTCAGGCTTCATCTTCGCCGGCGTCATCACGAGATGCGTTCCCATCGGGAAATAGCCGTAAAGCCGCTCCCCCTTATTCACTTCGGCGCAATTCGATTGAACAACGTCAGCAAACCCCCAGACCGGAATGACGCCCCATCCCTCCTCTGCCGGAAAGAATTTCCAGTAACCGATCTTCTCTCCGACGACGCCATAGGTGATGTTGTTGGCGGTCAGGGCGAAACGATCGATCTTGACGAGGATTTCCCCGTCTTTGAGCGCCGGAGCCTCGCGCTCGGAAATACGCGTCCGCGCAAGATCGTCCTTGCGAACTTCAAGCGTCGCCATTCTGGTCATTGATTGTCTCCTTCATGCAGCGTGACAGGGGTACCTGGCGCCATTATAGCGTGCATTCGCAGCCTTTGGGGCATCACTTGCAGCTCTCTTTCGTCCAGCGCCTGAAGCTACTTCGCCAACACGCGCTCGCGGCGCTCGGTTACGATGGCAATGTCGCTGTGACGGTTGAGGAAGAAGCGGACGGGCTCTTTGTACGCGTCGACGGCCGGCGGATCGCCGTCCCCTCGGCGCTCCGCTGGAAGCTCTATCGCAAGGGCTGGAACGCGCGGCTCGACAGACTGCAAACGGAATATGGCGTCGGGCGGCATGTGACGCTTGGGCCGGAAAGCGTCGTTCTCGATATCGGCTCCAATGCCGGCGAGTTCGCCCATGTCTGCGCGCGTTATGGCGCGCGCGTTTTCTGCTTCGAGCCGGACCCTGGCGTTTTTGAGTGTTTGCGCAGGAATATCACTTCGCTCGCAAACGCTGCCGCCTTTGATGACGTCGTCTGGAAGGAAGACGGCGCGATCGAATTTGGACTTGCGCCGGAACGCGCCGACTCGTCGGTATTCGCCGCAGGTCCCCGTGTAAAAAAGCGTTCGATAACGATCGCTTCCTTTGCGCGCGAACACGCCCTCTCGCGCATCGACCTTATAAAATGCGATGCCGAGGGCGCCGAACCCGAAGTTCTCGAAGGGATTAGCGAGGCTTTTCCGCTCGTGCAGGCAATCGCGCTCGACACAGGAGCTGAGCGTCTTGGCAAGCGTACGAACTTAGAATGCGCCGCAATTTTGCGGGCCAACGGTTTTGAATCATTTGATGAGAAGATCGGCACGCGCTGGATGACGTTTGGTCTGCGAAAGCAATAATGATTGGCACAATATCCGGCGATTTCTGCAACGCAAACGTGAAACAAATTTGTAGCGGTGACAGACAATAAATTCTCCTTCCGGATTTTCACGGCGAAGTCATCTTAAGACCGACTGAAAAGTGCAAGCGGGGTTGAAATAACTACATTAAATCAAGATGGTAGCGGCAATCGCCAAAAACTCGAAAAAATTGCAATCAAGGCGTCGTGCACCTGACCAAGCGTAGACGACGAGCGCATGAAAGCGTCTTGTACGCTCGCCGAAGCCGAGCGCCAAACGCGCGCGGCGGGCGAATTGGAGGAGCTGCCGACGAAAAGAATTGCAAAATTTGGCTCGACGATTGCGACATGCGTTTTGATCGCCGCGGCGGCGGCCGCGCCGGGAACGGCGATGGCCAAACCCGACAAGCCGGAGAACGCCGCGCAGACTGATAGCGGAACTGGATGTCTCGTCCGCGATGCGAACGGCGCGTACCATTTTGACGCTTCATGCGAATAGCATACGACGATCAAGCGCGACAAGAACGGCGCGATCACGATGTTCAACTATCACGATAAGGGCCAATTGCCAGACGGCGCCCCGCGCCCGTCATCGGCGCAGATCAATAATGCGCCCTGGCCGGGATGCCCGGACGGCATCAAGGAAGTGACATCGCCGAGCGGCGAATACAGATCGGATTGCCGTTACGGCAAGTAATTCTTCGCTTGATCGAAGGTGAATCTGGCCGCTTTTCACTGTGTGGAAAGCGACCTTTTCATTCCCAGCGATAGTTGAAGCTGACCGAAATTCGCGGCTCTTCCGCGTCATTTCGAACGACTTCATGACGCAGCCAGCTCTCCCACATCAGCATCATGCCGGCCTCCGGCGCGAGGTACACGAAATTTCGCAATTCCAGCGGCGCTTCATCTTCGCGCGTCGGGGCGGCCATCATCATCGGCAATCGCGGATCCTCAAATTTCAGCGACGAGGCGCCGTCGGGAACCTGCGCGTAATAGGTCCCCGATATGACCGAGTGCGGATGAATATGGCCAGAATGGAATCCGCCGGGGTCGAGAATATTGATCCAGATATTGTCGAGTTTCAGCTTGCCGCCGCCAAGATCGAAATGAACGGCCTTTGCAAATTTAGCGGCTTCGGCGTCGAGAAGCTTTTTCAGCACCGCAAAGCAGGTAGCGCGAGAAGGCAGATCGGTCAGCGAACCGTAAGAGGTGTAACCCGGATAGCGGTTTTCCTCGCACCAATGCCGCCCGAGCTCGTCATCTTCGGCGAAGGAAAGCGCCGCAGCGATAATATCGTCGTTGAGCGCCCCCGTCTTCGAGAAGGCGGCGCGGTGGACGCGGGTTACGAACAGCGAAAAGGTCTCAGACATGGCGCGGACCCTATTCGGGCTCTCTCCCGGCGCCAAGCCATTGACGGCGGGTAGGGTAATTCGATCTTTCCCGCGCTAAATTCCGCTCATGAGCGATAGGGAAAAGCGCGGGCGCCCCGCCTATGACGACGTTCTGACCCCCGCCGAATGGCGGGTCGCTGAACTTGTCCGCCACGGCATGAAGAACCGGCGCATCGCCGAACAGCTCGGCGTCAGCGTCGACGCCGTGAAGTTCCATATCGCCAATGCTCTCCTGAAGCTCGGATTGGATGACAAGCGCGCGCTGCGCCGATGGGACGGCATCTCCAAGCACAGCGCGCTTTACGGAAGGACCCCGGAATTGGAAGCGTTCAAAATCGGACCGATCGGCCAGATCGCGCGTACAGCGAAAGACATTAAATCCGCTGAAAAGTTCTTCAAGGAAGTCGTGGGGCTTCCGCACCTCTTCACCTATGGCAATCTCTCCTTCTTCGATTGCGGCGGCGTGCGGCTTTTCTTGTCGCAGGGCGACGGCGATGAAAGCGCCTCGATCCTTTATTTCCGCGTCGAGGACATTCATTCAGCGAATGCGCAATTGCGCGCACGGGGCGCCGAATTCACCGACGCGCCGCACATGATTCACAAGCACGCCGACGGAACCGAAGAATGGATGAATTTCTTCAAGGACGACGAAGGCCGCCCGCTTGCAATCATGGCGCAGGTGAAGAGCGCCTGAAAACCGGTCGATATCGTCAGCGCCGCGTCGCTTCGGCTTCAAGAAACGTCGTCGACCAGGTGACTTTCTTCGTCGATGGATCGGCGAATAGATAGACATCCGCTCCGGGCGCATAAAGTCCGTAAAAGCCGATTGGATAGAGTCGATAGCGCGGCGCCCCGGCGGTTGTCAAAAACGCCCAGGCGCCGTCGATGTTGATGGAAAAATCGCCGACGCCATCGCCGTGATAATCTCCCGCAAGGGCGGTGGCATCAACTTCGTTCGCCTCTTCGGCCTCGTCATAGATCAGCGCGCCCGCAGACCTTCCTTCGGCGATGATGACGAGCGCGCGCGCGAGCGCCGGTTGCAGAGGCGAAGTCAGCGTGTTGTTTGAGATAAAGGCGACGGCGATTTTGCGATCCGAATCCCAATAGGAAAGTCCGTGAAATCCCTGATGATGGCCGGAGTAGTAACACTGCGTGCGATTGGCGGCGCAATACCAGCCGCCAAGGCTGATGTTCGAGTCTTTTCCCGCAACGCGTGCAGGTTCCACAGCTTTTAGACGCACGCTATCGGAGATCGCCTCGCCGATCGCCCATTGGCTCGCCCATTTTGCAAGATCGCGCGCAGAGAAATTGACGTTGCCGCCGCCGTGAAATCCCTCATTGTCGAAAATGTCGTTCTCTTCGGCGCCGGCTTTGCGCAGTTTATACCCAAGCGCGCGCGGCCCCGGCCAGTCTGAGATCTTTGCCGGCCTTACATACGTGTTTTCAAACCCGGCCGGCTTGAAAAGGCGCGCATCGATGAAGTCTGCGTAGCTGACGCCCGATACGCGCTCGACGATCGCCGCAAGCGTGTCGTAGCAGAGATTGCAGTATTCATAGGCGCTGTTCGGCGCAAAGGCGGGCGCTGGCCGCCGCTCGCCGAGCGCCTTCAGGAGCGAAAAATTGTCGGTCGGCGCGCCGCCGCTGATCAAATCCTCAAAGACGTCATAGTCGGGAAGGCCCGCCGAATGACTGAGCAGCTGACGCACCGTAATCTCCGGGTACGGAAATTCCGCGACATAGGTCTGCGCCGGGGCGTCCAGATCAATCTTTCCCTCGGAAGAGAGAAGCAAAATCGCGGTCGCCGTAACGGGCTTTGCAAGTGAGCCGCTCTCCGAAGCGGTTTCAGGCGTGAATGAGCGCACCGCATCCGCCTTGCCGAAGCCGCGCTCGTAGACAATCTTCCCGTCTTTTGCGATGACGACGGCGCCGGTAAAGCCGCCCTGCGCGTAGATATCCTCCATCAATACGTCGGCTTTTCGCGCAACGGGATCGGCGCACGCTGCGAGAATCATTGAAAAAGCGATCATCGCCGCGCCGCGAAGAAAGTGCATTTCGGCCTTGCTCACTCCACTCGATTGTCTGAATCTCGCATAAGTGTTTGAAAACTCGATGGTAAGTACCCGGTCTGACGGTCATTCTCCGACTGTGAGGCCGTCAAAATGCTACGCTTTTTGCTCTGACCCCCGATAGCTCCTCCATCTGATACTGGAGTCCGGCCCAATGAGAGGACCGGACCATGAAGAGATCGAAGTTCACCGAAGAGCAGATCATCGGCATTCTGCGGGAGCAGGAAGCCGGTGCGAAGACGGCG
>JBGSLM010000082.1:0-17146 GCA_041740755.1 Parvularculaceae bacterium | reverse complement strand
CCTCGCCCGGCGTTCAGACAATGCCGCCGCCCGCGCCGTCGCCTGAACCGGCTGCAAAGCCCGTCATCGTCATTGACGCAGGTCACGGCGGCACCGATCCCGGTGCGGCGGGCCCAACCGGCGCGCGCGAAAGCGATGTCACTTTGTCCGCCGCTCTTTCGCTCGGCGAAGCTCTCCGGGCGACCGGTCGCTACGATGTTGTGCTCACCCGCTCGAAAGACGTCCGCCTCGCCCATGAGGAACGGTCAAGGATCGCCCGGGACGCCAAGGCGAGCCTGTTCATATCGCTCCATGCGGACGCTCATGCCGAAAGCAAAGTCAGGGGCGGTTCGGTTTACACCCTGTCGGACGAAGGCACGGAGCGGTCGGCTAGGGAGGCCTTGGCTCAGGGAAATTACGTCGTTCATGACCTCGATATTGCAGAAACTGGCCGTGAAGTTGGAGGAATCCTCTATAATTTGGCCCAGCGCGACACCGCGAACGCCTCCGACCGGTTTGCCGAGACGTTGATTTCAAAGCTGTCCGGGGTGACGCCGTTACTGAATAACACGCACCGGCGGGGAAACTTCAAAGTGCTGCTCGCGCCGGATGTGCCGGCTGTCCTTCTGGAGCTCGCTTTCATTTCCAATCGCCTCGATGAAGCCAATTTGCAGTCAGCCGCATGGCGCAAGCGGTCGATGGGCGCGGCCGCGGCCGCCATTGATGCCTATTTCCAACAGCGCGGCGCTGAAAAGCATGCCAGCAACACGCCGGCGCCGCCTCCCGCACGCTAAGGCTCGATTCCGTGATCGGACGTCGGATATAACGGACCGTCGGTTTGCCCCCGATCGACCATTTTTGGATGTAATGATCCCGCATCAGTTTTCGATCGGGCGAGTTGAGAGTGAGTGAAGGTCAATGTCTGACGAATTGTTTGACGACGTCGCGGGCGGCGAAGATTTGAGAGCGCCGAAACGAACGATTGCAGGCGCGATCAGGACATTGCCGCTGCCGGTCAAGATTATCGGCGGCGTATTCGCCGGCGGATTGCTCCTGTCGTTGTTGGCGGTCGGCGCATTCGCTGTCTATATGTTCAGTCTCAGCCAGGACCTGCCCGATTACGAAGTGCTCGCGGAGTATGAGCCGCCGATCACGACGCGCGTCTATGGAAGCAATGGCGCGCTCGTCGCCGAATTCGCACGCGAGCGGCGCCTCTTTGTTCCAATCGAGTCTATGCCTGACCTGATCAAGGACGCGTTCATTTCAGCAGAAGACAAGAACTTTTACGAGCATACGGGCCTCGACTTCAAAGGGATTGTCCGCTCGCAGGTTTCAAACGTCGGAAATCTCATCCGCGGCCGCAGGCTCGAGGGCGGATCGACGATCACGCAGCAGGTCGCCAAGAATTTTCTTCTGTCGAGCGAGCAGAAGATCGAGCGCAAGATGAAGGAATGGCTGGTCACGCGCCGCATCGAAAAGGCGTACACCAAAGAACACATTCTCGAACTTTATCTGAATGAAATTTACCTTGGAAATCGCTCTTACGGCGTCGCCGCCGCAGCGCTCAATTATTTTGACAAGTCGCTCGACGAACTGACGATCGAAGAGGCGGCGTATCTTGCTGCGATCCCGAAGGGGCCAAGCAATTACCATCCGGTCAAAAATTATGACCGCGCTGTCGAGCGCAGAAACTGGGTGATCGGCCGCCTTCACGAAGACGGCAAGATTGACCTTGAAGCGATGAAGGCGGCGCAGGCCGAGCCGTTAAGCGCGAAGATCGCGCCGCCGCTCGGCGCGCGCGACTGGGCTTCGGAATATTTCGCCGAAGAAGTCAGGAAGCAGATCGCCGAACGCTACGGCTCCGACGCGCTTTATGACGGCGGCCTTGCGGTCCGCACGACAATCGACCCGGAATTCCAGAAAGTCGCCGGAGACGCCCTGCGGCGGTGGCTGGTGGATTATGATCAGCGCCATGGCTGGCGGGGCGCCATTTCAACGATGGCGGTGACGGATACATGGCCTGCGGAACTCGCCGAAGTCGAAAAGACCCTCTTTGCGAACAAGCGGCTGTCGGCGGATCTTGATCCATGGAAGCCGGCGCTTGTCCTTGAAGTGAACGCGAAGGCCGCAAAGATCGGATTTGCGGACGGGACTGAAGGCGATATCGCCCTTGAAGATATGAAGTGGGCGCGCAGCTACAAATCGGTCGATGCGACCGGCGCCGAAGTGTCGGCGCCGAGCCAGGTCGTGAAGCGCGGCGACGTGATCTATGTCGAAGCGCTCAAAAAAGCCGGCTCGTTCGCGCTGCGTCAGCCGCCCGCAGTCAACGGCGCGCTCGTCGCAATCGACCCGCATACCGGGCGCGTCATGGCGATGGTCGGCGGCTTCTCGTTCCAGCTTTCCGAATTCAACCGCGCCATTCAGGCGAAGCGCCAACCGGGCTCCACTTTCAAACCATTCGTCTACGCCACAGCGCTCGACAGCGGTTACACGCCGTCGTCGATCGTGCTGGACGCGCCGTTTGTTGCGCCCGGTGTCGACAGCTGGTGGAAGCCGGGCAACTACGCCGAAGGCCGGTTCTACGGCGAGAGCACGCTTCGCCTTGGAATCGAGCAGTCGCGAAACACGATGACCGCGCGTCTCGCCCAGGATCTCGGGATCGGCCGCATTGTCGATTATGTCTCCAAGTTCAATCTTTCAGACGATCTGCCTCGCGAATTGGCGATTTCGCTGGGGTCAGGCGAAACGACCTTGATGAGAATAACGGCTGGCTATGCGACCTTTGTGAACGGCGGCAAACATGTCGAGCCGTTTGTGATCGACAGGGTGCAAGATCGGCACGGAAAAACCATTTCCCTGAATGACAAGCGGGAGTGTATCAGCTGCCGCGATCTCGCCTGGGCCGATCAGGCGGAACCTCAGCTTGCTGACGATCGCGAACAGGTCATGGACCCGCGCACCGCCTATCAGATCGTTTCCATGCTGGAAGGCGCAGTCGCGCGCGGTACCGGAACAGCCGTGAAAAAGGTCGTCGATAAGCCGATCGCCGGAAAGACCGGCACCACCAATGATTATAAAGACGCCTGGTTTGTCGGATTTTCGCCGGATCTTGCAGCCGGCGTCTTCGTCGGTTTCGACATGCCCCAGTCGCTTGGACAAGGCGAAGCAGGCGGGCGGGTCGCAGCGCCGATATTCGGCGAGTTCATGGCGGCGGCTCTCAAAGATCAACCGGGCGTTCCGTTTCGAATTCCCTCGGGCATCAGGCTCGTGCGCGTGAACGCCAAGACCGGCAGGCCCGCAAGCCCAGGCGAGCCGAACGTGATCCTTGAGGCGTTCAAGGCGGAAGATAACCTCAATGCGGGTCCAGCGATGGACGATCTCAATCTTGATCCGTTGAGTGCGACGCCTGTTGCGCCGTCGAATGAACCGGGCCAATCGACTGTGGACGATCTGAACGGTCTCTATTAGATCGGGACGCGATCTGCTTGCGCGTCGGCAAGCGGGCGGTCATTTGCAATCAGGAATTTCATGCGCGCAGATATTGAAAGTCTTTCCGAGCAGATCCGGCGATCGCTGGATCTGCTGAGGAGGCGTCTTTGACTGGGACCGTGCGAACAGGCGGCTCGAAGAGCTGAACGCGCGCGCCGAGGCGCCGGATTTTTGGAACGATCCGCAGGCGGCTCGAAAATTGATGCAGGAGCGAACCTCGCTCGAGGCGCAAATCAGGGCGATCTCCGAAATCGCGTCTGAGCGCGACGATCTTTTGGGGCTCGCCGAAATCGCTGCCGATGAGGGCGACGAGGCGAGCGGCGACGAAATTCTGAAAATGATGTCGGCGCTCGGCGAGCGTGCGTCGAAAGCCGAGACCGAGGCGCTGCTTTCCAGCGAGGCTGACGGCAATGACTGTTACGTTGAAATTCATCCGGGCGCTGGCGGCACCGAGTCGAACGACTGGGCCGGGATGCTTTTGCGCATGTATCTGCGCTGGGCCCAAAAGCGCGGCTACGGCGCCGATATCATCGAACAGCAATTCGGCGATGAGGCGGGCATCAAATCGGCGTCGATCAAGATCACCGGCTTTAACGCCTATGGCTGGCTGAAGACCGAATCCGGCGTTCACCGGCTGGTGCGCATCTCGCCATTCGATTCGAACGCCCGGCGGCATACGTCGTTCGCGTCGGTCTGGGTTTACCCCGTCATCGACGACTCGATTGAAATCGACGTCAAGGAAAGCGATTGCAGGATCGACACGTTCCGCTCGTCGGGCGCGGGCGGGCAGCACGTCAACACCACCGATTCCGCCGTGCGCATCACGCACATCCCGTCGGGCATTGTCGTCCAATGCCAGAACGAACGCTCCCAGCACAAAAACCGGGCGACCGCGTGGAACATGCTGCGCGCCCGCCTATACGAGGCGGAGCTTCAAAAGCGGGAAGATGCGGCCAAGGCGACGGAAGACGCAAAAACAGACATCGGCTGGGGGCACCAGATACGGTCTTACGTGCTTCAACCGTATCAGATGGTCAAAGACCTGCGGACCAATGTTGAAAGCCCCGATCCGGACCGCGTGCTTGACGGCGATCTCGACGCGTTCATGGCGGCGTCGCTCGCGCAACGGGTGATTGGCGAGCAATCCGCGAATTAGGATGCAGGCTGAAGGCCGCTTCGAAGATCAGCGCAGCGGAGAGCGCGACTGATTGAGAAATGACGGCGCTTCGTTGGCCGCGCCGCGAGCGGACTCGTCGGCGTGAGACGCAACCGGTCTTGGCGCAGGTCCGCCAAGCGGGCGCGACTTGCGGAAGTCGCTGGCGGCCGCTTCCGAAAGCGGGTCGTCGGAATGACGGCAATTGCCCTCAAAATGCGCGCCGCTTTCGACAGACAGAGAGCTGTGAAGAATGTCGCCGACAATGTGCGCGGTCGCAGCGAGCGACACCTGTTTAGCGCGGATGCCGCCTTCGACGCGCCCGCGGACGATGACGCTCTCGCAGATGATCTCGCCCTTGACGGACGCTTTTTCGCCGACGATCAGCATCGACGATTTGATGTCGCCTTCGAGAACGCCGTCAAGCTGGACTTCGCCGCCGGAATTGACGTTCCCGCGCATGATGACGTCCGCGGAAATGATTGAGGGTACGCCCGCCGCTTTCATCGAACTGGACCTTTTGGATGATACAGGGGCCGGGCTTGAAGACGTCGCGCTGGCGTCAACGGAGAGCGTCTTAGTACGCTCGTCGCTCGCCGACTTTTGCTTAGCTTTCGAAAACATACCTGCCAGCCTCAATAAAACGCTGAGGGTTTCTGGGTTGACCCCGGAAATAAACCTCATAGTGGACATGCGGCCCCGTACTGCGACCGCTATTGCCGAGCTCCCCGACCTTCTGGTGAAGCTTCACTCGTTGCCCCTGCTGTACCGTAATTCGGTTAAGATGGGCGTAACGCGTCATGAAGCCGTTGCCGTGGTCAATTTCGACCACGCGTCCATAACCTTGCCGGACCCCGGCGAATTTGACGAAGCCGGCGGCGGTCGCCGTAACGGGCGAGGCCCAGGCCGCCGAGAAATCGATGCCGTGATGGCTCGCGGCGCGGCCGTTGATTGGATCGCGCCGAATCCCGAAACCGCTTGTAAACTTCCGGCTGACGGTCAGCGGCGACGAGAGCGGCATCGAATTGATGGCGTCTTGAACGTCGCGAAGCTCGTCAACCATGAGCCCTGCGCGATTGGCGTGCCGGAAAAACGTCGAAGAGGTGCTCGCAAGGTTTGAAGCGTCGATAAACGGCCCGCCCTGGGCAAGGACCATATTCGAGATTTTGGCAGGCTGAACTAGGTTTTCCGCGCCGACGCCCGTGCTGGCGAGAACCATCCGCAGTTCATTGATCTGTTTTGCCGACCGCTCTTCGAGCGAGGCGAGCAGCAACACCTGCTCGACATAAAGGTCGGCGGACGCCGTTCGCATCTGCATCAGGGCCGGGGCCGCCGCGCTGTTCAACGGGACGGGCGTTCCTAGCGCGTTCGCTTCCCTTGTCGCCTGGCGGCGCAAGAGGGAAACGCGCGATTGGCGGGGCGTCGGCTCGGCGGGCGCGACATCGATCATGATCCGGTTGCCGTTCGCCGGCTTCTGGCCATTGGGCGATCCGGCCTCGGAAAGGCCTTTCGCGAGGGATTCAAGGTCGGCGTCGGCTGACGCCTTGCGCTCGACCATGCTCTTAAGCGTTTGATGTCGCGAGGAAATCTCCGCCATCGTGGCGTCAAATTCCTGCTGCATGATCACATTGAGGGAGCTAACGTCGTCATAAGCTCGCTGCGATTGCGCGAGCCGCTTGTTGAAAACCGTCTCGATAACCCGGCGGTCGCGTTCCTTGGCGACGATGATCTGTTCTTTGAAAACGACGTTTACCGAGGCGTACGCGACCCAAAGCAAAGCCGCGCCGATGACGGCGGCAAGCGCAATCTGGGTGCGCGCGGACATCGAAATAAAGTGAACGACACCGTCACTGCGGTGATAAATCTGCCGTTCCTTGAACCAACGGCTGATAATACGCTTCGTCTGGCCGGACTTCTTGCGGCTCATTCAAAGTCGCCCCTGATAATCGCCCGAAAGCGTTTTACGATTACACCCCTTAAGATATTGCAGCCGATCTACCCGCATTTCGCAACTGTTATGTGATGAAATAACCATTCTTTTTTAACGTTTATCAACCGCGACGCCAAAAGAAGGGTCGCAAGGATCATTCCAGAGGGTAAGGCCAAGACCGCCCGTCACTACAGATGTCGCATTTTGCCGGCGCCGGCGCCACCTATTTTCCGCTTTTGAGCGCCTTGGCCGCCTCAAGCACCTCTTCGACATGCCCGGGCACGCGGACTTTGCGCCAGAGCCCGCGGATCACCCCGGTTTTGTCGATCAGAAACGTCGACCGGTCGATCCCCATGTATTTCCGGCCGTAGAGGGACTTTTCGACCCATGAGCCGTATTTTTCGATGATCGTTCCATCCTCGTCCGAACCCAGCAGCACGCTGAGCCCGTGCTTGTCCCGGAACCGCGCATGCTTAGCGACGCTGTCTTTTGAAACGCCGAGGATGACCGCGCCGGCGCGTTCGAATGACTTTTGCGCCGCCGAGAAGTCCAGCGCTTCTTTCGTACAACCTGCGGTGTCATCCTTGGGATAAAAGTACAGGACGACGGACTTTCCCCGGAAGGTCGCAAGACTTACCGGCCCCGTGGTGTCCGTAGGCAGATCGAATTCCGGCGCCTTCGCGCCGACCGCTATGACATTCTTCTTTGCCGCCATCGAACCGCCTCCGAATTGTGGTTGACGTAACCGCCAGGGTCGGGTCTCGCAAGACGACAGAGAGTCTTCGCTTGATTGCCCGTTACATTGTCACTACCCATTGATGCTGAAGGGCGGCGCCTGCGGGCGCGGGAAAGGCGAACCGGGTCGCGCATGAAATCGCGCATCGCACGCGCTGGGGTGATATTCGCGGAAGTCGCCGGCGTTCTCGTCGCGGCGGCCATCGCCGCCGTGGCGTTTTTATTCTGGCGCGTTCAGGCGGCGCCCGTCGATCTTAGCTGGTCTGCGCCTGTGTTCCGCGCCGCTGCAAACGCCGCAAGCCCCACAAATCCCGTTCGCAGCATCGAGACGGTGGCGCTCTCCAAAGCGGGCGACCGCGGCGGCTATCGACTCGATTTCGTGAATGTCTCGCTTGGCGGCAAACGCATGGAAGCGAGCGCGGAACTGCCCAAGGTCGTTATCGACTTTTATCCCGCTGATCTTGCAGCCGGAAAAATCGGACCGCGGCGAATACTCATCGATGGCGCGCAGTTGCGGATTGTCAGACGCGCTGACCGGAAATTGAAACTCGATTTCGGCGGTTCGACCGGA
Source organism: Parvularculaceae bacterium (assembly GCA_041740755.1). Classification (GTDB taxonomy): domain Bacteria; phylum Pseudomonadota; class Alphaproteobacteria; order Caulobacterales; family Parvularculaceae; genus Amphiplicatus. The sequence goes on along the minus strand of JBGSLM010000082.1, from coordinate 9,289 downwards.
CAACGCGGACGCGCTTTTCAGTCATTGACGGGGGGCGCATATTTTCGCGAGGCGTTCGAGCGCGCCGCGCTTACCGATGTCTCGATCATGTTTGTCGATGAGAACTCAGGCCGCACCTGGAAAGGCAAAGGCGGCGAGGCTGCGATCGAACGGACATTGGGAGGCTATGCGGCGACGCTCGCATCAAAGTTTGAAATTGGCGCGCACGCAGCGTCACTGTCGTTTGCAGCAGACTATGACCTTGCAGCCGACAAGATCTCGTCGAAATTATCCTTGACCGACGCGCCCGTCGGCGATCTCGTCGCCGTCTTCTTCAACGAGGACGCGGAACTCTTCACCTCGCCTGTTTCGGGCTCGGCGCTTATCGACGTCAGCGGCGACGGAACCGTCCTTTATTCCCGGATCGATTTGAACGCGGGCGCCGGCGTCCTGACGCTGGGCGGCTGGTCGACCTCGGTGTCGAAATTCGGCGCCGTCGCCGGATTTGATCCCAGGCGCAACGAGTTTGCGGTCGAGCGCATCGAATGGGACGGATCGGCCGGAAGCGGCGCGCTTTCCGGAGTGATCGCCCTGATCGCGCCAGAGGACGGAAAAGGCGTCGCGCGCGTCAACTTTGCGCTGGAGGGGGAGCCGATCGCGATCAATCAGCCGGACCTCTTCGATGGTCCATGGTCTGTCGATAAGTCGACGATCGAAGGCGCCTATGACGTCGCTGCAAAGTCGGTATCGATTGCAGACATCAAGGCCGATTTTCTCGGCGTCGCGCTGAACGGTTCCGGTTCTTATGCGCCGGCCGCAAAGCAGTCTCCCGCCGTCACGGCGAATATCCGCGTTGACGGCGTGCTGGATCCTCAAACGCTGCTTCGATTCTGGCCGAATGATTTGGTGCTCAACGTGCGCGATTTCATTGCGACGCGCATGTTGAATGGCAAACTGAGCGACATCAGCCTGTCGATGAACTTAGGCGCAGGCGCGGTCGGCGCTGACGGCGTCATTCCGGACGAAGCGTTGACCCTTTCATTTCGTGCGGACGACGCAAAAGTGATTTATGCGCCGGGTATGACGCCCCTTGTCGGCGTTGCCGGAACCGGCGCGCTCAAAGGCAACAGTTTTCGTTTTGATGCGGAAAAAGGATCCGTTGACAAGGTCCAGGTGACGTCCGGACAGGTGGAGATCCCGGTTCTCGCGCCAAAAGGCGAGCCGACCTATTTTCGTTTCCGGGTTTTGGGAGATGCGGGAGATATTCTGGCGGTCTTGAACCAGGAACCGCTCAAAGTTCTGGCGGATACGAAGTTCACGCCGGCCCAGTTCTCCGGTCCGGTCGCCGCGCAGGTTGAAATTGAACGGCCGAATCTGCGCGTGGCGCCGGAGGATTCGTACCGGTACAAAGGCGTCGCCACATTCAGCGCGCTTGAAGTCGACAGCATCATTGGCGACGCGCCGCTGACCGGCGGCAAGGGGCGGCTCGATCTTGAAACGAACGGCATGACCGTCAAGGCGAATGCGCTTTTAGGCGAAGCGCCGCTTTCGATCGAGTGGCGGCAGCGGTTCTTCGGCGCCGGCGACAAAACGGTCATCAACGTCGAAGGGGTCGCAAATTCCGCAACAGCGGACCTTTTTGGGATTCCGACGCGGCAGATGGCGCAGGGCGATGTGCCGTTCACCGCAAAGGCGGTGGGCGGCGTCAATGCTTTCCGCGCGCTGGAGCTTGACGCCGATTTCACCGACGCGGTCCTCGTCTCCGAAACGCTTGGCTGGATGAAGCCAGAGGGAACCGCCGCCACGGGATCGGCTCGGCTGTCATTCTCGCCGGAGGGCACAAAAGTTTCGGATTTCATGATTGAAGGCGACGGCCTTTCGATCAGGGGAGCTGCCGACTTTGCCGAAGCGGGCGCGCTCCGGACGTTCGACATCCCCGCTTTCAATCTCGACGAAGCGGCGCGCCTTGCGATAACCGGAAGGCGGGAAGAGGGCGGCGCCCTTTCCGTCGATGTCAAAGGCGATTATCTCAACGCAGCCGAAATGATCCGCACGCTGATAACGGACGGCGCGGGCGGCTCCGGCAAGACGCCAATCGTGCTGAAGGCGCGGATCGATCGCGTCGACCTTCGTTCCGGCGCCGAGTACCGCAATGCGTCGCTCGATTTCAGCCGCAATGCGGATCATATTGACGCGCTCGATTTTTCCGCGCTCGGCGCTGGCGGAAAGAAGCTTTCGATCGCGCTTGATCCGCAGGCGGACGCCGACGGCGCGCAGACGGTCGAAGCGCGATCTGACGACGTCGGCGCGATGCTTGCCGGCATATTCGGCGTCACTTCGGTCCGGGGCGGCGAGGGATGGCTCGATTTCACCTTCACGCCAGGCGCCGAAAATGCGCCAAAGACCGGCGCGCTTGAAGCGCATGATCTTCGCGTCGTGAAGGCGCCGCTGCTCGCCAAGATCTTTGCGGCGGGGTCGCTCACCGGCCTTGCGGACCTGATGAACGGCGAAGGGATAGAACTGAAAAAGGCGATGGCGCGGTTCACAATTGAAGATGGTGAAATCCGCGTTCTGGAATCGCGTGCGACGGGCCCGTCGGTCGGCATCACCGCACAGGGCGCATTCGGCATTGAAGGCGAGCGCGCGATATCGTTGAAAGGCGCTGTTGCGCCCGCGTACGGCGTCAACTCGTTTCTCGGCAAGACGCCGGTGATCGGCGATCTTTTCGTCAACCGGAAAGGCGAGGGCGTGCTCGCGCTTTCTTATGACGTCGCGGGCCCTGCGAGCGAGCCGCGCGTCACCGTCAATCCGCTCTCCGCCTTTACGCCAGGCCTGTTCCGCCGGATGTTCGAGGGCCGCCCAGCGGAAGAAGCGGACATTGCGGCGCCGCTCGCGCCGGCCGAAGAGACGAATTAAACGTCTGGCGCTCTAGATCGCCCTGACAAGCGCGTGTTTCTTTTTGCCGACCGACAGTTTTATCGCGCCTTCAACGAGGTCTGCGGCGCCGATCGCGCGTTCGTCCGCAAGCGGAACATCGTTGATTTTGAGCGCGCCCGCTTTGATGTGGCGGCGCCCTTCGCCCTTTGACTCGATAAGACCTGCTTTAAGAAAGGCGTCGAGCGCTGGAACCCCTGCGGCGATTTCTCCGTGCGGGACTGAAATCGTTGGAAGGCCGGACGCTGCCGCCCCCTCTTCGAATGTGCGCCGCGCCGTCTCCGCTGCGCTGTCCGCCGCCGCGCGCCCGTGAAGCCATGCGGTCGCCTCGGTCGCCAGAATTTTCTTCGCCTCGTTGATCTCCGCCCCGCCGAGCGCGGCGAGACGCGCGACTTCCGCCATTGGAATTTTTGTAAAGCGCGCGAGCATCGTTCCGACATCGGCGTCTTCGACATTGCGCCAGTATTGCCAGTACTCATAGGGCGAGAGCATGTCGGCGTTCAGCCACACCGCGCCGCTTTCGGTCTTGCCCATCTTCTTGCCGGACGAGGTCGTCAAAAGCGGCGTCGTGACGCCGAAGACCTCGGCCCCGTCCTTGCGGCGGCAAAGCTCGACGCCGTTGACGATGTTGCCCCACTGGTCCGAGCCGCCCATCTGCAACGCGCAGCCGTAACGCCGGTGCAGCTCGTGAAAATCATACGCCTGCATCAGCATGTAGTTGAATTCAAGGAACGTCATCGGGCTTTCGCGCTCAAGCCGCAGCTTCACGCTGTCGAATGTCAGCATGCGGTTGATCGTGAACTCGGTCCCGTAGTCGCGCAGGAACTCGACATAGCCAAGGCGCGACAGCCATTCGTCATTATTGACCATGATCGCGTCGCGCGGAGCCGCGCCGAAGGTCAGGAACTTCGTGAAGACGCCCTTTATCCCCTCGATATTCGCAGCGATGTCGGCGTCGGTCAAAAGCGCGCGCTGCGTATCCTTGCCGGTCGGGTCGCCGACCTTCGTCGTCCCGCCGCCCATCAGCGCGATCGGCTTGTGCCCCGTCTCCTGCAGCCAGTAGAGCAGCATGATCTGAACGAGGCTTCCCGCATGCAGCGACTTCGCCGTCGCGTCAAAGCCGATATAGCCGGTGACGACGCCGCTCTTCAGCCGCTCGTCGAGGCCTTCGAGGTTCGTTCCCTGGTGGATGAAACCGCGCTCTGAAAGAATGCGGAGGAAATCGGATTTGAAATTCATGGGTCAGCCGGCGTCTGTGGTTCGGGCGGCTCTTCTATAGCGGCGTTCGCGGGAAGGGAACCCGCCGCCCTGCATCGATCCGCCTGCTGATTGCGCCAGCTATTCCGCCGCCGCCGCCGCGACCGGCGGATCTTCCTTGCGCGAGAAAAATGCAAATCGCGGCTTTTGCTCGCCGGCGTCGGGCGCCGGCTCCGCCCTGATCGCCCGCTTTTCTGCGTCCGCGCGCTTCATCGATGGAAACCAGTCGAGCCGCGCGACTTTCTCAAGGCTCGTGCGGCTGTGGTGGATTTTCGAAATAAGGTTGGTGACGCTCGTCTCGGCGCGCGCGGTCGAGAGCTTTGCGGTCTCGATCGCGTCGATCATCGCTTCGGCGCGGCTGTGCGCGTCGGCAAGGTCTTTAAGCGCCCCTTCCGACTGCGTTGTGATGATGGCGTTGGCGCGTTCCGCCGCCTCGGTCATCGCAGCGAGCTTGTCTTTCGCCAGCGCCAAAGTCAGGGCCGATCCAATCGCCGCCCCGACGCCAAAGACGGCCGCGCCGCCCGCGATCAGCAATGCGCTCATAAGCCCCAGCCCCTCGTTCAGCCCCAAGGGGAGTGAACGTCGATCCAGACGGGACGTCAAGCGGCGAGGATTTGCGCCCGGCCGGCATTCTTCGTCTTTGGCGATTTTGTGCTATGCTCCGCCCGCCCGGCCGATCCGCCGGGCGCAAACAGGAGAACCGCATATGTCACTCGAAGGCGTTCTCATCTGGCTCATCATCGGCGCGATCGCCGGCTGGGCCGCAGGCAACATCGTAAAGGGCTATGGCTTCGGCCTCGTCGGCAACATCGTCGTCGGCATTGTCGGCGCGTTTGTCGGCGGCTGGGTGTTCGGCCTTCTCGGCGTCTTCAACTCGATGGGCATTATCGGCGCCATAATCGGGTCGACCGCCGGCGCCGTGATCTTGCTGGTCGTCATCCGCTTCATCAAGCGCGCGACCTAAGCAGAAATGCGGCAAGCCGGCGCCGTCTGACGCCGGGCGAGAAATGAAGCCCTCTCCTTAAGTCGCGCGCCAAGCGGGCGGCAAAGGGCGAGGGCGCCATAGAGGGTGACCGCCCAGCACGCTGGACAGTCAGCGGCGCAGCTTGCTAGGTCGCGCGGCCGCTTTCTGGAATATTCTCCATGTTCAGCCTTCTCGCCGCTTTCCTCTTCGCCGCCGCTCCCGGTGAGGCCGCGCCGCCGCCCGCCCAGGAAAGCGCCGCTGAAGACGGCATTGTCGTCTTTCACGACATTCCTTTTGTTCATCCGGTGACGCTTTTGTTGCGCGCGGTGGATGTTGAGACCGGCGCGTTCGGCGACGTCAATCTGCTGGTGACGCCCGGCGACTTCGCGGCGGGACGCGGCATGCTGAAAGCGGCCGAAGGGGCAGGGACGGTAAAGGAGTTCCACGCCGCCGCACTTGCGCCCGGCTCTTACGCGATGATCGGCAAGATCGAGCGAATTTCCGACGGCGATCAGGTGAAAATCTGGACCACCTGCTATCCGAAAGGCGCGCAGATTTTCACCGTTGAAAGCGCCGCCCATCTTCTGGTCGAGGCGCCGACGACCATGACCTTCGACCCCGCGCTGATGCAGGCGCAGATCGAACAATATCTGAAAGCCGACAGCGCGCAGATGAAGAAGGATTTCGCCGCGATCCTTGCCGCCAATCCGTCCTTCGCCGGCGATTACCGGGAAGAAACGCCCGCAACCGCCGTCTCGTTCAAAATGGCGCCCTCGGGAAGCGTCGAAGCGGGAGAATGCATCCGCCCCGGCAAGGCGAAGGGCAAGATCATTTCGTATACGGCGCCCGGCGCGAAGAAATAGCGGCGCCGCCAAGAAAACCGCTCATCCCGGCGAAAGCCGGGATCCGGCGCGCGCTCCAAGGCGCGATGGACGCCCAATCACATGGCGTCTATTCCAATCTCTATTGGCGAGGCCGACGCAACGAGCCTTTCGGCTTGCTCAGCAACGTGCTCACCGTTCCCTCGCTTTTCGTGATGCGCCCTTTCGATCCTTCTGAAATCCGTTCTTCGACCGCTTCCTGGCGCGCGAAGGGGTCATCCGCGATGGCGAGTTCTGTTTCCTGAAGCCGTCTGATCTCGTCGCGCAGTCTTGCGGCTTCCTCGAATTCGAGATTGCCTGCGGCCTCGCGCATTTCCTTTTCCAGTCCGGTTATGACAGCGCGAAGATTGTGGCCCGCGAATTCGCCGGCGGCTTCTGCAAAGCCCGATACATACTGGCCCGCGCGGCCCGGCAATTTGTGGCCGACAAAGGTCGCGCCCATCGCGGCGCGCTTTCCTTCGTCCTCGTCGCGCGCAAGGTCCGATATCATCGCCTTGGTCGATTGCGGCGTGATGCCGTGCGCTTCGTTGTGCGCCACCTGCTTTTCGCGGCGGCGGTCGGTTTCCGCCATCGCGCGCTCCATCGAGCCGGTAATGCGGTCGGCATAAAGAATGACCTTGCCGTCGACATTGCGCGCGGCCCTGCCGATCGTCTGGATCAGCGAGGTTTCCGAGCGCAAAAACCCTTCCTTGTCGGCGTCGAGGATCGCGACAAGCTGACATTCGGGGATGTCGAGCCCTTCGCGCAGCAGGTTGATGCCGACAAGAACGTCGAACGCGCCAAGGCGCAAATCGCGAATGATCTCGATCCGCTCAAGCGTTTCGATGTCGGAGTGCATGTAGCGAACGCGAACGCCCTGTTCGTGCATGTATTCAGTCAAATCTTCCGCCATCCGCTTCGTCAACACGGTGACAAGGCTGCGCCCGCCGCGTTTGGCGATCTGCCGAACTTCCGCGATGACGTCGTCGACCTGGTTCGATTTGTCGCCGGTCACGGGGCGCACTTCGACAGGCGGATCGATGAGGCCGGTCGGGCGGATCACCTGTTCGGTGAAGACGCCGCCCGTGCGGTTCATTTCCCACGCGCCGGGCGTCGCGGAGACATGCGTCGTCTGCGGGCGCATTTTCTCCCACTCTTCGAATTTCAGCGGACGGTTGTCCATGCAGGAGGGGAGGCGGAAGCCGTATTCGGCGAGCGTTTTCTTCCTCGCGAAGTCGCCGCGGAACATCGCGCCGATCTGCGGCACGGTGACATGGCTCTCATCGCAGAAGAGGAGCGCGTTGTCGGGCAGATATTCAAACAGCGTCGGCGGCGGCTCGCCCGGCTTTCGTCCCGTAAGGTAGCGCGAATAATTCTCGATCCCGGCGCAAGATCCGGTCGCCGCCATCATCTCAAGATCGAACTGAACGCGCTGTTCGAGCCGCTGCGCTTCGAGCAGGCGGCCTTCGGCGCGCATGATTGGGAGCATCTCGTTCAGCTCGCGCTTGATGCCGGTGATCGCCTGCGTCAAGGTCGGGCGCGGCGTCACATAATGGCTGTTTGCGTAGACGGTGACCGATTGAAGATCGTCGCTCTTTTGGCCGGTGAGCGGGTCGAATTCGACGATCGATTCAACTTCGTCGCCGAACATCGAAATGCGCCAGGCGCGGTCTTCATAATGGGCCGGGAAAATTTCGATGATGTCGCCTCTGGCGCGAAAACTGCCGCGCGCAAAACCGACATCGGCGCGCTTGTACTGAAGCGCGACAAGATCGGCGAGCAGCGTGCTGCGAAGGATCGTCTGGCCGATTTCTAGGCTGAACGTCATCGCGGTGTAGGTCTCGACCGATCCGATGCCGTAGATGCAGGAAACGGAAGCGACGATGATGACGTCGTCGCGTTCAAGGATCGCGCGCGTCGCGGCATGGCGCATCCGGTCGATCTGCTCGTTCACCGAGCTTTCTTTTTCGATGTAAGTGTCCGTGCGCGGAACATAGGCCTCCGGCTGGTAATAGTCGTAATAGGACACGAAATATTCGACCGCATTGTCGGGGAAGAACGCCTTGAATTCCGAATAGAGCTGCGCGGCGAGCGTCTTGTTCGGCGCGAGGATAAGCGCCGGGCGCTGCGCTTCCTCGATCACCTTCGCCATGGTGAAGGTCTTGCCGGTGCCGGTCGCGCCGAGCAGGACCTGATCGAACTCGCCGTCTTTGATCCCGGCCGACAATTCCGCGATTGCGGTCGGCTGGTCGCCTGCGGGAGAATATGCCGATTTGACGCGCAGCGGCCTCGAAAGGCCGCGCGACACAGGCCGCTCCGGCCGGTGCGGAATCCATTCTGTCAGCGGTTGCGCAAGCCGGTCATGATAGGTCGCAACGGCTTCGGAAAAGCCGCCGGGCGTGATCTCCGCTTTCGGCGTGGTCGGCTGGGTGGTCGGGCGTTTTGGCGGCATGGCGGGAACATAATGCGAACGGCGCGGAATGGAAGGGGGGTGCGCGATAAGCACGCGCCGCGGCCGCGATTCTTGCCGTTCCCGTACCGGACGATTAAGGGGCTCTGATGAGTAAAGCTGCGCCGCGCGTCACTGTCATCATCGTCAACTACAATGCCGGCGAAAAGATCCTTCGCTGTCTTGGGCGTCTCGACGCGCAGACATTTCGCGATTTTGAAACAATCATTCTCGACAACGCCTCAACCGACGGATCGATGACGCGCGTGCGCGAAGCGTTTCCTGATGTCCGTCTCATCCTGTCGCCGACAAATCTTGGTTTCGCCGCCGGCAACAATCTTGCGGCGCGAGAAGCGAATGGATCGCTGCTCGCTTTTCTCAACCCTGACGCTTACGCCGATGACGCCTGGCTTGCCGAACTTGTCGCGGCGAGCGAGCGCTATCCGTGGGCGGCCGCCTTCGGGTCGTCGCAGATCGCCGCTGACCGGCCCGACCGGATCGACGGCGCAGGCGACGTATATCATGTTCTCGGCGCCGCCTATCGCGGGGGCTATGGCCGTTCGATATCGGAGTTTCCCGAAGACGGCGAATGTTTTGCGCCCTGCGCGGCCGCCGCCATGTACAAACGCGCGGCATTCGAGGCGCTCGGCGGATTTGACGAGCGCTTCTTTTGCTATGGCGAGGATGTCGATCTCGGCTTTCGCCTGCGCCTTTCGGGCGGTCATTGCGTTCAGGTGAAGGCGGCGACCGTCGCGCATGAAGGGTCCGGCATAACCGGCCGCTACAGCGATTTCACGGTCTATCACGGCAATCGCAACCGCATCTGGCTCGCCTACAAGAATATTC
>JBGSLM010000081.1:0-15200 GCA_041740755.1 Parvularculaceae bacterium | reverse complement strand
AGCAGCTTTTCGTGATGCGCGACATATTCCGAGCCGAGGGCGAGAATCGCCTGATGCACGGCGACATCGTGATAGGCGGACAGCGCCGCCAGCGCGAGTTCGTTGATGCGCGCGTCAATTGATCGCGCGCTTTCGACTTTTCGCGCCTTGGCGCTCTTTATGCGCGCGAATGTCGCGCCGCCGTCGAAAAGGAGCTGGCTGGCGGTGACGCCGACATTCACCTGCTCATCTGGCCGGAGAGATTCAACTACGTTTGACGTGCCGGAATTGAAACGCCGCGCGATCACATAATCGGCGTTCACATCGGCGCTGATGCGCGGATAGAGCGCAGCTCTCGCCGCTCTCGTTTCGGCGCGGGCGATAGCCGCTTGCGACGTTTGCGCGGCGAGCACCGGATGATCGGCGATGGCGGTTTGGATCTTCCTGTTGAATTCGTCGTTGACGCCGAGGCTGTCGGCGGCATATCCCGCCCGGCCGAGCGCGCTCGCAATTCCTGATTTCGAGGCGCTCGCTTCTTTCGGGTAGAGCGATCCTTCCGCAGCGACCCCGGCGACGGGGGCCAACGCCAGGAACGCTGTTCCCGCCAGCAAACTCAAACGCAGCCGCACCATGTTAATCGCCGCTCCTGCCGTCCAGCCGCCGCGCAGGGCGGCGAAATGGTTAACGATCTGGCGAGGATTAGGCTGAGTGTGTAGACAAACTGTTAACCAAACCGCCCCGGCGCGGTTTCCGGCATGAATTTCCGGTCATTTTAGCGCTTGGCGTACTGGCGAAGATGCGGCGGGAGGTTTCCGCCAGCTTCTTGCGGGTTCGGCTTTGCTCCGCGAACCGGCGGATCTGGAGGCGGGGGCAAGCTGTCGATGGCTGGTTGCGGGACGGCCTTCGCCGCCGCGACCGAGCGGGCGACGCCGATGCACATCCCGCACAACAGCCAATGCACTTCGGCGACCTGCGCGACAACGCTCGAAGTCGTCGCGATGGTGAGCAAGAGGCCCGCGAGCGCGGCGAGCCACGCCTGGCAATAAATCGCAAGTTCAGGGTCGGCCTTACGCACGGCGCCGATCGCCCGGAAAGCGGCGAGCATCGAGAACGCGCTGACCCCGACGAACAGCGACAATCCCACTAGTCCCGACTCCAGCGTCACGCGCAAATAGGAGTTGACGATGTCGATGATGCCCTGTCCCTGCACCAGCGCCTGCATCGCCGGATGGTTCAGGTAATTTTCGGACCCCAGCCATTTGTTTTCCATCGCGACTTGCCAGCCGATATCCATCAGCTGCTGGCGATAGTCGATCGAGTTGGTCGAAGAATCGCCGACGAATGGAATCAACGCGACTATCTGATCGCCCATCGGCGTCGCCGACAACGCAAGCATTCCGGCAAGGCCGAGCACGCCGAGGCGCATCATGCCTTTGAAAAACCGCTCGCTTGTCATCACGAAAATGAGGAGGGCGAACGCAGCCCCGACCCAAGGCCCGCGTGAAAATGTAAAAAGGAGGCCGAGACCCAAAAGACCGACCCCCGCCATCGCGAGCTTGCGCTTCGTCATTGACGATATGAGCGCGAGAGACAGCGGAATGGCGCAGGAGATGAAAAGGCCGAATGAAATCGGTTCAAACACCGTCGTATACGCACGCAGGAATCCCGATCGCCAATTGTAACGGGCGCGATTTGATATCGCCCAGTTGTCGACTGCGCTGGCGAAAACATGCCAGCTGAGCACGGCCTCGACGACCGCGATCGCCGACAGGATGATCAATGGAATGACGAAGGCGAGCGTTGCGGCCTTCATCCGTTCCTTCGTCCAGTTGATGCGGCTGAAAACGAGATAAGGGCCAAAGGCGGTCAACATATAGGCCGCAGACTGGCGAAACCCGTCCGTGATCGATGTGTCGCGAAACGAAAGCGCCAGCGTCAGAACCGAAAAGCCGATGAAGAAATAGTCCGCCGCAGCGCCGACGCGGCGGAAGGCCCGGTTCTCCTGCGGCGCAAACAACAGCGGTATTAGAATGCAGAGGGCGAGAATGTTGAAAGGGAAGAGGATGAGGAAATTCTGTATTCCGCCGAACCCAGGAACGAGGTCATCCGCCACCGGAAGCGCGAACAGGAGGAGGAGATAGAGCGCCGGCTTGTTCTTTTCCCTGCCGCCAAGCGTCAAGGCGATCAGCGCGATCGCAAAAAGAAACACCCAGAAATTGGGAATGAGGAATATTGCGAGCGTCGCCGAGAGGTAAATGTTCCTCCACCGGTTGATCGTTCCGCTGGTTGCGATTTCCCCGAAAGCGACGCGCGCATAAATGAATCCGCAGAACGATATTGCGAATACGACGGCGAGAGCCTTTAGAGCTTCGGTCATCGCCGCCCCTTTCGACCGCTTTTCGTCATCGCGCTTCGATCATCTCCCGCTGCGCGGCCTGCGCCGCAGCTCGCTCCCTTATCAAGTTTCACGCCGTCGCACACCTTTAGAGCGCCGGCGGCGCTGGCGCCCCGGCAAAATCGCTCTTTGCTTTGTACAGCGGTTCGATTATCGCAGGGGCGCTGCCGTCTTACCTCCAATTTCTTAACCAAGATCGCCGGATGCTTCGCGCCATGTTCGGGAACCTGTTTCGCGGAAAGACCCTTAAAGCGCGCGCAATGAAGGGCGGCGTTTTCGCGCTTGCCGGCTTTGGCGCAGCGCAGGGCATTCGCCTCGTCTCGAACCTTATCATGACGCGCCTCCTTGCGCCGGACGCGTTCGGCCTGATGGGCGTTACGATCGCTCTTCAGATCTGGATTGCGATGATGAGCGATATCGGCCTCAACGCCTCGATCGTGCGCTCGAAACACGGCGACGACCCGGACTATCTTGCGACCGCGCGCCTTTTGCAGCTTGGGCGGTGCGCGCTTATCGCCAGCGTCCTCGTCATTGCGGCGCTTGCGCTTCCAGGGCTTGCCGCGAACGGCGTGCTTCGCGCCGGTTCCGTTTACGCGGACCCCCGCCTTCCGGTCTTTCTCTATTGCATCGCCGGATCGGTTACGATCTCGGGATTTTCTGCGATGCGGATCGCCCTTCACAATCGCACGCTCGACATCGCGCCGGTCCTCCGGCTTGAGCTTGCGGCGCAAGTGATGGCGCTAATCTCAATGACGGCTGCGGCGTTTCTCGGCCTCGGCGTTTATTCGCTCGCCGCCGGAGCGGTAGTCGCAGAAATTGTAAGAAGCGCCGGATCGCATTTTGCGCTGAAAGGACCGCCCGCAAGGTTTGGATGGAAGCGCGAGCATTTCAACGAAATCTTCAATTACGGGAAATGGCTGCTCATCGCTTCGACCTTCGGCTATCTCGTGCAGCGCGGCGATCAGGTTCTGTTCGCGTGGCTGTTCGACATCGACGATTTCTCGCTCTATTCGATCGCGACGATCTGGATCGTAACGGCGGCGACTGTCATCGAAACCGTGCAGCGGCGGATCGCCAACCCCGCACTAGCTGAGCTTCACCGAGAGCGGGCGCATGACCTGACGCGCATTTATCGCCGCATCCGCCTTGTCTATGAAATAGGCTGCGCCGGTCTTTTTATAGGCGTCATCTTGTTCGCTGACCTGTTCATTTCGATCATCTATGCCGACGCCTATCACGGCGTCGCACATTACATAAAGCTTCTGGCGCTGATGCTGCTTCTTGTTCCCTACCGCCTCGTCAATTCTGTGCTTTTGACCGGCGGCGACAGCCGGCGCTTCACCTTGCTGACCGTCATACCGGGGACGGCTCTGTTTGCCGGAACGCCTTTCATCTTCCATCAATTCGGCTCTGACGCCGCCATCGCCTACGCCATGATGACGCCGATCCTTGCTCTGCCTTTCAACTGGAAATTTGCGGCAAAGTTCATCAAAATCGACTATGCGCGCGAATGCGTGATGGCGGTCGGCGCAATCATTGCAGCAATTCTTCTGCTGAAGTTTGACTGAAACGGGGACCACGTGCTTGACGTAAAGAAAACCGGCATCGATGGCGTTCTTTTGGTGACGCCGAAGCGTTTTTCGGATTCGCGCGGCTTTTTCGCCGAGACATGGAACGCTGAACGATTCCGCGCCGCAGGCATCGCCGAAATTTTCGTGCAGGACAATCACTCCTACTCGGTGGCGGCTGGCACAGTGCGCGGCCTTCACTTTCAGGCGCCGCCGCGCGCCCAGACGAAACTGGTGCGCGTGTTGCGCGGCGCCGTCATCGACGTTGCGGTCGATGTGCGCAAGGGATCGCCCACATTCGGCAAGCATGTGCGTGCGTATCTGTCGGCGGAGAACGGCGCACAGCTTCTCGTCCCCGCCGGCTTCCTGCACGGCTTTGCGACTGTCGAGCCGGATACAGAAGTTGCGTACAAAGTCACCGAATTTTATTCCGCAGAGCACGACGGCGCGGTTTTATGGAATGATCCAGCGCTCGCCATCGACTGGGGGATCGATCCGGAAAAAGCAGTCCTTTCAGAAAAGGACGCGAAGGCGTCGCCGTTCAGCGCGATGAATTCGCCGTTCTGACTGGACGCGCCGACCGCCGGACTAGCCTTCGAGCTTGCCTAAATCCGCAACTGCGGCGGTCGCGGCGATGAAGCGCTGCAAAAGCGCGAGGCGATTGGCGCGCAATTTCTCGTCGTCGGCGTTCACCGTCACTTTGTCGAAGAAAGCGTCGATCGGGGCGCGCAACGACGCAAGCGCAGCCATCGCGTCTTCGAATTTATCGTCGGCGACAGATTTCGCGGCTTTTTCTTCGGCTGATTTCAATGCCGCAAAGAGTGCCTTTTCTTCCAGCAGTTGCAGGTGTTCCTCGCGAAGGAGAGAACTTGGAATTGTGTTGGATTTCTTGATTTCAGACTTCAGAACATTCGCCACTCGCTTGTACCCTGCCGCGAGATTGGCGCCGTCGTTCGTTTTCAGAAATTCGTCGAGTGAATAAACACGCTTCGCAAAAAGAGTGACGTCGCCATCGAATACTTTTTGATGTCCACCGAAGCAGGCTCGCACAACATCAAGCCGTGTGCCGCGACTTTTGAAGAAGACCGTCAAACGATCTTCAAAGAAATTGGCTAGATCAACAGCGTTCTCAAGGGTCGCTTCCAGCGAGCGATCGCCGGAACTCAACCAATTCGAAAAATAGTCTTGAAGCCGCAGGCGCAAGTCGTTGTCAATTATAGTCTCTACAATTCCAAGCGCCGCCCTCCGCAGCGCGAACGGATCTCCGGAGCCGGTAGGCTTCTTCCCAGCTCCCCAAAACCGGTCGAGCGTATCAATCCTGTCCGCAAGCGCGACCGCGACCGAAACCGGCGCGGTTGGGACATCGTCATCAGCGCCTTTCGGCAAATAGTGATCGCGGATCGCATCGGCGACTTCGTCTTTCACGCCCTGCGCAGCAGCATAGTACCGGCCCATCAAACCCTGGAGTTCGGGAAACTCGTAGACCATGCCAGTCGTCAAATCGGCTTTGGCAAGGAGCGCGGCTTTTTCAGCGAGCGCCGAATCGGCGCCGACTGCCGGCGCGATCTCTTTTGCCAGCGCTGCGATGCGCCGCGCTTTGTCGCCGATCGAACCCAATCCTTTAAAAAACGTGACGCGGTCAAGATCGGCGACACGGTCTTCAAGCGGCGTTTTTAGATCCTGATGATAGAGATACCAGGCGTCCGACAGACGCGCGGTCAGAACGCGCTCATAACCCACGCGCATGGATTTCCCGGCGTCCTTCGCCTCGATATTGGCGACATAGACAAATTTGCTGGCGAGGCGGCCCGATTTTGGATCTTTCACCGAAAAATACTTCTGATGCCCGCGCATCGAAGCAGTCAGCACTTCGTCAGGCAGCGCCAGGAATTTCCTATCGAACGCGCCCATCATCACGACCGGCCATTCTGCAAGCCCTGCGACTTCGCCGAGCAAGCCCTTGTCCTCGACCAGTTCAAGCCCTTGCGCCTCGCACAAGGTCTTTGCATCGGCCGCGATCATCGCGGCCCGCGCGTCACCGTCGAGAATGACTTTCGCGTTGGTCAGCGCTGGAACATATTTGTCGAAATTGCGCGCATGGATCGGGCCGGACGAAAACCGGCGATGCCCATGCGTCGTGTCGCCCGATCTGACGCCGCCGACTTCGAAGGCGACGATTTCGTCGTTGAAGCAGCAGAGCACCGATTGCAGCGGGCGCACCCAGCGAAGGTCTCCATCACCCCAGCGCATCGATTTCGGCCAGGGAAATTCCTTCACGATCGCCGGGACCGTTTGGCTCAAGACCTCAGCGGTCTCGCGCCCCTTTTCCTCGATCTTCGCGATGTAATAAGCGCCCTTCTTGTCGTCGACGATCTCGCATTGATCGAGCGATGAAAGGCCCGCAGATTTCAAAAAACCTTCAATCGCCTTTTCCGGCGCGCCGACGCGCGGACCTTTTTTCTCTTCCTTGCGGTCGGGCTGGCGCAAAGGAAGCCCGGTCGCGATCAGCGCAAGGCGGCGCGGTCCCGCGAACGCTTTTACACCTTCCGGCATGAAGCCCGCCGCGAGCAGGCGCTCGTTCATCATGCGCTCAAGGTCGCGCGCGGCCTTTCCCTGCATTCGGGCAGGGATTTCTTCGGAAAAGAGTTCAAGGAGAAGGTCTGGCATTGGGGTTCTGGGCTTGATGAGCGGGGACTAGGGGGCTTCTAACCGGCAAGCCGCCCAAAACCTAGTCCCCGCGCGCCGCGCCTTTCCGTCTCGAACACGCGCGGGCGCTCCGAAATGTGAGTTGAGACGGAACTGCGCCTTCCCTATCGCCTCCCGAAAATAAAAGGACTGAACCCATGCGCATCTTTCTCGCCGCCGCCTGCCTTGTTCTCGCCGGCCCCGCAGCCGCCGCCGATCAGCCGGCGCTCAGCGATCTCACCTTCCTTGAAGGCGATTGGGTCAGCGACCGCGACGGCTTCGTCATTGAAGAACATTGGACGGATGCGCAGGCTGGCGTCGTATTGGCCAGCTCGCGTGGTGTGCAAAATGACGCCGTGCGCTTCTTGCGTTTTGCCGTCGTTCAGGAAATCGACGACGGCGTCGTCATGCGGTTCAACCGTTACAACGCGGATTTCACGACATGGGAGACGCAAGGTCCGTCAGTCATGCGGCTTGCCGAGGCGGGCGCAGGACTGGCCGTATTCGAGGCGACCGACGCAAATTCTGACGTGCAGCGGATCGTCTATAAAGCGACCCGGTCCGGAGCGATCGAGGTCACGGCGAATCGGGTTGATCAGGACGGTCCCTATCTCGTCGAATTCACGCTGACAAAAACGCGCTGACCGGCGGTAGAGGCGCGCCGTACCCTGACTATCCCATAGCTACCGGCGTACGAAAAGCCGTGCTAGCTTGCCCGTTCTCGGGGGGAGATCACATGCGCTTTGGCGCAATCGGGGACAAAAATGAACTTCATCAAAACTATTCCTGCGCTTGCGGCCATCGGCGCGCTGTTCGCGCAGTCGGCGTTCGCTTGCGAGCAGTGGGACATCAGCGGACCCAGGACAATCGACCAGGCGAACGGCATCGCCGTGCTCGCAGAATTCGTTCAGGACGGCGCTTAATTGGGCGGAACTGCGACGTATTATTCGCGGGCGCTAAAGAAAGGCGAGGACGTCGCCGTTTTCGGCAAAGTTACAGGAACGGTCGAAGGAACCGCTGTCCGGTTCCGCGTCGCATGGGAAGCAGCATACGCTGACAAATGCGGCTCTTTGTTTACCGGGTGCGAACCCTCCGAACTCGACAGGTGGGAGAGCACGGGCGTCTATGACGGCTCGATCGACGAAAGCGGCGGCGTCAGCGGCATCAGCTTCGACGTCAAGGACGCCGCCAACAAAGTCGGATGGAGCCTGATCGAACCAGCGAAATGTAAATCAGCGGCGCCCGCACAACAGGCGGAAGCAATCACTCCCGGCATGGAAGACAACACCGACCGTTACGGGTCCGATTACCGCAGCTTCTTCCTCGATTCGAGAACGCCGGAGTTGTGCCAATCGGCGTGCTTAAAAGACGGCGACAAGTGCAAGGCGTGGACCTATGTGCGGCCGAGCGTGCAGGGCGACAAACCCGTTTGCTACCTCAAAGATCAATCGTCACAGACGTCCGCAAATACCTGCTGCATTTCCGGCGTGCCGCCGAAAGCATCAGATGCGGTGAAGGAGCCCGGCGGTTTTGCAAAGCCGACCCCGGATAAGTACGGCGCAGTGCGGGAGCAAGGCGCGGGCGTTTCGAACAGCGTCGGCGCAGGCATGGAAAACAATACAGACCGTCCGGGTTCGGACTATGCCCGCTTCGTCCTGACCGTCGCTGATCCGAAGAACTGCCAGACTGCGTGCACGGCGGATCATGGATGCGCGGCCTGGACCTATGTTCGGCCCGGCGTGCAGGAAGCCAATGCGATCTGTTACCTGAAGCGGCCGGCGCCGGCGCCCGTCGCCAACAATTGCTGCATATCGGGCAAGAAATCGCTGAACCCGGCGGCGGTCCGCGCACAGCAATAAACGGCGCAAAGCCAAAGAGCGGACGGCGTACTACGCCGTCCGCTTCATTTGCGCCGCTGCAATCCGCGCGGCGAGCTTTCCTTCGGCGTTGAAAATATCCGCCTCGACATGGATGAGAGACTTTGACGTGTTGACGACCCGCGCTTCGATTGTCGCCTTTGGCTTCATGACCGGGCGAAAGAAATTTGTCTCTAACCGCGACGTGCGGAAGCGGTCGTCATTTGCTTCAAGGACCGTCATCGCAGCGAGCCCTGCGACGTGATCGGCGACGGAGGCGACATGCCCGCCGAACATGACGCCGTCCGGCATCACGAATCGGTCGTCGATTTCCCACTGGATCGACAGCTTCCCCCATTCCCAATGAGTGAGGCGAAAGGTCCCGAGCTTTTCTTCGGACCATTTGTTGAAGCGCGAATCGCCGCGCTTGTAGCCGTCGAGAATTTCAGTGTGGCGGTCGGATGTTTTCGGCATCAGAGCAGCTTGTGCGAGCCGTCGCAAAGCGGCTGGCCCTTCGTGCGCTTGCAGGCGCAGAAAAAGACGCGCTTTGTTTCGCCCGCCGTCCATTTGACCGGCGAGAAATCGCTTCCCTTGTGCGAGCCGTCGCAAAAGGGTTGCGATTTCGACTGGCCGCAGGCGCACCAGAAATAACTCTCGCCCGCGACGACATCGGCGGCGATCGGCGTCTTTTGGGCGATGACGGGATCTGACTTATTTGGGTCGGGCATGGCTGCCTCCTCTAAAGATGGACCTTCACTTGCCAAGCACGCATTGGTCAAGCCCCTCGTTCTTTACGACATCCATCCGCTTACGGATGGTCGCGGCGCGCCCCCGCACATAGGGTCCTGGGTTGACGGCGCGCCATTTGTTCGGGCTAGGCAGTACGGCGGCGAGAAGCACCGCTTCCTGTTTTGTAAGATCGGCGGCGCTTTTGCCGAAACGCCCGCGCGCTGCGGCTTCAGCGCCGAAATAGCCGTGCCCCCATTCGGCGACGTTGAGATACAGCTCCATCGTGCGCCGCTTGCCCCAGATGCGTTCGGCGACGAGCGTGAAATAGGCTTCAAACCCCTTTCTGATCCAACCGCCGCCCTGCCAGAGAAAGACGTTCTTTGCGGTCTGCTGCGTGATGGTCGATCCGCCGCGCCGTTTCCTGCCGTTCTTATTGTGCTCCAGCGCCTTCTCGACCGCTTCGACGTCGATGCCCTTGTGCTCGCAAAAGCGGGAATCTTCCGCTGCGATCACCGCGCGGACCAGATGCGGCGAGATTTTCTTCAACGGCGTCCAGGGATGGATGATCACGTCGCCGGAGAGCTTTCTTTCAAGCATCGTCCACGTGCCCGGCGGCGGAACGAAGCGGTAAAGGACCGCGCCGATAACCGGGGAGAGCACGACCAGCGCAAGCGCGATCGCCACGGCGCGCAGCGACACGACCGACGCGCGCCGCAAATTCTTCTTCGAGATCTTAATCGCTGAAAACTTCACCCTGAAACCGCCCCGCCGCAGCGGAGCGGTTTTAGCCCTGTTGCCGCCTATTTGAAAAGCGACAGCACGATCGCCGATACGACCCAGCCAACAAGAAGGTGGCTGGCGTCAATCATCAGCAAGGTCGAATCGTGGGCTGGCATGTAAATGTAGTCGTAAAGCGTCAATGGCAGCGCAAAGAACACCCACAGCATCGCCGCCGCTTTCGCTGATCCGACGAGGCCCGAAGCGCCTTTCGATTTGAGAACGACGGCAATCCCGACAACCTGGACGGCCGTGATCACAAGGCCGACCACCATCCAGATCGGGCTGTCGCCCTTGGCGCCTTCGGCGGTGACGCCGTTGGCCGCCATCCACGCATCCGAGAAGATCATTCCGTACCAAAGAAAACCAATAAGAAAGAACGCAAGCGTCGCAACTGCGATACCAACCGGATTGAGTTTCGGCATGACATCTCTCCCTGCCTTGTCAGTGAAGGGATGAAGTTAAGGTGCGCCGGACTTGCGGGGAAGAAAAACCTGCGCTGCGCCGCAGCACGCGCCGTCAGAACCGGTCCTGCGCGCGATAGGCGGCGACGAACGGACTATAGTCCTTGGGCTGACCTTCCGCCGTTATTGGAAGGAGCTTCACCCATTTCTGCGCGCTCTTCGTCCAGATGTCGCCGACGGGCTCGACCCAGCTTGTGTCGTCGAAGGTGCCGGCGCGAAGGCTCAAGAAACCCATCGACGGCGTCTGACCGTGAGCGATGCGCGAGCCGCAATCGCCGCAGAACCAGCCGAACCGCTTGTTGCCGGCGTCGGACGCCCACTCGATTTTTTTCGGCGCGCCTTTGGTGAAGGCGAACGCCGCCTCCGGTATCGTCGCTGATACGACGAAGGCGCTTCCCGTGATCTTCTGGCAGTTCGTGCAATGACAATTATAGATCATTAGCGGCGGCGCGGAGAGAGAATAGCGAACGGCGCCGCAATGGCACCCGCCTGTCTGGGGAAGGGAGACTTTGTTCGGCATGGCCCGGCGCCTCGTAGATTGCAGCTGAAGAGTGCGCAGCCTATCATCGAGCCAAGCAAAACGGATAGGCGTCATGATCAAATATGCGGCCATCGGAATTCCGGCTCTTGCGATCCTTGGCGCCTGCGACGCGTCCCCCGCGCCCGAAAAGGCGGCGGCGGTCAATCTCGACCCCATTGCAGCCGCGCCGCAGATATATTCGCTAAAACTCGAAAACGAGCATGTGCGCGCCATTCAAACGACGGCGCGGCCCGGCGAGTTCACCCCGCTGCATTCCCATCCGGGCCGCGCGGCGGTTTTTCTAAATGACTGCATCGACCGCCGCGTCGATGAAAACGGCGAGCCGGTCGAGCGGAAATTTTCAGCCGGCGACGTTCTTTGGGCGCCTGCCGAAACGCACGGCGACTTTCGCTACACCTTCGTTGAAGAATGCCGGATCATCGAAGTTGAAGTGAAGGCGGCGAAATAAGCCTACGCCGGATAGTCGACAATCCCTGCGCCTTCGGTGCGCCCCTGCGGCGATTTAAGCCAAGCTTCGCAGCACGCTTTCGCAAGCGTTCTGACGCGGAGGATATAGGACTGGCGCTCGGCGACGGAGATGACCCCGCGCGCATCCAGCAGATTGAACAGATGCGAGGCCTTGATGCACTGGTCATAGGCCGGGAGAGCGTATGATTTGCCGGCCGTCTCTCCCGCCGCGATGATCGCAAGGCATGCGGCTTCCGCCTCGCGGAATTGCCCCAATAGGGCGTCGGTATTCGCGAGTTCGAAATTGTAGGCGGAAAATTCAACTTCCTGCTGATGGAAGACGTCGCCATAGGTGAACGGCGTTCCATCGAGCTTCCTGCCGCCATAGACAAGGTCAAACCCGTTATCGACGCCCTGAATATACATCGCAAGGCGTTCGAGCCCGTAAGTGATTTCGCCCGTTACCGGCTTGCAGTCGACACCGCCGACCTGCTGAAAATAGGTGAACTGCGACACTTCCATGCCGTCGCACCAGACCTCCCAGCCAAGACCCCATGCGCCGAGCGTCGGGCTTTCCCAATCGTCCTCGACGAATCTTATGTCGTGTACGGAGCGATCGACGCCGATGGCGTCGAGGCTGCCGAGATAGAGATCTTGAATATCGGCGGGCGACGGTTTTAAGACCACCTGGAACTGGTAATAATGCTGGAAGCGGTTCGGGTTCGCGCCGTAGCGCCCGTCGGTCGGCCGCCGACATGGCTGAACATACGCGGCGTTCCAGGGCTTTGGCCCGAGGCTGCGCAAAGTCGTCGCCGGATGGAAAGTCCCCGCCCCCATCTCCATGTCATAAGGCTGCAAGATGACGCAGCCCTTTTCCGCCCAGTAATTCTGGAGCGTCAGGATGAGACCCTGAAAGGAAAGCGGTTTTTTGTCGGTGGTCATGGTCGGGGTCCATATTAGGCAACATGCGAGCGGTCAAGGAGCCGCGCATTCTGACGGCTTTTCTTAAAGACGAAATAACGCCAATAATGGGATATGACCAAAGGCATTTTTACGACAAAGGCGGAAAGCGGTTATGACGACGACCGCACAAGTCGGTATCATTTTCCGAAGCAGTACCTGGAAAAAGTCAATGCAATGGTCGGTGACCTCGCAATTTACTATGAGCCAAGACGAAACGGCGGGCGCTCCGCGTATGTTGCAATCGTCCGGGTTCTGTCCGTTATGCCGGATACTGTACGCGCAAACCACTATTACGCACACGTAAGCGAGTATCTCGATTTTGATTCAATCGTGCCGTTCCGTAGTGTTGATGGATTATATGAACGTAATTTAGAGAGCGTTGGGAAGACTGGGCTTTCAGGTGATTTCAGGAATGCCGTCAGGCTTGTTGCGGAAGACGAGTTCAACGCAATTCTTGCAGACGCCTTTTCGGAATCGCTAATAGATCAAAGGATTTCCCCGCCAGATTTTGTCGCTCCTTATGGCGGTTTTGGCGAAGAGATAATTCCCTTCTCACAGGATCGACGAATTGTGGAGCGCGTTATTGCAAAACCCTTTCGAGACGAGGCTTTCGCGCGGCATGTCAAAAAAGCGTATGATGCCACTTGTGCAATTACCGGACTGTCGATGCGCAATGGCGGCGGAAGAACCGAAGTTGACGCCGCCCATATTAAGCCGGTCGGCGAAGGCCATTCCGGACCAGATTCAGTAAGAAATGGGTTGGCACTATCGAAGACTGTACATTGGATGTTCGATCGGGGGCTGCTTTCAGTTGATAGCGATTACAGGATCCTCACTGCACAAAGCTTAGTTCCAGACCCAATCATTCGATTAATTCGGCCTGAAGGATATTTATCGCTACCTGTTGACGCGCGCTTGCGACCACATCCGAAGTTTCTCGAATACCATCGCAATCACATATTCAAGGGATCAAAAATTTAGAAATTCACTGCGAAGTAAAAAGTTTTTCATACCAAGAGTTTTTGGCGCCATATTTTCCGATAATCGCATCTTCGGGTTCAAACTGGCGGCGCCGTCAAGCGCCGCCGTCCGAAGCGTCTACATCGCCGTCTTCTTGAAGCCTTCAAGCCCCATGACGCGGGCGTTCCACGCCTGGATATTCGGGTAGCCGCCGATCGGGAGGTCCATCGCCTTGGCGTGGGTGAGCCCTGCGCCGACTGCAAAATCGGCAAGCGTTGGGCCATTCCCAACGATCCAGTCGCGCTCATTGAGGGCCTTGTCGAGATAGGCGGCCTCGCGAGCGAATTTGACGAGTGTCGCTTCGACGGCTTTCTCGTCCGCCGGACCCATGCCCAGCATCTGTTTGATGAGGCGCTCGAACTGGACCGGCTGGTAGGCTGGCGTCCAGTGCGCGGTATCCCAGAACAGCCACTGGTTCACCTGATCGCGGCGGGCGCGATCTTCCGGGTAAAGATCGTTTTTCGTCTTCGACGCGAGATGGATCATGATCGCGTTCGATTCGCCCAATATGGCGTCACCGTCTTCAAGAAACGGGATGCGCGCGGCGGGATATTTCGCTTTCACGGCCTCGTCCATCGGACGGACCGGGACGCACTCGACCGGAACGCCGAGATGGGCGGCGACGGCGAGCGGCTTTCTGACATTTTGCGAAAGGGGGATTCCATAGATTTTGATCGAAGCCATTGTTCTCTCCTCACTGGCTGTTTTGGCTGTTGCGTCTTTCTTAAAACGCGCCGGACGCTAAGGTTTCGACATCGCCGGCGCAATCTTCGATCCGGCGCGCCGCCATCACTGATCCGTGAGCATGCGCTTGCGGCGACATTGTCGCCTTGCCCCCTTTAACGCCGCCCCGCACTCGCCTAGGGTCGCCTTGGGAACAAGCGCCGGCGCTTGCGTCAAAGACATGCTTCGCCTTGGCGCAAAAGGGGAAAACCAGACGATGAGGAACGCGGCGAGCGACCCGGCGATTGAGCGTTTTCACAAGTCGGCCGGCGCCCGATTCATGCTTTTGACGCTTTTGCTGTTGATGGCGGCGCTTGAAATTTTCATCGCCGCAATCGCAATCGCGACGATCGCAAGCGAGCTGTCGATCGCAATCGTTCTCGGCGTCACGTGCGCCGCCATGTTTCCGCTGACACTGCTGATTTATGCCGAGACAATGGCGGCGTTCCGCCTTCGCGTCGAAATCAGCCGCGACGCGGTCTCGCTGCGGCTGCCCGCACGGCGCGGGCATGTCATTCATACAGCCGTTTCCAGAACAATTCCTCTTTCGGACATTGCTGGCGTCGAGACGCGCGCCGAAGCCTTCAGCCAGATCGGGGTCGTTGCAGTGCAGCAAGCGTACCGGCTCGCCCTGCGCTCCGGCGAGGTGATCGAGCTTGGCGCCGACCGGCAGTTCCAGGAAACCGTGATCGGCGACGCCGCCCAGCGCATCGCGAAGCGAATCAACGTGGAAATTCGTGATCGGGGCATGATCGACGGCGAACCCGGCTTTCTCGCCGCCGCCGGGACTTCGGTTCCGGATTGGTCCGCCGCGCCGCTTTCAGAGGTGGAAACGGCGTCGCGCCACACGGCAGCCGCGAACGCGCTTAAAGCGATCAATCTGTCCTTGCTCGTGGTCTTGATCGCGCGCCTGATCGCCCGCCGGTAGAACCCCATTGGCGGCTGCACATGAACCGGCTAGGTTCGCCGGCGGAAATGGTTGGGGGCCTTCATGAAATCCGGACTTATCGTATCGGCGATATTGCTGGCCTGCGCCTGCGGCCGCAGCGACGC
>JBGSLM010000080.1:0-8686 GCA_041740755.1 Parvularculaceae bacterium | reverse complement strand
GGCTCGCAATCACGCAGGCCGTATCGGCGCCGGTGAGGAAGGCGACATCAAATCCTTCACGCGTCAGGATGCGCGCCCTTGCCGCCGCTTCGAGCAGGATCGCCGATTGATCGACCGGCGCCAGCGAAAACAGCTCGCGCGCTTCCGGAGTTGAAAAACGTCCTTCCTCGATCCAGCGGGCGATCGTCGGCCCGCCCGGTTGCACGAGGCCGAATGCGGCGCGCACGTCCTGCTGCGCTGTCGTTGCGGTTTTGAACTGAAGCGCGAATTGACCCGCGGACTGCGCGATGATCGCCGCCGTCCAAAAAACGGTCAGCGCCGCAGCCGATCCGGCAATCGCAATCGAGGCGCGGTCGTGAAAGCGGAAGACGCCGTCATAAAAGGGCGATGAAACGGAGAATGCGGCGATCGCGGCGGCAAGCGCAAAAAGCGGTGTCGCCTGTGCGCCGGCGATGCGGACGGCGACAAGCGAAATGACGAGAAAAATGCTTGCCGCCAGCCATCCTTTCGCATGGTCGCGTCCGCCAAAAACTGCGGCGGCGAAAAGAACGATCGCGGTCGACGCCGCGACGCCTGCAAGTCCCCATGCGCTTGCGCCCGCCGGTATCGACGCTACTGCGCCAAGGGCGCCCGATGCGGCGTTCGCGCGCGCAAGATTGAGGCCCGGCGCCAGGAGTTCAGCGCCAAGCGCCAGCAAAATCGCGCTGGCGAGAGAAACGAAATAGCGATCGAGGCCGCGCCGCCCGGTAAGAAACGGGCATGCAGACAGCGCAAGAAAGCCAAGCAATGCGAAAATCGGATGCGAGATCCAGAGCGCAAACAGGATGAAGCCGGCCAGCAACCCTTCGATGCGCGCGCGACCGGCGCCCTCGTCCGCAGGCGCGCAGATAAGCGCGACCGCAAGCGCTGCAAACAAGGCAAGGCTGATTTCCAGCGGACCTGCAAACGGAGCGGCGACGAAAGCCGCAAGCCCCGACGTCATCAAGACAGCCTGCGCCGCCGGAAAACGCGCAGCGGAGAAATAAGCGAGCGGCGAGGCGACAAGGATCGCCGCAAAAGCCTTCGCGGCGAGATGAACGCGGCCCGGCGTGTCGAAGAAAAGATCGCCCGCCATCAAGAGCGCGAGATGGAAGGGCGAGGACGCGCCTGCAATCGGCGCAGCGCCGGAAATGACCGCGCGAGCGTCGGCGATCGGCGCGATCACGTTGACGGTCGGCGCAAGGCTAAGGAGGGCAGGCGAGAGAAGCGCGGCAAGGATGAAGGGCGCCGCCGCCAGCATCGACAGGACGAAAACGAGGCTCGGCTCCTGCCAAGTATAGAGAGACATGGTTAGCGCGCGCGCGCGCGGCGCAGGCCGCCGCCAGGCAGGATGATCGTAATCAACGTCCTCGTATCCTGCGGCCATTAACCGATGCTCCTCCAAACCCTGTCTCAGACTGATGCAGGAATTGTCCCGCGCGTCTGTTCAAAGCCTTGTTTCGCAAGAGCTTTGCCGGAGATCTGTCTGGAGTTGTGGGGATTAGCCATCGGCTATAGGGTTAACCGGTCGATGGTCCGGGGGCGCGACATGCTGAAAATCACATCATTCTGCGTCGCTTTCGTTTGCGCGTTCGCCGCAAGCCAGGCCTTCGCCGACTACAAAGCCGAATACCGCGCCTATAACGCGGCGTACGCAGCTGGCGACATTGCAAAGGCGCTCCGTGCTGGAAGAACAAAATCTCGATTTTTGCATTCCTGATCAATTAAAGCATTTGGCGGACGTCGATTAGAATTTGCGGAAATCGATCGCGAAAGCGTATTGTGCCGCGCCATGCGCTCCCTTCTTCACATGCCGCTCGACCCCGCCTGCCGGTTTATCCGGCTGATGCTGGCCGAAAAGGGCCTTGCCGCCCGTTTTGTCGAAACGCCGCCCTGGGCGCGCGAGAGCGATCTTGCGCAGCACAACCCCGCGATGACGGTGCCGGTCTTGATCGACGAGCCGCCGACCGGCGGGGAGCTAGCGGTCGCGCCGGCGCTCGCGATCGCCGAATATCTTGAAGAGGTCTACCGCGATCCGCCGCTCTTTCCGTCGACCTCGGCAGGGCGCGCAGAAGCGCGGCGCCTCGCCCACTGGTTCGACCAGAAATTCGAGAGTGAGGTAAACGCGCTGATCGTCCGTCGCCGGATCGACGGCAAACCGCAGGCGCGGCGCTGGGGCGAACCTGAACCCGTTCGGCCAGCTTCGGATGCGCTTGCGTGGCATCTCGACTATTTGTGTTACCTGCTAGAGCGCCGAGCGTATCTTGCCGGAGACAGGATGACGATCGCCGATCTCGCGGGCGCTGCGCATCTGTCGGTTCATGATTATTTCGGTCTTGTCCCGTGGCAGGATTTTCCGGATGCAAAGACATGGTACCAGCGCATGAAATCGCGCCCGTCGATGCGGCCGCTGCTCGCCGACCGGTTCGAGAGCGCGCCGCCGGCGGCGCATTATGCAGACCTCGACTTTTGACGCCGTGACAAAAGACACGGCGAATATCGCAGCCGAAATCAGGGTGCGAGCGATCGCGGCTGGGTTTGACGCTGTCGGAATAGTCCGCGCTGACGCCATACCGGATGCGCCCTCGCGGCTTCGCGCCTATCTGAACCACGGCCGGCATGGCGCAATGGACTGGATGGCGGCGCGCGCCGATCAGCGCGCCGATCCGCGCGCGCTTTGGAACGATGTGAAGTCGATCGTCATGCTCGGCCTTAATTACGGGCCGGACGAAGACCCGCTGGCGCTCCTTGAGCGGCGATCCTGCGGCGCGATTTCCGTCTATGCGCGCAATCACGATTATCACGACATCGTCAAAAAAAAACTGAAAGCGCTCGGCCGAAGCGTCGCCGAAGATTACGGCTGCGGCGTCAAAGTGTTCGTCGATACGGCGCCGGTGATGGAAAAGCCGCTCGCGGCGGCGGCGGGCGTCGGCTGGCAGGGGAAGCACACAAATCTCGTCAGCCGCGAATTCGGCTCATGGCTGTTTCTCGGCGCCATTTATACGACGCTCGATCTCGATCAGGACCGCGCAGAGCAAGATCATTGCGGCCAGTGCCGGCGATGTCTCGACATCTGCCCGACGAGCGCGTTTCCAGCGCCTTATCAGCTCGATGCGCGCCGCTGCATTTCCTATCTGACGATCGAGTGCAAGGATCAGATCCCGCATGAATTCCGCAAGGCGATCGGCAATCGCATTTACGGATGCGACGACTGTCTCGCCGTTTGCCCATGGAACAAATTCGCGCAGGAATCGCATGAGGCGCAGCTGAAATCGCGCGAAGATTTGCGGGCTCCGGCGCTTGCGGAACTTGCCGCCCTCGACGACGCGGGGTTTCGCACGCGCTTTTCAGGCTCGCCCGTCAAACGCATCGGCCGCGACCGCTTCGTGCGCAATGTGATGATCGCAATCGGAAATTCGCAGGTCAAGTCGCTTGTCCGGGCGGCGGCGAGCGGTCTTGGCGATCGCTCGCCTCTTGTGCGCGGCGCAGCCGTATGGGCCCTGTCGCAGCTTGCGCTCCACGATGATTTCGAGCGCCTTAAAAGCGAAAACGCCGGGAGCGAAACCGATCCCGGCGTTCTCGATGAATGGATGCGATCCGATCAGATGTCGACGGTCACCGTCACCTGAGCTTTGGTGATGTCGCCGTTCGTATCCTGGACGAAATAGTAGAAAACGTCGTCGCCCGAAAAATTCGAGTCCGCGAAGTACGTGACCGTTCCGTCGCCATTGGCGACCACATGTCCGTGCTGCGAGAAAAGTCCGTCGAGCTTGATGGCGTCGCCGTCCGGATCCTTGTCGTTCGCAAGAACGTCAATGACGACTGAATGGCCTTGCGTGACGGTCGCCGTGTCGTCGACCGCTATGGGCGCCTGGCTGTTCTGATTGAGAACGCCGTTATAGGCCGGCGTGATGCGCGTGAAGCCGCCCGCTTTCAGGACATAAGTTGTCGGAATCTCGACGAAGATGCCGACCTTGATGACGTCGCCGGTTGCGCGGTCCGCGTAATATTCCTCAATCAGCGCGACGCGGCGTCCGTCCTTAGTCGTCCAAAATCCGTTCTGCTCGATCGATCCGCGCAGTTCGGCCCTGTCAATATAGTTGGGATCCCAGGCTTTGTAGCCGGAAGTAGAGCCAATTGAATCGGTCTTCACTCCCTGCAGATTATGGACGCCGTTCACCTGCTTGATCATCGTTTCGGCGAAGTTGGAGGCGTAGGAAAGCCGTCCGTCGACGAGGTCCCCGGCTGTCATGAACGTGTCGCCCTGTGTCCGGTTGGTGAACGCCCAATTGGCGCCTGTCACTTTAACGTCGATGTAGACATATTCCCACTGATCGCGCGCATCCATGAAGTCGAACTGATTGACGCCGTTCTTCACCTGCCTGACGCCGGTGTAGAAGCCTTCGATGTTGGCTCCGTTGACGACGACGTCGAAGACGTTCTGGTCAAGGTTTAGACCGATCGTGAATTTTTGACCGATGCCCGCGCTGTCCGACGCGACGACGTCGAGATTCTTGATCGTATAATGTCCCGTATACTGAAGATGGACGCCTTCTTGAACTTCCCACGCCGTGAAGTTTTCGATCAGCGATCTTAAATCGCTGTCCTGCTGCGGATTGGCCTTCGTGACTTCAAGACCTCTCTCGCTGGCGATCGTTTCGTTGTTGAGGAAGATCGAAATGTGCGGGACGTTCGACAGGACGGAGTCGTGATAGCGCAGCGAATCGCCGAGCGTCGAGGTATCCGGATCGATCGGCAGCTCCGACGTCTTCGGCGCGCGGTGGAGATAGGTGAAACCGGCGCCGCTTGGGATGCCCGCAGCGACGTTATCGGTCGCTTCGACGAGCCTTCCCTGAAACCAGAAGCCGGTGCCGGTCCTGCCGAGATCGAACGCGTTGACGTCGCCGCCGTCCTTCGAGATGTGATTGACGCCGAGCGACTTGATCGCGATATTGTGGTCCCAGCGTCCCGTTTCATTGCCGGTTTCCGCGACAAACGCCGCGCCGAAAACGTCATAGGCGGCGTTGTCGGAAAAGATGGCGTTCGAATCGTGATGGACGAAGCCCCAGCCCGGCGACCCCCAGACGGCGTTGCCCTCGATGATCGCCGGATTTTGCTGATCGTCGACGCCGGCGCGGTGAATGTGCAGCGAATAGCGCCCCTTGATGTTTGAATCCGGCAGAACGGTCGTCAGTTTGTCGACGTCGAAAGCGCGGACGGATTTGTCCGTGCGGCCGAGCTCGTCGAATTCGGCGTATTTGACGACGATGTTATCGGAATGCATGAGCATGACGTGGCCGCGCTCGTGCACGTTTGTCGCCTCGCCGCCTTCATTTTCAAACACGACGTTGCGTGAGTAATTGGCGACATAGGCCTTGAGATCGGAGCGCGAACCCTCGTGATTGTAGGTAAGCGGACGGTCGATCGTGACGACATTGCCGTTGATCGCAGTGATGATCAATTCTTCATCCTGCGTCGCAACGGTGATCGGCGCGTCTTTCGGCGTCGATCCGATCGACACCAGGTGCGTGCCGGTCAGCACGATCTTGTCGCCGACCTTCCATCCGTCGGGAATTTCTTCGAGCGTCAGCGTGGTCGCGCCCTTCATCGGGTCGATGGCGACTTTGAGGAAGGTGTCTTTCTCGGCGCCGTGAATATCGACCGTTCCGTGAGAGATGAGGCCGCGCGACAAAAGCATCGGGTCCCAGGCGACGTTGATCGGACCGTTATCCGCAAAGGAAATGACTGCGCTGACATTCGGATCGACAGGATTTGCTTCCGTGCCGATCGTGAGCGTGCCGGTCGGGGCGACGACAAACGTGTCGACTTCCATGAAGGTGTCGATATCGGTCGCAAAATCGAGTTGGCCGTCGACGCGAACGGTGAAGATCGACGCCGCGCTCTTGCCGTCATAATCGACAGTGATCCCTTGCGGAATGAGCACTTTGGCGCCGTCGCCCGGCACTTGATGATTGGCCCAGGTGTTCGGATCGAACCAGGAACCGTTGTTGACGGCGACATGGGTCGCCGCTGAAACGGGGACGAGATTCATCACCGCCATGTGTTCTTTCTGCATCGCGAGATCTGTCGGGTGCGGAACGCTTGTAGTGGTCGTCGACGTCGACGTTGACGTTGACGTCGTCGTTGCGCCGGTATGGGTGTGCCCGCCTGTCGTCGATGTCGACGTACTGGTCGTTGTGGCGGTCGTCGTCGTTGTCGTCGGGCTGGTTGTCGTTCCTCCGGCGGTATGGTCATGATCGCCGGACTGCGTCTCGCCGCCGGCCGGGGCGGTCGAATCATCATTGTCGCGGACCGGGCGCCCGCGCCCGCCGCGCACCGTCACGCGTTCGGCAAGATTGTCATGATCGTGGCGGCTGGAGGTGCGCAGGTCAGCCTGCGCGTTGATTTCCCCGTCATCGGTTGAATTGCGCAAATGCTGAAATCTCGAACCGCCGCCAAGATTGAGGTGCGCGAAATGATCGGTTCCGTCGTGGGCGGCGTGCGACGCTGCGCCAAGGCCTTTTTCCGCATTATCAATATGCGCCTTGCCGGAGCAAATCCTCACATTCTTGAGCCAGCCTAGCTCGCTGCGCGCTTTTGCGAGATCTTCCGCAGCCTGAACATCCTCGACGAATTGCGATCCGAGCAACGCGGCGACGAGCGCAGATCCTGCGACCTCGGACTTTCGCGACTGTCTTATGGATTTTTTCGGGCGCGCGCCGCGCGTTTTCGTCGAGTTCGCCGCTTTGAGGAAATCGTGAAGTTCGGTCGAGGGCTCTAATGCTTGATGGGAGAAGTTCGGAATGCGTGACGACATATGTCTTACTCAACCCTTGCTGGTGCGTTTCGCCGGCAAAGGTGCAAATCGCTGCTTCCCTCAGCGCGTTCGCGTTGCCGTTGGTCATTAAGGAAACATGAGACCTGCTAAGCGACAGCTGACGCGATCGTAAAAAGCTGAACTTTTTGGTTAGCGATTTTTTAATCCGGAATTGCGTGACGGTAATGTTTGGCAAAATCTGCTGATAATCCGCCGCCTGTATTGGTTAATGTCGGCGCGGATCTTCGTGCGTCTCCCGGCGTGCAAAGAGACGCACGGCAAACCGACGCATTCGCCCGCGCCATCGGGACAATTGCGTCGCTAATCGGGACTGGACGCCGAGGTGAAACGCCCATGTTACAGGGCGGAGAAGAATTAATTTTCGGCGCCTGCGAGCAAAATTTCGTTTCAAAATGGAACAGCTGCGGCGCGCAGCGCGAAATGCGGCGCGGCGCCCGCCGCCGCGGGTTTCCATTAATTCATGTAAACATCGAGCGGAGCGGCGCGTTCAGACCTTTGTCTTTTACTTGTATTCGAAAAGGCCGGCGCGGCGGCCGATCATGCGGCTCCAATAATATTTCAGGGCTCCTGCGGATTCTGCGAATTTCCCGACGAGTGTGAGCGCGGCGGCGGGCGCGGCGATCTCGCCGAAGCGTCGCCGATGCAGAAGAAAGAGGCGCAGCCCCTGAGCGGGATAAGCGCAGAGCGCGAGAGCAAACCAGGGACTGACGACAAGGCTAAGCAGAATGGACGCAGGAGCGAGCGCAGACCAGATCAGCGCACGCTTTGTCTCACGCGCCCAAATTCTGCGCGGCGAATTTCGATGCAGGGCGAAGACTTCGGCATAGGCGTGACCGGCGCGCATCGACCGCGTCCACCATTGGCTGAATTTCGTCATCGCCGCATCGTGAGCTGTCATCTCCGCGTCGATCCGCCAGATTTTCCAGCCGCGCTCGCGGATTCTGACGCAAAGCTCCGGCTCCTCGCCTGCGACAAGGCTCTCATTATAGAAGCCGGCCGCATTCAGCGCATCAACGCGCATCAGGGCGTCGCCGCCGCAGGCGATCGCCTCGCCGACCGGCGTATTCCATTCGATATCGCAAAGCCCGTTGTAAAGGGTCGCTTGCGGTCGGCGCTCGCGGCGGCGGCCGCATACGACAGCGGTTTCAGGGTGCGCTTCAAGAAAGGCGCGCGCATTGGCGAGCCAGCTGTCAGCCAATGTGCAATCGCTGTCGATGAACTGGATGAACTGCGGATTTGAAATCTCGATAAGGCGGCGCGCGCCGGCATTTCGCGCACGCGCGGCGGTGAATGGAACGGACATGTCGAGCGCAATCACTTCCGCGCCGAGTCTCGCGGCGGCGTTGACGCTGTCATCGGTCGATCCGGAATCGACATATACGATCTTTCCGCCGCCCGCAGCGCGCAGCGAGGTGAGACAGGCGATCAAACGTTCGCCTTCATTGCGCCCAATCGCGACGAATCCGATCGCGCCTTCACTCATTCAGAACCCCGGTCGGTGCGCGTCCAGCGTTTTGCTGACCGGCGCCCTTCTGCGCCGTACACGCGCGCTTTGGCGAGAAGATACGCGCCGACGCCTTTGAGCGCATGCGGCGGCAGGACTTCGCGGCCATAGGCGGCCCAGCCGAGCATCACCGTTCCTAGGAATAGTGAAAGCGTCCACAAGGCGATCTTGAACGCGCCGGCGGCGCCGAACATCGCCGCGACCGCCCCAAGCGCCAGAACCCCCGCGATAGCGGCGGCGAGTATGGTGAGCGGCGGCGCCGCCAGATCGAACGCCATCGCCAGCGATTTCCCGTCGCCTTTCAAGCCCCTCAGCAAGAGCCGCGG
>JBGSLM010000079.1:0-3048 GCA_041740755.1 Parvularculaceae bacterium | reverse complement strand
GCTGGCGGCCAGCGTTCCGGCCGGAGCACTCTCGAGATCGACCACCAGGCGATGCCGCGAATTGGCGGAACCTGGTGGAATAACAAAGACTTCCTTGATTTTTGCGGGTTCGCGCAAGGAAATGCCGATACTCGCCAGACCGTCCGCGCGCTTGGTCGCTGAATAGGAAGCGACATGTCCGGCGCCCTTGCCGGCGCTCGCGAGCGTCCCGGCGAGACCTGCGCCCGAGAATTGAATAGAGAACCCGTTCTGGCCGGAAGGCGCGGCTTCGAACTGATATTCGGGCGCGCCGATCGAATCTATCACCAGCCGGGTCTGGGTCGCTGACGTCACGCCAAATCGCACGCCGGCGATTTCCGTCGCGGAAAGGGTCGACGGCAGCAGAGCGGCCAATGCGAAAAGACCGCCGAATACACTCAACCATTTGTTTCTAATTAGAAAAAACATTCCGACTGCCCAAATCCGTCTGGCGGCTCTCGCCGCAAAATCCTTCGGCCCCCTTCGTTAACGCTGCGTTACCGCGAATTCCAGTTCATATGGAAACCCGAGTCGGCATTAACCAATGCTTTTCTTTTTGAACATGCTAATGCATTGTCGATTCAGCGTGATTTGCGCCGCGAGGTACGGACGCCCATATCACGTCAGGAATTCAGTTTGCGGGCATGCCCGTAAAGTTGGAGATGCGAAAAACCGGCTGATTTGGCCGGTCCTCGCTATGGCGGTCGATCCTTTTTGAGGGTCAGCGCCAAAGTCGCGCAAGGGCATTGCCTTTGGCGGCGGCTGCCGAAAGGCTCTTCCGGCGCGCAAGCGTTGGAATTTGGATGAACCGCCGCGCTAAAAATGTGCGGCATGATGAAACACGAGCGGAATGACGCAAAAACAGGCGATCTGCGGTTTGAACGCCCCTCTGGGGCGAACCCGCTGCGCTGCACGGCGATCTCCGCTCCCAATTGAAGTCGGCCGCCGAGGCCTAACCCGGCGCCGCAGAATGGAAATTAATGACAAAGACGATGCTTATCGATTCGGCCAACGCCGAAGAGATCCGCGTGTGCGTGCTTCAGAGCGGAAAAGTTGAAGATTTCGATTTTGAATCCGCAAGCCGAAAACCGCTAAGAGGAAACATCTATCTCGCCAGGGTGACGCGCGTTGAGCCGTCGCTGCAGGCGGCGTTCGTCGAATTCGGCGGCAACCGGCACGGCTTCCTCGCCTTCAACGAGATTCACCCCGACTATTATCAGGTTCCAATCTCGGACCGGCGGCTGATCCAGGAAGCGGAAGCGGAGGAAGCGGCGATCGCCGCCGCGCTGAACCTTACCGACGGCGCTGACGGCGACGACCGGGACCTCGACGAAATCGCAGCGGATATCGGCGACGATCGGGGCGAGTCGAACGGTCACCGCAAGGAGCATGATGCGCCGTCCGACAGCGAGCACCATGCGTCCAACGACCACGAAGACGATGCGGCGCATGACGGCGATGGCGCAAACGCCTATCATTTGGACCCCGTCGAGGAAACGGCCGAAGAGGAAGCGGAAGAAGACGATTCCGATGACGATCAGTCCGAAAGACGCGCGGCGAAGATAAAAACGCCGCTCGATGAGGAACTCGCGCAATTATCCCGGCCGCAGTTGATCGAGCGCTACAAGGACGCTCGCCGCAAGCGCGCGCGCCTGCTGCGCAATTACAAAATTCAGGAAGTCGTCAAGCGCCGTCAGATCCTGCTGGTGCAGGCCGTCAAGGAAGAGCGCGGCAATAAGGGCGCGGCGCTTACGACCTACCTTTCGCTCGCCGGCCGCTATTGCGTGCTGATGCCGAACACGGCGCGCGGCGGCGGCATTTCCCGCAAAATTCCTGTGGCGGCGGATCGCAAACGCCTTCGCCGCGTCGTCGACAGTCTCGACGTGCCGAACGGCATGGGTCTGATCATCCGCACCGCGGGCGCCAAGCGCACCAAGGCGGAAATCAAGCGCGATTACGAATATTTGATCCGTCTATGGGAGAACATCAGGACGCTGACGTTAAAGTCGATTGCGCCGTGCCTCATCTATGAGGAAGCAAGCCTTATCAAGCGCGCAATTCGCGACCTTTACGACAAGGACATCGGCGCGGTGCTGGTCGAAGGCGACAACGGCTATCGTGAAGCCAAAGACTTCATGAAGATGCTGATGCCGTCTCACGCCAAGAACGTCCAGCAGTTCAAAGAAAAGACGCCGCTGTTTCTGCGCTACGGCGTTGAGGCGCAACTTGACGCGATGTATCGTCCGACCGTTCGCCTGAAATCCGGCGGTTACATCGTCATCAACCAGACCGAAGCGCTGATTGCGATCGACGTGAACTCCGGCAAATCGACGCGCGAACGCAATATCGAACAGACTGCGCTGCGCACCAATCTGGAGGCGGCTGACGAAGTCGCGCGTCAGTGTCGGCTGCGCGACCTTGCGGGCCTTATCGTTATCGATTTCATCGACATGGAAGAAGGCCGGAACAACCGCGCTGTCGAAAAGCGCTTGAAGGACGTCCTGCGCGCAGATCGCGCGCGGATCCAGCTTGGGCGGATTTCCGGCTTTGGCCTGTTGGAGCTGTCGCGGCAACGCCGCCGCTCCGGCATCGTC
The DNA here is from genome assembly GCA_041740755.1 of Parvularculaceae bacterium. Classification (GTDB taxonomy): domain Bacteria; phylum Pseudomonadota; class Alphaproteobacteria; order Caulobacterales; family Parvularculaceae; genus Amphiplicatus. The sequence goes on along the minus strand of JBGSLM010000079.1, from coordinate 436 downwards.
GATGGAACGACGCATATGTGTCCGACCTGCGGCGGCGCCGGCGCCGTCAGGTCGCACGAAATGGCGGCTTTGCGCATCCTTCGAACCGCAGAAAACGAAGCCATTTCCAGCCGCGCCGGAAATCTGCAGATCAAGGCGGCGCTTGATGTCGCCCTTTATATTCTGAACCACAAGCGCGAATGGTTGCGGCGCATCGAAACGGACTACGGCGTTTCGGTCGAATTGACCGCCGATTCCGCCAAAGCCGGCGACAATTTCGAGATTGAGAAAACCGGCGCGCGGCCGGAGAACGTCATATCGCCCGTCATTGTGCGCGCCGATACGACCGAAACAATCGAACCGGATCCGGAAGAGCCCGAGATTGAGGCCGTCGAGGAAGCGGCTGAACCGGACGACGAGACCGGCGAGCAATCAGACGATGCACAGGGCGCTCGCC
>JBGSLM010000078.1:0-3262 GCA_041740755.1 Parvularculaceae bacterium | reverse complement strand
TTTCCATGGTCCCCATCCCGCGTTCCTGTTCAGTCAGGATCGCAATGATCTGTTCCTCGGTAAATCTCGACTTCCTCATCGTCCGTCTCCTTCATGACGGACTCTCCATTCAAATGAGGGACCAAACGGGGCTCACATCAGTTGGCGTCAACTATGTCCGTTCAATTGGGAGTTATTCGATGCCTAATCCTCGGGCTTTGCGCCACCTCAAAAAGCGCCTCGCCTTGTGCTTAAGCGATTGCGGCGTAACGAGGCCGCCGATAGGTCAAGCGCTTGCCAGATGAGCCTTGAATGGCCTTATCAGCGCGCATGGCGTCATTGACGCCAAGGGCTGAGCGCTCGGAATAACGGAAATCGAACTCGGCCAAGTAGCGCTTAAGGTGCGCTTCCGAGACGTGATGATAAGTGCCGACAATGCCGCGCTTGAGGATCGAGAAGTAGTTTTCGACCGTGTTGCTATGAAAGTCGCCGCGCACGTATTCGCCAATGCCGTGGTTGACGGATTGATGGTCGGCGAACTCATGGCCGAACGTGGCGTATTGGCCGCCTTCATCGGTCATCAGGGTTGAAGCGCGGTCAATCTGAGTGACGAGAACGGGGCGAAGCGTTTTGCCCGAGACGTTCGCGACATGGAAAGAGCGCACCGCGCCGTTACGCTCGACGAGGGAGACAACAATCTCTTTCGAGACGCCGCCACGGCCTTTCTTCGGGCGCTTGTTGGCGTGTTTGTTCTTGTCCTTGCCGCCGATATAGGTTTCGTCGGCTTCAACGATTTTGCCTTTGCCGCCAAGCGGTTCTTTCGAGCCTTTGGCGGGAGCCATGGCTTCACGAATACGATGCGCCATGAACCACGCGGTCTTGTAGGTCACGTCCAACATGCGGTGGAGCTGGTGAGCGCTGATGCCCTTCTTGGAAGAGGTCATAAGGTGGAAGCCGAGCACCCACTTGGTGAGCGGGATATGCGAGCGCTCGAAGATGGTGCCGACCGTCACGGTGAATTTCTGGCGGCATGAGCGGCAATTGTATTGGCCCTTCTCGGCTGCCTTGCCTGAGAGTTTAACAACCGTGTCCTTTTGCTCGCAGCGCGGGCAGTAAGCGCCATCCGCCCAGCGGAGCGCTTCAATGTGCTCGCGGGCGGCTTTTTCGCTGAGGTAAATCGGGTTTTTGAGGTTCACGGTCATGGCGTTTGTCCTTGCTGAAAACGGATATAGCATCTAAGCCGTGTTCATTCAAGTATATAATTGCCATAAAATGGGGATAAGTAGGGGGATAATCAGGGGGATAAGTAGGGGGACAACTAGGGGGACGGTTCGAAATCTCGCAGCAAAATCAATGCGAAAAATTTTTTCGACCAATCGCGGTTAACGCCGTGTTCTCCGCGCTTTTTCGTAGCGGAAGATTTCAAAAATTCAACCTAAAGCGGAAAATCAGCAGGCGGATGATCAACCGTTTGGGGCGTCATTCTCAGCGAATGAAAAAACGATCGATCGTTCAGCTCCTATAGCCGTTGGGATTGGCGCTCTGCCAGCGCCAATGGTCGGCGCACATATCCTCGATCGTGCGCGTCGCGCGCCAGCCGAGCAGCTTTTGCGCTTTGTCGGGCTTTGCATAGATTTCCGCGATGTCGCCTTCGCGGCGCGGCGCGATCTCATAGGGGATGTCGCGGTTAGACGCGCGTTTGAAAGCGGCGATCGCTTCAAGGACGGAAACGCCTTTGCCGGTTCCAAGATTGATCTCGACCGCGCCCGGCGCTTTTTCCCTGGCGAGATAGTCGATGGCCGCGACATGGCCGGCGGCAAGGTCGCAGACGTGAATATAGTCTCTGACGCCGGTTCCATCGCGCGTCGGATAGTCGTCGCCATAGACTTTCAGTTTCGGCAGGCGCCCGACCGCGACCTGCGCGATAAAGGGAAAGAGATTGTTCGGAACGCCGTTCGGGTCTTCGCCGATCTTGCCTGAGGAATGCGCGCCGACCGGGTTGAAATAGCGCAGATTGCAGATCTTCCACCGCTTGTCCGCGCCCGCAAGATCGCGAAGCATTTCCTCGATAAAGAATTTGGTCCGCCCATAGGGATTGGTTGGCCCGACCGCGCCTGTTTCATCGACGGGACTTTGATTGAGATCGCCATAGACGGTCGCCGACGATGAAAAAACGAGGAGGCGCGCATTCGCTTCTTCCAACGCCCTAATGAGCGTGAACGTCGCCGGCAGATTGACCGAATAATAGCGGACAGGTTCGACAACCGACTCGCCGACGGCCTTCAGACCGGCAAGGTGCACGGCGCCGTCCGGCTCGAACGCTTTGACCGCGGCGACGATTTTATCCGTGTGCGCGGCGTCGGCGAGGTCGGCTTCAAGAAGTTCGGCGCCGCTTCCTGCGATCTCCGCAATGCGCTCAAGGGCTTTCGGACTTGAATTGGCGAAATTGTCGATGACAAGCGCCTTGTGACCGGCGTTCAAAAGCTCGACGCAGACATGGCTGCCGATATAACCGGCGCCGCCCGCGACGATGATGCGCTTGCCGGTCACAAGAGATCCTCCCGTCCGCGCGCTTTCAGTTCGTCAATGATGCGTTTTACGTCCTGCGCGCGCGATTTCGGCGCGACGAGCACGGCGTCGCCTGTCGCAACGATGATGAGATCGTGAACGCCGATCGCGCCGACAAAGGGTCCATCTGTCCTGATGATGACGCCTTCGCAGTCGATCGCCGCGACGCGGCCGTCGCCGTCGTTTCCCGATATCCCGGTCCAGGCGCCGATGTCGCTCCAGCCTGCGTCGATGGGGCCGACGACTGCTGCGCGCCTCGTTTTTTCCATGACGGCGTAGTCGATTGAATCCGAAGGGCATGCGGAAAAGCGCGCGCGATCGAGACGGCAAACCGCGCCATCCGTCTGCGCTTCATTTAGGGCGGCGACTGACTCGCGGGCGATTGCAGGCGCAAAGGCGGCAAGTTCGCCGGCCATCGCGTCAGGGGAAAAGAGGAATATGCCGGCGTTCCAATAGTGCCGGCCGCCTTTCATGTAATGTTCCGCAGTCTGACGATCAGGTTTCTCGCGGAATGCGCCGACTTCGGCGACGCCGTCCATCATCGGCGCGCCGGCTTCGATATAGCCATAGCCTGTGTGCGGCTCTGTCGGTTTGACGCCGAATGTGACGATTGCGCCTTTCGATGCGGCGGCGGCGCCCCTTGCGACCGCCGCGCGAAACGCCGGCGCGTTGCCGATGTGTTGATCGGCGGGGGCAAGGAGGGTCAGCGCGCCGG
>JBGSLM010000077.1:0-11508 GCA_041740755.1 Parvularculaceae bacterium | reverse complement strand
CTTCGCGTCCGCCCTCACGGTCGCGCCCGTCGCGGTCGCGTCCGTCGCGGTCGCGGCGCGAGAGCACCGGCGAGGGGGTCTCGTCGAGTTCTTCGACGCGAATGGTCAGGCTGCGCAGGATGTCTTCGTTGATTTTTTCCTGGCGCTCGAGTTCGTGCACGACCGCCGCAGGCGCGTCGATGTTGAACAAGCTGTAATGGCCCTTGCGGTTTTTCTTGATCTTGTACTGGAGCGAGCGAAGGCCCCAATATTCCGCCTTGGCGATTTTGCCGCCGTTTTCGGTCACAATTTTCTGAAGGGTTTCAGTCAGCCCTTCGACCTGCGCAGGAGAAATATCCTGACGCGCAATAAAGATATGCTCGTAAAGAGGCATCAAGCCAGCTCCACTTTGGCGATGGAGACGGACCGTTCGCGCAGCTGGATGCGCTTGGCCGCCTTCGGCCCGAAGCCTCGCAGGACCATCCCGCTAACCGGCCCCGATTTGTGAAAAAGGGGGTCGGCGGCTCCGGCCATCGCTCGGAAGCGGGGGAGGTAGCCCAAGGCTCCGCCGGATGCAAGGGCGGCCCCGGCGCCTTTTCCCCGCGCCAAAACAGGTTTAGACGCCCAGCCCGTGGTTTCGATAACGCCAGTCTTTAGGGTTCTGGGCAGTCTTTTGACCGCCTTTTCGGTGTTCATGCTGGCGCCGCTTCTGGTTGCGCCGACGCCTTTTGAGCAGCCGGGAGCGGCCTTTGTCCTTTCCGCCCTGGCGACGGCGTTCTTCGGTCTTGTCCTCATTGTCTTAAGTCCCTCCGCCGGCGCATTCGAAATGACCCGCCGCCAGGGCTTTTTGCTGACCTCGCTCGCATGGACGATCCTTCCAGCGTTCGGCGGGCTCCCGCTGATGGCGCACGGCCTTACCTTTACCGACGCCTATTTCGAGGCGACATCCGGGCTGACGACGACAGGCTCTACCGTCATGTCCGGCCTCGACGGGGCAGATCCCTCGATCCTTTTGTGGCGCTCCTTGATGCAGGGTTTTGGCGGCATGGGCGTCATCGTCCTTGGCATCATCATGATGCCGTTCCTCAGGGTCGGCGGGATGCAGCTTTTTCACACCGAAAGTTCCGACACGTCCGAAAAGATCGTCGCCAAGGCGTTCGATCTTGCGGTCTGGATTGCAGCGATTTACTGGGGCCTCGTCGCGCTTTGCGCCGGGACCTACAAAGTCCTCGGCATGACGTGGTTCGATGCGATCAATCACGCGATGACGACGATTGCGACCGGCGGGCTCTCGACGCACGATTCCTCGTTCGCGTTTTTCGAGAGCCGCCCGATACTTTGGGCGGGCGTCGTATTCATGATTGCAGGCGCATTGCCGTTCGTTGCGTTCATCAGACTTGCAAGAGGCAAGTTCCATTCCTTCGTCACCGATATTCAGCTGCGCGGATTCCTCACCTTCCTTGCGGCTGCAATCCTTCTGATTGCAGTGACTAGGACGATCCGCTCTGAAACGCCCTTTGGCGAAGCGCTCACGCACGCCGCCTTCAATATCGTGTCGATCGTCACGACAACTGGTTACGCCAGCGAGGATTATCAGCTCTGGGGCCCCTTCGCAGTCGGCGCCTTTTTCATCCTGACCTTTGTCGGCGGATGTTCCGGATCGACCGCTGGCGGCATTAAAATTTACCGGTTTCAGATTCTTGGCCGCCTCGCCCTGGCGCATCTGACCAGAATCGTTTCGCCGAACCGCGTCTATCCATTGCTGTATCACGACCGCAAGATTGACGATGAAGTCGCGTTCTCGATCCTGTCGTTTCTGGTCGTAATGCTGTTTTCGCTTGTGCTCGCCACTTTCATTCAGATGTGGGTCGGCGTCGATTTGGTGACAGCGTTGACCGGGTCGGCGCAGGCCTTCGCCAATGTCGGTCCGGGCCTTGGCGATGTCATCGGTCCCGCCGGCAATTTTCAGCCGCTGCCGGATGTTGCAAAGTGGGTGCTGGCGATCACCATGATCCTTGGGCGCCTTGAATTCTTCACGGTCCTTGTTTTGCTCACGCCCGCGTTCTGGCGTCCATAAACCTGCTGAATTGCCAGTTGCAGCGCGCTGGGATAGGCAGAGCGCACCAATCGAATGAGGAGCGGCGCGATGGCGCGATGCTTTGTGTTTCCGGGACAGGGCAGTCAGTCTGTCGGCATGGGCCATGCTCTTGCCGACGCGTTTTCGGTCGCGCGCGAAGTCTTCGAAGAAGTCGATGACGCAATCGGCCGGCGGCTTTCCAGATTGATGTGGGAAGGCCCGCCGGAAGAGCTGAACCTGACCGCCAACACGCAGCCTGCGCTGATGGCGCATTCGATCGCAATGCTGCGCGTCCTCGAAAAAGAAACCGGCCTCGACATCGCCGATGCGCGCTTTGTCGCCGGTCATTCGCTCGGCGAATATTCGGCGCTTTGCGCGGTCCGCGCGATTTCGCTTTCCGACACGGCGCGGCTCTTGCGAATTCGCGGCGAGGCGATGCAGGCGGCGGTTCCGCCGGGTGAGGGCGCCATGGCGGCGCTCATCGGCATCGACATCGACGGCGCCGAAAAAGCGATCGCCGAAACAGATGCAGCGCTCGGCGTTTGCGAAATCGCCAATGACAATGCGCCGGGCCAGGTTGTCGTCTCGGGCGCCAAGGCGCGCGTCGACGCGGTTGTCGAGGCGTCTAAAAAGCACGGCGCGAAAATGGCGAAACTGCTTGCCGTATCCGCGCCGTTTCATTCTTCGCTGATGGAGCCTGCCGCCGAAAAGATGGCGGATGCGCTCGGCAAGGTGTCGGTGAAGCCGCCGGTTGCGCCGCTTGTCGCCAATGTCACCGCGCGTGAAGTTGAAAGCCCGCGCGAGATTCGCGACCTTCTCGTCAGACAGGTCACGGGGCGCGTGCGCTGGACGGAAAGCGTTTCCTATATGGCGGCGAACGGCGCCGACAAATTCATTGAAATTGGAACGGGCAAGGTTCTCGCCGGACTTATCAAGCGTATTGCAAAAGAATCGTCGCAAATCAGCGTCGGCGAACCTGCCGATGTCGACGTCTTCACGAAATTCTGAATGCCGATGAAAAGGAAGCTGCAATGTTCGACCTAACTGGCAAATGCGCATTGGTGACAGGCGCGACCGGCGGCATCGGCGGCGCGGTCGCGCGCGCGATGCACGCGCAGGGCGCAACGGTGACGATCTCTGGAACGAAGGCTGAAAAGCTCGAAGGACTTGCGGCGGAACTGAAAGAGCGCGTTCACATCGCGCCGTGCAATCTCTCCGATCTCGATGCGGTCGACGCGCTTCCCAAAACGGCGGCTGAAGCGATGGGTTCGCTTCAGATCGTCGTGTCGAACGCCGGCGTGACGCGGGACATGCTGATGCTGATGATGAAGCCCGACATGTGGGACGATGTCATTCGCGTCAATCTGACCGCGTATTTCCGTCTCGCCAAAGCTTCGCTTCGGTATATGACCAAACAACGCTTTGGCCGCATTATCGGCGTCACCTCGATTGTCGGCGTCACCGGAAATGCCGGACAGGCGAATTACGCCGCTTCAAAGGCGGGTATGATCGGCATGACGAAAAGCCTCGCGCAGGAAATCGCGTCGCGCAATGTGACCGTGAACTGCATCGCGCCCGGATTTATCGCAACAGCGATGACCGACGCGCTCAATGACGCCCAGAAGGCTGCTATTTTGAGCAAAATTCCTTCGGGCGCCATGGGCAAGCCCGAAGATATCGCCGCTGCGGCGGTCTATCTCGCCAGCGACGAAGCAGGCTATATGACCGGCCAGACCCTCCATGTTAATGGCGGGATGGCGATGATCTGACGAACTGATCGACAGACTGTGGGGACCGATTGACTTTTCCGGTTCCTCGCGGTCCCTTCCGGACGGCCTTGTTTGGCGTTGCAACATTCTGCAATTTGCCGTAATCGCCCCCGGAAATCCGCAGCGGCGCTCCACTGGCATTCGGGGCCCGGCAACGACTAATCTACCCGCTCGCCCAGTCCCTGGCGGCTGGCGCAACTTCGAGAAGGAGCCTTTCGAATGTCTGATCTTGCTGAACGCGTGAAGAAAATCGTGGTCGAACACCTCGATGTCGACCCGGCCAAAGTTGAGCCGAAAGCGAGCTTCATCGACGACCTCGGCGCGGACAGCCTCGACATCGTCGAGCTGGTCATGGCGTTCGAAGAAGAATTCGACGTCGAAATTCCAGATGACGCGGCGGAAACCATTCAAACGGTCGGCGACGCGATCAAGTTCATTTCGGAACAAAAGGGCTGATACGCGGGACGCGCGCGGCGGGCCGCCTCGGGCCGCCGCATCATGCGCGTCGGCGCCGTTATGGCGAAACCCGATAACGCAGGAGGGTGTTTCGGCGTGAGACGCGTCGTAGTCACCGGACTGGGGATGGTGTCGCCCCTTGCGTCGGGCGTCGAAGCGACGTGGCGGCGCATCCTCGCCTGCGAATCCGGCGCGAACCGGATCGAAAAATTCGACACGACGGATTTTCCCTGCAAGATCGGTGCGGAAGTTCCGCGTACGAACGGTTATGCGGGCGGCGCCGCGATCGGCGCCGACGCATTCAATCCGGACGACTTCATCACGCCGAAAGAACAACGCCGGATCGAAGACTTCATCGTCTTCGGCATCGCCGCCGCGCAAATGGCGGTCGACGATTGCGGCCTCAAATTCGAAACTGAAGAAGATCAGGAACGCGCCGGCGTTCTGATCGGATCGGGCATCGGCGGCCTTGACGGCATCGCCAAGCAGACGCTTGTCCTGCATGAACAGGGCGTAAGGCGCGTGTCGCCCTTCTTCATCACGTCGAGCCTGATCAATCTCGTCTCCGGGCAGGTCTCTATCCGGTTTGGCCTAAAAGGCCCGAACCATGCGGTCGTCACCGCCTGCGCGTCGGGCGCTCATGCAATCGGCGATGCGGCGCGGATGATTGCGCTTGGCGACGCAGACGTCATGGTCGCGGGCGGCGCCGAATCTGCGATCTGCCCGATCGGCTATGCGGGTTTTTGCGCGACCAAGGCGCTGACGACGCATTTCAATGACAATCCCGCCGCAGCGTCGCGTCCCTACGACCGCGACCGCGACGGCTTCTTGATGGGCGAGGGCGCGGGCGTCGTCATTCTCGAAGAATATGAAAAGGCGAAAGCGCGCGGCGCGAAGATGTACGCCGAAATCGTCGGCTATGGTCTTTCCGGCGACGCCTATCACATCACTGCGCCGGCCGAAGACGGCTCTGGCGGCTATCGCGCGATGAAAATGGCGCTGCAGCGCGCGGGACTGAAGCCGACCGACATTGATTATGTGAATGCGCACGGAACATCGACGCCGCTTGGCGACGAGATCGAACTGCGCGCGGTCGAGCGTCTGTTCGGCGGCGAGGGCGCCGAGAAGCTCGTCATGTCCTCGACGAAATCGTCGATCGGCCATCTCCTTGGCGCCGCCGGCGCGGTCGAAGCGATTTTCTCGATCCTTGCGATCAGAGACGGAATTTGTCCGCCGACGCTCAATCTCGACAATCCATCGGTCGAAACGCGGATCAATCTTGCGCCGAAGGCCCCCGTCAAAAAGACTGTCAATGTCGCTTTGTCGAATTCTTTCGGTTTTGGCGGCACCAATGCGAGTCTGGTCGTCCGCCGCGTTGACGGCTAACATTCCCCCCGATTGGTAGTGGAGAGGTCGATGTCTGCAGGGCAGCGGGGCGGCGCAGTGAAGTCGTTTCTTTCGTTCGTCGCCGGGCTTTTTCTGCTTGCAGTCATCGCTGTCGGCGCTGGCGGTTATTTCGCCTGGCGCGAGGCGACGCGGGCGGGGCCGCTCACAGAAGACGCGGTGGTGCTGTTCGAGCCTGGCGTTTCCGCCGCCGCGATGGCCGATCAGCTGCTCTCCGCCGGCGCCATCCGCTACCCTGAGCTTTTTCAGGCTGCGGCGCGCCTTCGCGGCGATGCGCCGAAACTGAAAGCGGGCGAATACAAAATTCCCGCCGGCGCCAGCGTCGTTGAAATCATCGATCTCCTCGTCGAAGGCAAAAGCATTCTTCATTATCTGACGGCGCCGGAGGGGCGCACGACCGCGCAAATTCTCGCGCTCGTCCATGCGGACGATGCGCTCTCCGGCGAGCTGACGCTGACGCCCGGCGAGGGAGAGCTTCTCCCCGAGACCTACGCCTTCACGCGCGGACGCACGCGCGACGAAATCGTCGGCGACATGATGAAGGCGCATGACGTTCTGGTCGATCAACTCTGGAACGATCGCGCGATGGACCTTCCTTTTTCGACGGCGGACGAAGCGATCATTCTCGCCTCGATCGTCGAGAAGGAAACGGGCGTCGCCGAAGAGCGTCCGCTGATCGCCGCCGTCTTCATCAACCGGCTGAAGAAGCGCATGCGGCTTCAGTCCGACCCGACGATCATCTACGGACTCACCAAGGGCGAGCCGCTCGGGCGCGGTCTGCGCGTCAGCGAGATTGAAGGCGCAACGCCCTACAACACCTATGTGATCTTCGGCCTGCCGCCGACGCCGATCGCCAATCCGGGGCGCGCCGCGATCGAGGCGGTCCTTAATCCCGCTGAGTCCGACGCGCTCTATTTTGTCGCCGACGGAACCGGCGGGCATGTCTTCGCCGCTTCGCTTGATGAACACAATCGCAACGTCGCCGAGTGGCGGCGCATCGAACGCGCGCAGCGCGAGGAAGGCTGACGGATGGCGCTCTCGTCCATGACCGGATTTGCGCGCGTCGAGGGCGCTCTCGGCGACACGCACTGGACGTGGGAGATCAAAAGCGTCAACGGGCGCGGGCTCGAACCGCGATTTCGCACGCCGCCTGGCTATGATTTTCTGGAACATGATCTTCGCAAATTGCTGGCGGAGAAATTCTCGCGCGGTTCATTCAACGCGTTTTTGTCGCTGAAAGGCGCAGCCGTTGAGGGCGCCTTCGTCGTCAACCGCGCAGCGCTGGTGAGCGCGCTGAAACTCGTTGAGGAAATCCGCCTTGCCGTCGACTGCGAGAAGCCGCGCCCCGAAGGCATTCTCGCCCTTCGCGGCGTCGTCGAACAAGAATCGGCGCTCAGCGATGAAGATGCGCGAACCGCTCTTGCGGATGCGCTGAAAGCGAGCTTTCGCGAAGCGGCGGCCGCGCTTCTCGTCGCGCGCCGCAAGGAAGGCGCCTCGCTCGACGCGCTGATTTCCGGCCAGCTCGATACGGTCGATAGTTTGACCAAAGCGGCAAGGCGCTCTGCAGAAGCCGCGCCCGAAGCGATCCGCGCGCGCATCGCAGCGCAATTGTCCGATCTGCTCGCCGGCGCTGTCGCGGCTGAACGCCTCGCCGAAGAGGCCGCGCTCCTTGCGGTCAAAGCCGACATTCGCGAGGAACTCGACCGACTCGATGCGCATGTCGCGGCGGGAAGGGCGCTCGTCAAGGAAGGCGGCGCGGTCGGGCGCAAGCTCGACTTCCTGACGCAGGAATTCAATCGCGAAGCGAACACCTTGTGCTCGAAAGCGCAGGACATGGGTCTAAAACGCATCGGGCTCGATCTGAAAACCGCAATCGACCAGATGCGCGAACAGGTCCAGAATCTGGAATGACGATGACAGCTGACGCCACCAAAGTTGAACGCCGCGGCCTTATGTACGTGCTGTCGAGCCCATCGGGCGCCGGCAAGACGACGCTCGCCGAACGGCTCCTCAAAGGCGATCCGCGCCTCAAGCTTTCGATTTCCGCGACGACGCGAAAGCCGCGTCCGGGCGAGGTTGACGGCAAGGATTATTATTTCGTCTCCGAGGCGGAATTCCTCCGCATGCGGGACAACAACGAATTCCTCGAATGGGCGAACGTCTTCGGAAATTATTACGCGACGCCGCGCGCCAAGGTGTTCGATCAGTTGAAGACCGGCGTCGATGTTCTTTTCGATATCGACTGGCAGGGCGCGCAGCAGCTTGACGCGGTCGCCGGCGGCGATGTCGTCAAGGTTTTCATCCTTCCGCCGTCGCGCGCGGAGCTTGAGCGGCGATTGCGCGCGCGCAATCAGGATCCAGAGGATGTCGTCCAGGGCCGGATGGCGAAAGCCGACAGCGAGATGTCGCACTGGGCGGAATATGATTATGTCATCATCAATTTTGATCTTGATGAATCGCAAGAGATGCTGCGGGCGATCCTCCTCGCAGAAAGACTGCGCCGCCGCCGTCAGACGGGCCTTGCCGGCATCGTCAAGAAAATGATCGGCGGCGACTGACCGTACGGGCGTAATCGTCCGCCCGCGCTCGCCAGCCTTCCATTCGCAACTCTCCGCCACCAACGTCTCCTTGCTCGCGCCGTCTCAGGATTGAGCGACGAGGAGAACGCTAAGGCCCGCGCAGGGGGTGGGGGATAAGTGGAGGCGTAAGTAGGGGACAAGTAGGGGGATAACCCGGGGGATAAGTAGGGGGACGGTTATAAATCGCCCAACAAAATCAACGCGAAAACTTTTTTTGCAAAACTGCTGATTTTGGCTCGGCGCGCACGCTGAAACGTAGCAGAATCGTTCACGCGATTCCCCCGCCGGCAGGCGCGCCGTACACGGACGATCAACCTATTGGGGTGTTTGACGCTCGCACGCGATTCGCATCCGTGATACGAAATGTGTAACTGGCGAGGGACACTTATGCGCGGATTCGATTTGCTGAAAGCAGCGTCGGCAGCTTTAATCGCGTTCCTGCCAGGGTGCGCCAAGGAGGCGCCGCCAGATTTTGCGCTTTCGCCATGTTCCGTCGAAGGAACCGAAGAAAGAGCGCTTTGCGGTTTGCTGGAGGTTCCGGAGAACTGGAAACAGCCCTACGGCCGGACGATCTTCCTCAACGTCGTCGTCGCCCCGGCGGTCAACCCATCCGGCCTTGCGCCGCTGTTCGACATTGCGGGCGGGCCTGGCGTCGCCGCAACGCAAGGCGCGGGCTTTTATTTCACCGACGGCGCCGCGATACGCGCAAAGCGCGATGTCGTTATGGTCGATCAGCGTGGAACCGGCGCGTCCGCGCCGCTGCGCTGCCCCGATCTCGAAAGCGCCTCGCCTTTGACGCGCATGTATCCGACCGAGAGCGTTCGCGCCTGCCGCGACGCGATGTCGGGCGATCATGATCTGACGCAGTACACGACGCTTGCCGCCGCGCGCGATCTCGACGCGGTGAGGAATGCGATCGGCGCCGAAAAGGTCGACCTGTTCGGGCTTTCTTATGGGACGAAACTTGCGCAGGCTTTCATCCGCGAATATCCGGGCCGCGTTCGGTCAGCGATGCTGATGGGCTCCGCGCCCATGGACCTCAGGACGCCGCTCTTTCACGCCCGCAATGCGGAAAATGCGTTGCGGCTGATCTTTGCCGACTGCGCGGCGGACGCCGCCTGCGCCGCCGCCTATCCATTGCTCGAAGCGCAATGGTCTTCTGTCCTTGCGCGCTTTGATGCAGGCGCGGTCGCGATGGCGACGCCGGACGGAGACTTGCTGGTCGAACGCGGACCCTTCACGGAGGCGTTCCGCGCGTTGTTAACGTCCGAAGGCGGGCAACGGCTTGCGCCAAAGCTGATCCATGCGGCGGCGTCGGGCGATTTTGCGCCCTTTGTCGCCGCAGCGGCTTCGGGTCCGCGCGGCTTCATCGCCGAGGGATTGTATCTCTCGGTTGAGTGCGCAGAAGGAGCGCCGCTCATTTCCGAGGCTGACATAGTCGACGCGACCAAGGGAACATTTCTTGGCCGCTACCGCGTAGACGAACAGCTCGTCGCCTGCGCGCATTGGCCAAAGGCGAGCGTGAACGCATCGTTCGCGCACCCGGTCAAAAGCGACGTTCCGGTCTTCATCCTTGCGGGCGGGCGCGATCATGTGACGCCGAAAGAATATGCGATGCGGATTGCGCAGGGATTTTCAAATTCGCGCATCGTGGTCGTTGACGAGATGGCGCATTTTCCGGGCGCGATTTCCGGCATTGAGTGTATCGACCAGATGGCGCTCGCTTTCGATCAAAACGCCGATCCTGACGACATTGACGCCTCCTGCATTGAAAGCATGAAGGCGCCGCCTTTCGCGCTGCCGGATTGAACGGACGTTCAGCCGCGCGCGCCGTCGCGGAGCGCCTTGGATTCGCCCTCGTTGAGACCGAGGCTCTCTGCAAGCCGGTTGAGGAAATCCGTTTCGCGGTCGTTCAGCTCGCCTGCCGAGACGACGGCCGCCGCATAAAGTTCTGCTGCGTGATGTGGCGTTCTGGCGGCGGCGGCGAGCAAGCGCAGCGTTTCATCCTGCGGAATCTCGTTGGTCAGCATCGCCCGCTCCGACGGCGAGAGGTCGGCTTTCGCCAGAGCGCCGTCGACCGTCTTTTGCTCGTTTGCGTCAAGAACGCCGTCGGCATAGGCGGCGGCGAGCATCGCGCGCACGACTGCTGACGCGAATTCTGGGTCAGACGAGGGATCGATTGGAAAACCCGCCGCCTGCGCCTCTTTTACGAGATTGTCGCCCGTCTTCTTTCCATGGCGTTCCATCCACGTCTTGTAGGCGAGCGCGCCGAGCGCTGCGACGGCGCCGGTCTGGGCGATATCGCCGATGAAACGCCGCCCGCCTTTTGAGCCCAGCATGCCAAGAAGCAGAAGGCCGCCTGCGCCAGCTGCGACCGTGCGCGCCTGCGGATCGGTCTTGAGCCGTTCGCGAACGTCGCCGGCGATTTTCTTTGCGTCGCCGATAGCGCCGGAGGCTTCGAAATCACGCATGACGAGGTCGGCATGATGCTGAAGGTCGGCGAGGATCTTGCGGGTGTCGAGCATGCGAAGTCCTTTGAAAGCGGCGAAAGCGATGTGGGATGCCAAAGCGCAAAATGCAATCGGCGCGCTGTTGCGGCGTGATATTATTTCCGCGCGGCCTGCAAGCCGCCCTGCAGAGACGACAACCCACGAATCGTCATTCCGAGGCCGCCGCAAAGCGGCGGAACCCGGAATCCATGACGCGACTGAAGAATCTGCGGAATAATGGACTCCGGGTTCGCGGCTTCGCCGCGCCCCGGAGTGACAACGTATAGGTTAGTCCGTATCGACGCCGCGTTCAGCGCAGCGCATCAAGAAACCTGTCCGCTTCAACCACAGCGGCGCCGAGGCTCTGCGCCGCATCGTTTGACGCTTCGATCGCTGACGCTCGCTCGCCAGCGCGCGCTTCGGCTGCAATCTGGCTCGTCGCATTTCGCCGTAACGCCGTCACTTCGGCGTCATATAGGCTTAACGCGGGCGACAGGCGCAGCTTCGCGGCGTCAAACGCGCCAAGGTAAGTGCGGTTGCCGGCTTTGAGGGCGTCGAGATCCGCGCGCGCAGCGCGCAACGTCTCCTCGCTGGTTTTCATCAGGGCGAGTTCTTCTTCCTTCTTCTGGATCAGCCGTGAGCCCGCCGCTTTGGCGGTGTCGATCGAAAGGCGAAGATCTTGCGCTGAAAGCGCTGCGTCCTGTCCTGCAGCGCGCGCCTGATCGAGCTGGCGCGAAAGCGCAGCGCCGTCGAGC
>JBGSLM010000076.1:0-8203 GCA_041740755.1 Parvularculaceae bacterium | reverse complement strand
GGCGCTCGACCTAAAACACGCGCTGTCGATCGCTGAAATCCTCCGCGCGAGGGCGGATGCGGGTGCGCTGGTAATTGCCGCAATCCACGATCTCATCCTCGCGCAACGCTTTTGCACGCGCATCATCGTCCTTAACGAAGGACGGCTTGTTGCGGACGGCGCGCCGAACGAGGCGCTTTCCGACAATCAGATTGCGAGCGTCTTTGGCGTCTCAGTCAGCGACTTCAGAAGAACCCTCCAACACTCGGCGCGCCCCGTCGACGGACAAGGCTAGGCCTAACCATCGCGCATGCGAGCCTTTACTGATTTACGCTCTTTGCTTTTTCCCAGAGCGTTTCCCTGACGCCGGTGCGGTTCGCTTCAAAGCGCGCCGCGATAAAGAGAAGATCAGACAGACGGTTGAGATACGCGATTGCGTCGCCGCCAATCGGTTCATGCGCGAAGAACGACACAGCGGCGCGCTCGACACGGCGGCACGCGGTTCGCGCAAGATGGAGATGCGCGAGCAGCAACGAACCGCCCGGCAGGATGAATTCCTTTAAAGGCGGAATGTCCTTGTTGAGCGCGAGCGCCGCCGCATCGACGCGCGCGACATGCCGCTCCGACAGGACTGGCGCGCCTGGAAAACATAGCGCGCCGCCGAGATCGAAAAGATCGTGCTGCACGAGCGTCAGGATTTCTCGGACGTCGTCACCGGGATTGTACGCGAGCGCAACGCCGACCCATGAATTCAGCTCATCGACATCGCCGAGCAGCGCGATTCGCGGATCGGATTTTTGAACGCGGGCGCCGTCGCCAAGCGAGGTTTCGCCCTTGTCGCCGCCGCGCGTGACAATGCGATTGAGCCGGTCGGCCATGCTGTTTCCTCAAATGAAAGGCCCGGCGGTTTTACCCGCCGGGCCTTCCGATTTCAAACGCAGGCGCAGCGCTATTTGACGCCGTGCATGCCTTTCTTCAGAAGCGGCCACAGCACGAGGAGGACGCCGCCGGCGATGATGCCGGCGATGCCGATCTGCTGGAAGACGCCGAGATAGGTCTGAAGCGAGACTTGCGCATTCAGCACTTCGCCGCCGACCGTCTCGGTCGAGGCAAGCTGCGCGACGATGCCGCCGACATATTGCGCCATTGCAGATGAGAGGAACCAGACGCCCATCATCATGCCGACGAGTCTCGGGATCGACAGTTTCGTGATCATCGAGAGGCCGACCGGCGACAGACAAAGTTCGCCGAGCGAATGGAGGAAATAGGCGAGTGCGACCCAGAACAGCGGCACCAGATAATTGCTGTCATGGAATTGCGAACCGAAGACGAGCGCGAGGAAGCCGAACCCGACGAGGAAAAGACCGATCGCAAATTTCAGCGGCACGGAAGGTTCGATCCCCCGCTTGCCCATCCAGCCCCACATCACCGAAAAGATCGGCGCGAAGATAACGATGAAGAGCGGGTTGAAAATCTGCACCTGTCCCGCCGGCATGGTGTAGACGCCCATGATGTCCAGTTCGGTGTTGCGATCCGCAAACAAGGTGAGCGACGAGCCCGCCTGTTCGAACAGCGTCCAGAAGACGACCGAGAAGAACGTCAAAATGACCGCGACGATCATGCGGTCGCGCTCCGCCGCTTTGAGCGACATCACGGACCAGACCGGAATGCCGATCATGGCGATCAGGTAGACGAAGAACATCACCTGGCCGAGCAATGGCTGCGAAAGGATGTAGCCGACGATGCCGGTCGCTACCACTTCCTTGACGACTGTCGCCGTCTCCATCGCGTTATTGAGCAAGAACCAGACGATCGGAACGGCGGCGAGCGACAACACGACGATCAAGAAGTCGCGATTCTTGCCGCCTTCCGGAGGATTTCCATAATCCTTGATGAGATCGCCCGCGAGCTGGAAGCGCGCCCAGGCGAGCAGCATGCCGAAGCCCGCCAGCGCGAAGCCCCATTGATAGCCGTATTTGACGGCGATCAACGGCGCGAGAAACTGCGAGATGATCGAGCCGAGATTGATCCCCATATAGAAGATCGTGAAACCGGCGTCGCGGCGAGGATCCGTTTCGGAATAGAGCGTGCCGACAATCGTCGAAATGTTCGGCTTGAAGTAGCCGTTGCCGACGACGATGAGGCCGAGCGACATGAACAACAAGATGACCGAAATCGGATCTCGTTCGGCGTCGAACTTGTAATTCTCGACAGAGACCGAAGCGGGAAGATCCGCGCCGGTCGCCCCTTCAAGATTGATCGAGCCGTCTTCATTGCCGCTGATCTTGTAGCGATTGTCTCCGGAGACGACATATTGCCCGGCGCCTTCTCCGTCGTTGACGATTGCGACTTCATATCGCTGGTCATTGATCGTCACATAGGGCTTGGCGCTTTCGCCGCCTGAAAACGCAAGGAGCAGATAGCCCGCAGACATCAGGATGGCGCCGAATTTAACGGCTTTTTTCGATCCGAAATATTGATCCGCGACCAGGCCGCCGATGAGCGGCGTCAAATAGACGAGCGCCGTGAAGGCGCCGTAGAGGCCGTTTGCGACGCGGTCCGCGAAGACAAAGTGCTGAACAAGATACAAGATCAGCAGCGCTCGCATGCCGTAATAGCCGAAGCGCTCCCACATTTCCGTCGTGAACAGGAGCGCCAGCGGGCGCGGATGGCCGAACCACTGTTTCTCAGCGGACGGCTTTGCTGCGGCTTTAGTCATCTTCCCTCCTGGGTTTAAGCGTTTGACCGGCGGCCCCCCGCCGCAAACGCCTGCCCCTTTTTCGTTCGGGGCCGTATAAGGCAACGCGCGGAGCAAATGTCTCCGCGCGCAAGTTTCGGCCGGAGAGTGGCTGAATTGCGGCGGAAAATCCAGTGCTTGAGCGAGGCGCGCATCGATGTTTGAGCTTGACGAACATTTGGCGAACGACACCGTAAAAGTCGGCGATTTGCCTTTATCGCTCGTGCTTTTGATGAAAGACGCGCGCTATCCGTGGGCGATTCTCGTTCCGCGCCGCAAGGGTCTTGTCGAATTCCACGATATGACGCAGGCGGATCGCCGGGAGCTGATGGAGGAAGCCGCCGCTGTTTCTGCTGCACTGCAGAAACTCACCAGCGCGACGAAAATGAATATCGCGACGCTCGGCAACGTCGTCCGGCAATTGCACGTGCATGTCGTCGCGCGCCACGAAGATGACGACGCCTGGCCGCGCCCTGTTTGGGCGCACGGCGCCAGCGTCCCCTATGCGCCGGGCGAGGCGGAGGCCTGCGCTGCCGCGCTCAAGGACGCGCTCGGAATTTGAAGCCGGATTTCCTGATTGCGACGCGCGCAAGGCCGACAAGGCTGATCGCAAGCCAGAAAAACTCGATGACGATCGACGGCGGGTTTGGACGATGAATGAGCGAATATAAAATCAGCAGCGCGCCAATTGCGTTGAGCGCCGGATAAAGCGCGCGCGTTGAATCCATCTTTCCGACCTGACTGAGGAAATAGGTTCCAACGACAAGCGCGACGCCGCAATAGCCGATGATATCTGGTAAGGTGAGCAATTCTCCCATCACATCTGCATCGCCCAGCCTTCGACCGCCATCGCCGCCTGGCGGATCGCTTCAGAGCGTGTCGGGTGCGCATGACAGGTGCGTGCAATGTCTTCCGACGCGCCGCCGAATTCCATGACCGAGACGACCTCGGCGATCAGTTCGCCGGCGCCGACGCCGACAATGTGGCAGCCAAGGACGCGGTCGGTCTTTGCATCGGCGAGGATTTTGACGAAGCCGTCAGTCTCATGATTGGTCTTCGCCCTTGAGTTTGCAAGGAACGGAAACTTGCCCGCCTTGAATTCAATCCCGGCCTTTTTCAGGTCTTCTTCGGTTTTGCCGACCGAAGCGACTTCCGGCCAGGTGTAAACAACGCTTGGCGTCTTGTCGTAATCGACGTGCCCCGCTTTGCCGGCGATCAGTTCGGCGCAGGCGGCGCCGTCGTCTTCCGCCTTGTGCGCAAGCATCGGTCCATGAATGACATCGCCGATCGCCCACACGCCTTCGACATTGGTTTTGAAGTGATCGGTTTCGATGAAGCCGCGCGCGTCCATTTTGACGCCGATGCGCTCGAGCCCCAGCCCCGCCGTATGCGGACGGCGCCCGATCGCAACCAGCACGACATCGGCTTCGACGCTCTCCGCCTTGCCGCCCGCCGCGGGCTCGACCGAGAGCTTGACGCCGCCTTTCGTCTTTTCAGCGCCCGTCACTTTCGACGACAGGCGGAATTCAACGCCCTGTTTTTTCAGGATGCGCTCGAACTGCTTTGAAACCTCGCCGTCCATGGTCGGAAGGATGCGGTCGAGAAATTCGATCACGGTGACTTTTGAGCCGAGACGGCGCCAGACCGAGCCCAATTCCAGCCCGATGACGCCGCCGCCGATGACGACGAGGTGTTTCGGCACAGATGAAAGTTCAAGCGCCCCTGTCGATGAGACGATCTGCTTTTCATCGATATCGACGCCCTTTAGCGGCGCAACATCGGACCCGGTCGCGATGAGGATATTCTTCGCCGAAAGGTCTTCCGTCTTGCCGTCTGCGCCGGTGACGCGAACCTTTCCGGGGCCGATGATTTCACCCGAGCCGAAAAAGACGGTCGCCTTGTTCTTTTTCATCAGGAACTCGACGCCCTTGGTCAGCGCCTCGACCGCCTCGTCCTTTTGTTTCAGCATCTGCTTCAGATCGAGCGAAAGAGCGCCCGTTTTGATGCCGAGGTTCGCAAACTGCGTTGAGGCGGCCTCAAAGAGTTCGGACGCGTGAAGCAGCGCCTTGGACGGGATGCAGCCGACATTGAGGCACGTTCCCCCGAGCTTCTTCGTCGAGCGCTTTTCGATGATCGCCGTCTTCAATCCGAGCTGGCCCGCGCGGATCGCCGCATTATAGCCGCCCGGCCCCGCCCCGATGATGACAACGTCATAAGCGTCCGACATCTATACTTCCCTTGGTTGAATTCGGATCGCGACATGGGCGAAGAATGCCGCCGAGGTCAAGACTTGCGCGGCGGGTCGCACGCCCTGAGGATGCGGAATGACTGAGAATGGAAAGGCGCTCGCGGCGCAATTGCAGTCGCTTTACGTGAAAGGCGATCTTGCCGGCGCCATTGCGGCGGCGCGCGCGAACGAAAGCGGCGTGAAGGCGGACGCCGACGCATCGCTTTTCGCCGGCCTCGCCCATGCGGGCTCTGGGTCATTCGATGAGGCGGAGGCGCATCTTCAAGATGCGGCGCGACTTAGGTCCCGCGATCCGGCGATCAGCGGCGCGCTGGCGCGCGTGTTGCTGCTGTTAAAGCGCGACGCGGAAGCAGAGGCGTTGATCGCGGCGCTCGCGGCGGCCGCGCAAAAAGACCCGATGGCGGCACTCCACCTAGCCGACACTTACTTTCAGGCGGGACGCTCAAACGATGCATACGACCTTCTCGGCGCGGCGCGGCGCACACATCACCATCCGCTGATCGATCCGCGCTTTGCAGAGGCCGCGATCCGCACAAGGCGCGTCGAAGAAGGCGTCGAGGCGGCGAAGCGGGCCGAACAAAGGCTGGGGCTTGCGCCCTCTGTCGTCAAAATCGCCGGTCCCGCCGCTCTCATTGCGGGCGATGAAGCCTGGTTTGCGCGTATTGCTGCGCCGGTCGCGCGCCTTCCCGCCGGACAGGCTGCGGCGATCTATGATTTCTGGACCAATGTTCTGATCGCATGCTCCTTCCCGGCTGTCGCATCACGAACGGCGAAACTGGCGGCAGCGGCAGCCCCGACGGTCGCCAGATTGTGCACCGACGCCGACCTTCGCCTTGCGACACGCGATGTCGCGGGAGCCGTTGCGGCGGCGAATGCGGCGCTGAAAATCGCGCCGAATGATTCGACCGCGCTGACGTTTCTTGCGCGCTGCCGCATGATCACAGGCGACGTCGAGGAGGCGAAGCAACTGTTGCTGCGCGCGATCAAAGCAGACAAGGACGCCGCTGTCGCTTATGATTATCTGACCCAGATCGACGCTGGCGAAATGTCGGCGGAGATGGCGGCGCATCTTGAACAGCAGCTTGCCGCCGGGGCGATCCCCGGCGACGGGCGCACCAAAGCGCTGCTCGCCCTTGCAAGGCGCGATGAGCATATTGGCGAACATCAGCGGGCTTTTAAGCGCATCATCGAAGCAAAGTCGATCGCCGCCGAGGCTGCGCGCGCCGGCGGATACGGCTATCAGCCGGCTGAAACGGATCGTCGGCTTGCTGATCTGAAGGCGATGTTTGCAGCGCCCACCATCCTCGATCGCAAGCGCCCGGCGCCGAAGATCATCTTCATCGTCGGCATGCCCCGTTCAGGAACGACCCTCGTCGAACAGATTCTCGCTTCTCACCCCGACGTCTATGGCGGCGGAGAGCGCCCCGAGATGGTTGACACGACAAACCTTCTTCTCGGGCTCGCGCACGATGCGCCGACGGCCCAATCCCTGATCATGGACAATGCTGATCAGTGGATCGCCAAATATGTCGATACGCTGCCGCCTGAGGCGGCGGCAAAAGGCGTTGTCACGGACAAGCATCCGCTGAATTTCTGGTCGATCGGCCTCATCCGCGCACTCTTTCCCGATGCGCGGATTGTCAATTTGGTGCGCCCGCCGGCGGACGTATGTCTGTCTATTCTGCGCGTCCGCTTCTTCTCTGGATATGTTTTCGCCAATGAGATCGACGCGGTCGCTCATTATTATTCGGCCTATGATTCCATCATGCGGTATTGGCGTTCAATTTTCGGCGAGGCGATTTACGATGTCGACTATAAATCGCTCGTCGCCGATCCGGAGGGCGAAACGAGCGCGCTATTGTCTTACTGCGCGCTCCCATGGAACGACGCCTGTCTCAACTTCCATTCCTCAAAGCGCGAGGTCGTCACTCATTCCGCCGCACAGGTTCGCGAGCCGATCAATGACCGCTCGATCGCTCGTAACAGACTGTATGGCGATATCTTGAAGCCGCTTGAAGACGCGCTGACCCGCTTTGGCGTTCAGATCAGATAGCCCTTCGTCGCCGCATGGTCGGCATAGAACCACTGCGCCGCCGCAACCGCGATTAGCACCGCGGACATAAGCAGCCCGAGTTGACCGTACATTTTCGCGCCCTGCGCCAGAAGAATGTCATGGCCGGCGAAACCGAGCGCCATCAGCACGAAATTTGCGACAAGCAGCGCCACTGCGACGCGGCGGCGCGCGATGAGAGCGAGCGCGCCTAGAACGCCGACAATGGCGCCGATAGCCCACATCGCCTTCCGCCAGAACGGAAAACCTGCGATCCATTCAATCATCGCGGGATTGAAGTCCTTGAGGTATTTCTCGTCCCCGTTCGACGTCATCCAGAAATCGAAAACGCCGAACGCATTCCACAGCAACGCCGCAATCGCGACGATCCAGAATAGCCAGCCTGGCTTGGTCATGGCGGATGTCTCCCCGACTCCCGGAAAGACGCTACAACAAATATCCGCGGACGCCAAAATCTAGAGGTCGAGCATCAACCGTTGCGGGTCTTCGAGGTTTTCTTTCACCCGAACGAGGAATGTCACCGCCCCTTTTCCATCGACTATGCGGTGGTCGTAGGAAAGCGCGAGATACATCATCGGGCGGACGACGATCTGTCCGGCGCGGACGACCGGGCGCTCTTCAATGCGATGCATGCCAAGAACGCCGGATTGCGGCGGGTTGAGGATCGGCGTTGACAGAAGCGAGCCATAGACGCCGCCGTTCGAAATCGTGAAAGTGCCGCCCTGCATTTCCTCAAGCGTCAACGCGCCGTCGCGCGCGCGGCGTCCGAAATCGGCGATCGCCTTTTCAATATCGGCGAGCGACAATTGATCCGCATCGCGCAACACCGGAACGACAAGACCGCGTTCCGTTCCGACGGCGACGCCGATGTCGTAATGATTCTTGTAGATGATATCCGTTCCATCAACCTCGGCGTTGACGTCCGGAATTTCTTTCAGCGCATGGACGCACGCCTTTACGAAGAGCGACATGAACCCGAGTTTCACGCCGTGCTTTTTCTCGAACAGGTCTTTGTACTGCCCCCGAAGCGCCATCACCGCCGTCATGTCGACGTCGTTGAACGTCGTCAGCATGGCGGCGTTTTCCTGCGCCTCTTTCAAGCGGCGCGCGATCGTCTGACGGAGCCTCGTCATCTTCACGCGCTCTTCGCGCGGGCCCGTCTCGCGCG
>JBGSLM010000075.1:0-13170 GCA_041740755.1 Parvularculaceae bacterium | reverse complement strand
GGCGATGGCGCCGGGCCGCGGACGCGGCATCGCGGCGCATTTCACTTTCGGCGGCTATTGCGCGCAGGTTGTCGATGTCGAGGTGGGAGCCGATGGCGCGCTGAAGGTTCCGCGCGTTGTGGCTGCGGTCGATATCGGAACCGTCGTCAATCCGAACGGCGTCGCGGCGCAGATGGAGTCCGGCATCAACGACGGACTATCGACAGCGTTAAGGCTCGCGATCAATATCGAAGGCGGGCGCGTCATCGACGGAAATTTCGATACCTACCAGCTGATGCGCATCGTCGATTCCCCGCCAGTGATCGAAACGCATATTATCGATAAGGGTGATGCGCCGTTCGGCATCGGCGAGATGGGCCTTCCGCCGCTGGCGCCGGCGCTGTGCAATGCGATTTTCCAGGCGACCGGAAAGCGCATCCGCGACCTGCCGATCGGCGATCAGCTTCGCACGTGATGACAATAGCTGCGCCTCTAACGAATTATCGCGCCGGAGCGTTCGATCCTTCCGGCGCCGACGTTCTCGCATTTGCGCGCAACGAGCTCGCTTCCGGCGTCAAGACGGCGCTTGCAACGCTCATCAACATCGAGGGCTCATCTCCACGCGCGCCCGGCGCGCAGATGGCTGTCACTGAGGATGGACGCTACGCCGGATCGATTTCCTCCGGATGCCTCGAACGCGCAATCATCGAAGAGGCGCGCGCCTCGATCAGCCGCGGCTCTGGCGGCGTCGTTCGCTATGGCCGCGGATCGCCTTTCATCGATGTAAAGCTGCCCTGCGGCTCCGGCGTCGATATTTTATTCACTGTCGATGCGTCGCTGGATGCGATTTCGCACGCAACTTCAGCGCTCCATCGGCGCAATCCGGTACCGCTCGCGCTGCGGGAGAATGGCGTTTCGACAGATGATCTCGCCTCCGGCGGCAGTTTCATCCGGCGGTATGTTCCGCCATTGAGGATCGTCGCCGCCGGCTATGGGCCGGAACTGACGGTTCTTTCGCATCTCGCCGCAGCGGCGGGCTATCATTTCTGCGCGCTCTCGCCCGACGAATCCACGCTGATGCGATGCGCCGCCAGTCAATGCGTCAGGCTGCAGTCGTCAGGCTCGGCTCCGGAAATTGCGATCGATCCATGGACCGCCTGCGTCCTTCTCTTTCATGACCGGGAGTGGGAGCGCGTGCTGGCGCAGAAATTCCTGCGATCTCCCGCTTTCTATGTCGGCGCTGTCGGCAGCAGGAAGACCCACGCTGCGCGGCTCGAGGATCTTCGAGGCGTCGGATTGACAGATGCCGAAACGGCCAGGATTTCCGCGCCGATCGGACTTGTGCCGATGACGCGCGATCCGTCGGCGCTCGGCGTCTCGATACTTGGCGAAATCGTCGCCGCAGCCGCCCGGCTTCCATGAGCGCCCACCAATCGGCCATTGCGGCGATCCTGCTCGCCGCAGGACGATCCGTCCGGTTCGGCGCCGATAAACTCTCTGCACTAATTGACGGGAAGACTGTCTTGGCGCGGTCCGCAGGAGCGCTTTCATCCGCCGGTTTCGATGCGTACGTCGCCGTCATCAGCAACGCGACGCAAGGGCACTCGCATTTTCTTCAGAGATCCGGATTTGAAATCGTCAACAATCCATCCGCCGCAGACGGCATAAGCACTTCAATTCGCACCGGGATTTTGGCGGCCCAATCGCTTGGGGCCGATGCCGTGATCATCGCTCTTGCCGATATGCCCTATGTCGAAGCTGCTCACTATTTGCGCCTGGTCCAGACTGCGCGCGGCGCGCCGTCTGGCATGGCGTTCAGCATTTCGCTCAATCGGCGATCGCCGCCCGCATTCTTCGGGAAGCGATGGTTCGACCGCCTCTGCTCACTCGAAGGAGACGAAGGAGCGCGCAGCATCATCGCAGCAGCGCCAGACACCGCAGGCGTCAAATCGGAAGACAATCTTTTGCGGGACATTGATTTTGCCGCTGATATTCGCAGCATCTAGACGACAACGCCGTTCCTGCGCAGATCTGCAATTTCCTCCGCGCTGCGGCCAAGCGCTTTCAGGATTTCATCGCTGTCTGCGCCGGTTTTTGGCGGCGGAGCTGGCGCGCGTTCAGCGGCGGCTGAAAAGCGCGGCGCCGGCGCTGGCTGCGTGACGCCGCTTACATCGACGAATGTCTCGCGCGACTTGTTGTGCGGATGCTGCGCCGCCTCTCTAAGGCCGAGCACCGGCCCGAAACAGACGTCGCTTCCTTCGAGCAGCGCCGACCACTCGTCGCGCGTTTTCTTTTTGAATATAGCCGCCAGCTCATCCTTTAACGCGCCCCAGGTGCGCGGGTCCAATTGCCCGTCGAACTGCGGCGCTGATTCGAGGTTCAGCTTCGCGCGCAGGAGCGCGTAGAACTGCGGCTCTATCGAACCGATAGAAATCCATTTCCCATCGCTTGTTTCATAAACATTGTAGAAATGCGCGCCGGTGTCGATGAGATTGACGCCGCGCTCGTCGCGCCATGCGCCCTGCGCAAGAAAGCCCCAGATCATCGTGGAGAGCAGCGCCGAGCCGTCTGTCATTGCGCAGTCGATCACTTGTCCCTTGCCGCCGTTTCTGACGCCGAGAATTCCAGCAAGAATTCCGAAGGCGAGCAGCATGCCGCCGCCGCCGAAATCGCCAAGGTAGTTGACCGGCGGCGCGGGCGGCCCGTCTGCAACGCCGCATCCGTTGAGCACGCCCGCGACCGCGATGTAGTTTATGTCGTGCCCGGCGGCATTGGCGAGCGGGCCTGTCTGGCCCCAACCCGTCATTCGTCCGTAGACGAGTTTCGGGTTGTCCTTCAACAAAACATCCGGCCCGAGACCAAGCCGCTCCATGACGCCTGGCCGGTTGCCTTCGAATAATCCGTCTGCGGTCTTGGCCAATTCGCGGACGATCGCCGCGCCTTCCGGCGTTCGAATATCGACGGCGATGGATTTTCGCGAGCGCGCGAGCGGATTGGCGCTTAAAGGATCGCCGCCGATGCGGTCGACGCGGATCACTTCCGCTCCATGATCGGCGAGCATCATGCCGCAGAAAGGCCCGGGACCGATTCCCGCAATCTCGATGATCCGAACTCCGGCGAGGACGCCTGACATCACGCGCTCTTTCGGTTGGCGATTGTTCAAGTTCTAGCGCCCGAAGGCGCCGATGGTAAACGCCGGCAAGCAGCTACGCGGAAACAAGTTTCCAGATCAGGCGAATGGCGACGACGAAGATGAGCACACCCGTCACCTTTTTGATCGCGCCAGCGGGCAGCCTTCTCGCGCCGATGAAACTTCCGGCGAGCCCGCCTGCGGCGACCGCGAGCGGCAAGGGCCAATAGGCGACAAGCGCTTCAAGTCGTTCCAGATCGCCGAGCTTTGCAAGCTGGCCCCACAATCCGGTCAGCGAATTGATCAGGATGAAAAAGCTCGCGGCGCCTGCGATCTCGTGCGCCCTCCCCCAGCGCACAAGGTGTAGAAACGGCGCAAGAAAGATGCCGCCGCCGATGCCGACGAGACCCGACAGAAATCCGATGCCGCCGCCGATTGCGACCGGCAGGATGAGCGGGCGCGCGCTATCGGCGCGCTCCTTCGGCTCGGGCGGATCGATGAACATGAAGGCGCTCGCCGCAAGAAGCGAGACGCCGAGAAGGCCGATAAAAGCTGTTTCAGGAATCTGAAGCCGTCCGCCGAGCCATGCAGCGGGCGCGGAGAGTAAGCAAAGCGGTGCGACATCGATGAGGCGCATCCGCTTTGCAAGAAGGAACTGAATGACGCCGCAGATGACGACGATGATGTTGCAGGTTAGCGCTATCGCCGGGAGGATCTCGTAATCGGTCTCAGCAAGCACGAGCAGCACATTATAGGTAGAACCGCCGCCGAACCCCGCCATCGAGTAGAGTAGAGCGGCGAGAAGAAACCCGAGCGCCAGCCAGATCATCACGCACGCCCCTTTTCGCGCCTATCGAACGCCGGCGGCTTTCTTTTTCAGCCGATAGTCGTGCAGGAGCGGTTCCGTATATCCGTTCAGGGATTTCTCGCCTTCGTAGACAAGCGCCTTTGCCGCCTGAAACGCGATGTTGATGTCAGGATTATCCGACATCGGCTGATAGGCGCCGTCTCCCGCGTTCTGCGCGTCGACTTTCGCGGCCATTTTCAGGAACACGCGATCGACCTGTTCGCGCGTGCAGATTTGGTGGCGCAGCCAGTTCGCGACATGCTGGGAAGATATGCGCAAGGTGGCGCGGTCTTCCATCAGGCCGATATCGTTGATGTCCGGCACTTTGGAGCATCCAACGCCCTGATCGATCCAGCGGACGACATATCCAAGGATGCCCTGTATGTTGTTTTCGAGTTCATTCTCAATATCATCGGCGCTGAAATTCGCCCCCGCGAGAAGCGGAATGGTCAACAGCTTTTCAAGACCCGGCGGTGATACCGCCTTAAGCGCCGACTGCCGGTCAAAGACATTGACCCGGTGATAGTGAATAGCGTGAAGCGTCGCAGCCGTCGGGCTCGGCACCCATGCCGTATTCGCGCCGCTCATCGGATGGCCGATTTTCTGCGCCATCATGTCGGCCATGCGATCGGGCGCCGCCCACATGCCCTTGCCGATCTGCGCGCGCCCGGAGAGGCCGCACGCCAGTCCAATCTGAACATTGCGGTCTTCATATGCCTTGATCCAGACCGAATTCTTGATGTCGCCTTTCCTGACGAAGGCGCCAGCGCGCATCGACGTGTGAATTTCATCGCCTGTGCGATCGAGAAATCCTGTGTTGATGAAAACGATGCGATTCTCGACCACCTTGATGCATGCGGCGAGATTGGCTGACGTGCGGCGCTCTTCGTCCATGACGCCGACCTTTAACGTATAGGGCTCATAGCCGAGCATTTTTTCGACGGCGCCGAAAAGCCGGTTGGTGAATGCCGCTTCTTCAGGCCCGTGCATTTTCGGCTTGACGATATAGACAGAGCCTGTGCGGCTGTTCGCGAACTTTCCAGCGCGGCGAAGATCGACGCCGGCGATAAGGCTCGTGACGACGGCGTCGAGGATGCCTTCAAACGCTTGCGACCCATCGGCGAGCCTAACTGCCGGCGTCGTCATCAGGTGCCCGACATTGCGCACGAGAAGCACGCTTCGGCCCATCAGCGAAAAGGGCTTGCCGTCCGGCGAGACATAGTCGCGATCGCAATCGAGCGCGCGCCGAACGAGACCCCCGCCCTTTGGAAAACTCGCCTCCAAGGCGCCGGTCATCAGGCCGAGCCAGTTGGCATACGCCTCGACCTTGTCCTGCGCATCGACAGCGGCGATTGAATCTTCAAGATCAATGATCGTCGTCAGCGCCGATTCAAGGATGACGTCAAAGACGCCGGCGCGGCTGTCGCCGCCTATCGGATGATTGCGATCGATTGCGATCTCGACATGCAGCCCGTTATTTTTCAGCAAAATCGCGGACGGCGCTGAAGCTGCGCCGCGATAACCGGCGAACTGCGCCGCAGCCTTCAGCGCGGGAACAAGCGCGCCGCCCTGAACCGAATAGGCGCCGACGTCGGCATGTCTGCCACTCGCGAGCGGGAATACTTCATCGAGAAATTTCTGCGCCGCCGCAACGACCTGCCCGCCGCGCGCCTTGTCATATCCGCCCGGCTTTGCAGCGCCCGCAAGCGCGTCTGTTCCGTAAAGCGCGTCATAGAGGCTGCCCCAGCGCGCGTTGGCGGCGTTGAGCGCAAACCGCGCATTGCGCGAGGGCACGACCAGCTGCGGTCCCGCCATGGTCGCAATTTCCGGATCGACATTCTGCGTGCCGATCGAAAACGGCGCGGGCTCTTCGACGAGATAGCCGATCTCTTTCAGGAAGCGGATATACTCAGCCGGATCGATATTCCCGCCCCGGCGCGCATCGTGCCAGGCGTCGATATTCGACTGCAATGCATCGCGCTGTTGAAGCAGCGCGCGATTTGGCGGGGCGAATTCAGCAAAGATCGCCGCAAGGCCGCTCCAGAAAGCGTCGTTCGCAAGGCCCGACCCGTCGAGAAGCCCGCCCTCGATAAAATCAACCAGCGGCTGATCGACCTTCAGTCCAGCCCGGTCCAGATACGCCATTTCCGCCTCGCCCTAGCACATGCCGCTATTGTCGCCTCGGCCTAACCAATCGACAGCCGAAAGAAAAGAGGACGTAGCGCCGCCCTTACAGCTTCCGCCCAGATTAGATCGCTGCACGCTTGTTGACATTGGCACGAAACGCCAATGAAACAATGATCCGCCAATTCTATCCGGACAGGGACGAACCATGACCGCCAACACGCCGCCCGCCAACCGGACATACGCGTGGTATGTCGTCCTGCTCTGTATGATCGCCTATATCTTTTCGTTCATCGACCGGCAAATTCTTGCGCTGATGATCCAGCCGATCCGGAAGGATCTGGAGATCAGCGACACTCAGTTCAGCCTGCTGCACGGTCTCGCATTCTCGCTGTTCTATGCGACGATGGGCCTCCCGATTGCGCGACTCGCAGACAGCCGCTCAAGGCCTTTGATCATCAGCGTCGGCATTTTTCTGTGGAGTCTTGCGACTGCGGCGACCGGCCTTGGAAAAAACTTCGTGCACATTTTCATTGCGCGCATGGGCGTCGGCGTCGGCGAAGCGGCGCTGTCGCCAGCCGCCTATTCGATGATCGCGGACCTTTTCCCGAAGAAGTCGCTTGGACGCGCGCTCGCCGTCTACTCGATCGGCTCGTTTATCGGGGGCGGCCTCGCCTATCTCATCGGGGGCGCGGTTGTAGGTCTCGTCGGCGATGTTGAATCGACCGTTTTGCCGCTCGTCGGCGAAGTGCGAAGCTGGCAAGTCGTATTCTTCGCCGTCGGTCTTCCCGGCATCCTCCTGGCGATCATCTTCGCGCTGACCGTTCGCGATCCTGCCAGAAGCGTGAGCGAGTCAGACAGCGCGAGCATCGGCGCCGTCTTCACATTCATCCGCACAAATCACAAATTCTTCGTCGCACATTATGGCGGCTTTACGCTATGCGCACTGGCGCTGTTCGGATTGATGTCATGGACGCCGGCCTATCTCATTCGGGTTCATGGCCTCACGACCGCGCAAACTGGAATGCTGCTCGGCATCATGCTCCTTGCAGCCAATGTCGGCGGCGTCCTCGCGAGCGGATGGCTGACCGACTATTTCGAAAAGCGCGGAAAGGCCGACGCCCCGATGCGTGCGGGACTGATCGGCGCCGTTGGCCTCATCGCGCCAATCATCCTCTTTTTCCTGTCTCCTACCGTAAATGTTGCGGCGCCTTTGATCGCTGTCGCTTTCTTTTTTGCGTCGTTCCCGCTCGCGACATCCGCCGCCGCGATGCAGGTCGCATCGCCGCCGAACATGCGTGCGCAAATCTCCGCCCTCTTCCTTTTTTCGAACAGCATATTCGGCCTTGCTGTCGGCGGCACGATTATCGCGATGACGACCGACTATGTTTTCCGCAACGACGCGATGGTCGGCGCGTCCGTGTCGCTTATCGGCGGGATCGCCGCAGTCGGCGCGGCGATATTATTGCGCGACGGTTTAGCGCCGTTCGCCGCACTTTCGGCGGAGCAGGCGGCGGTTCAGTCCCGGAACGCCGCCGCAGCCGCAGCGCCGCGCTGAATGACGGTCATGACACAAAGCACTGCGTAGACGCCTGCGATCTGCGGAAACCATTGCGGCGCAAGGCACATCAGGATGAAAACGGCGATCGTCTCTGTCCCTTCGGCGATCCCCGTCGAGTAGAAAAAGCTCTTTTTGCCATGCGCGGCCGTCTCAACCCCGCGCTTTGCAGCGATGGTCGCATAGGCGAGAAAACTGACGCCGGTCAGCGCAAAACTCGCAACGAGCAAAAGCGCGTATGGCGCATTCGAACTGTCGGCAAATCCAAATCCGACCGGCACGGAAACGTAAAAGAAGAAGTCCGCTACAATGTCGACAAAGCCGCCGAAGTCCGTCGTCCGCGTAGCGCGTGCGACCGCGCCATCGAGCCCGTCGAGAAGGCGGCTCATCAAAATAAGCGCGAGCCCCCATCCGTAGTGCCCAAATGCGATCGCGACGCCTGACAGCACGCCGATGGCGCCGCTGGCGATTGTAAGCTGGTTCGCCGTAATTCCTGCGCGTGCGATCGCCGCACCCATCTTGTTGAGCGGCGGATCTATCAGCGGACGGATGCGGGAGTCGAACATTCTCGCCTCAAACCACGGTCACGAGGCCGATGACGGCGCCCGTCATCATCGAAGCGAGATTTCCCGCAACCCATGATTTGATCCCAAGTGCGGCGACTTCAACGCGGCGACTGGGCGCAAGCGTTGAAATCGTCGAAACCAGCAGGCCGATGCTCGCGAGATTGGCGAAACCGCACAGCGCGTAGACGACAATCAGCTTCGCGCGCGGATCGAAAATATCCGCTGGCATCGACGAAAGCTGAAGATAGGCGACATATTCGTTGAGGATCGACTTCGTTCCCATCAGCGCGCCCGCCGGCCCTGCCTGATCCCAGGGAACGCCGAGAGACCACATCAGGGGCGAGAAAACCCACCCGAAAGCGCGGCGAAGGGTCACCGGCTCGCCACCAATCGGCGGGATTGCGCTCAATATCTGGTCGGCGAGCGCGACCAGCGCGAACATGACGATAATGACGCCGATGACAGCGAGGAAAAGCTGCACGCCGTCCATCGTTCCGCGGATGATCGCGTCGATGCTGCTCTCATATTTCAGGGAAGCCTCGCCAATTTCGGCAGCGGTCTTTCCTTCACCCGGCACCATCAACCTTGCAATGAGGATCGCAGCAGGAAGCGATATCAGCGACGCCGAAATCATATGGCCGACGGCGTCCGGTACTGTCTTCAACAGCGTCTGCGCGTAGAGGATCAGGACTGCGCCCGATATTGTCGACATCGCGAGCACCATCACCGAAAACAATTCTGCGCGGCTCATCCGTTCGAAATAGGCGCGAATGACGAGCGGCGATTCGACGACGCCGAGAAAAATGTTGGCGCCGCCCGCAAGCCCGACAACGCCGCTGACGCCCATGGTTTTCTGAAGCGCCCATGAAAGTCCGCGCACAATCGCGGCGAGAACGCCCCAATGCCAGAACAGCGCCGCAAGCGCCGAGAACACGATGACGAGCGGCAGGATCTGAAACGCGATTACGAGCGGCGGCCCTTCCCCCGCTTTCATCTCGAAAGGGATCGGCGCGCCGCCCGTATAGCCGAACATATAGCTCGACCCGACGAGGGTCGCTTTCTCGATCGCCGAAACACCGTGATTCGCGAGCCGAATTACGTCCCAGACGAAGGGCGCCCGGGTGATGACCAGCGCGACACCGATTTGCAGGAGGAGCGCGCCCACGATCCAACGCCAGGACGGCCGCGCGCGGCGATTTTCCGACAGGCCAAAGGCAAGCGCCAGAATTATCGCAAGTCCGACAAGTCCTTGCGCCTGAGCGATGATTTCCATCGGTTTTCCCCGTCTTTGGCCTTGTCCCGGTAACCGCCGGGCAGGCTCAATTCAAACCATCCGACCGTGATTTGGCGCCTGTTCACGAAAACTTGCAAAGAGCGCTTTCCCCGCCCCCCGGTTTCCCCTATGAGACCGCTTTAATCGAAAAGTTGATCTTGCGCGGCGGGCGCTTTTTGCGGCCCCCGGCGCGCCTGCGCGCGAGTTGTGATGCCAAAACGTACTGATATTTCCTCGATCCTGATCATCGGCGCCGGCCCCATTGTCATCGGCCAGGCCTGCGAATTCGACTATTCAGGCGTGCAGGCGGTCAAGGCGCTGAAAGAGGAAGGCTACCGAGTCATTCTCGTCAATTCGAACCCGGCGACGATCATGACGGACCCCGATCTCGCCGACGCGACCTATGTCGAGCCGATCAGCGTCGATTTTGTCGAAAAGATCATCGCCAAGGAACGGCCCGATGCGATCCTGCCGACGATGGGCGGCCAGACGGCGCTCAATTGCGCGCTCGACCTTGAACGCGCCGGCATCCTTGAAAAATACGGCGTCGAGATGATCGGCGCGCGAGCCGACGTTATCGAGAAAGCGGAAGACCGCGAGAAGTTCCGCGTCGCGATGGATGCGATCGGGCTCGAGTCGCCTAAATCCTTCATCGCCTCCTCCCCGCCGATCAAAAAAGACGGCAAGATCGTCGGCTACGATCGCACCGCAGGCGTCATCGGCGCGCTTCCTGCGCTTGACCAGGTCGGATTGCCGGCGATCATCCGGCCCGCCTTTACGCTTGGCGGCACTGGCGGCGGCATCGCGTATAACCGCGAAGAATTTGAACAGATTGTCAGGAGCGGCATCGAAGCCTCTCCCGTCGGACAGGTGCTGATCGACGAGAGCCTGCTCGGCTGGAAGGAATATGAGATGGAGGTCGTCCGCGACAAGGCGGACAATTGCATCATCATCTGCTCGATTGAAAATCTCGATCCGATGGGCGTCCACACGGGCGATTCGATCACGGTCGCGCCGGCGCTGACGCTGACTGACAAGGAATTTCAGATCATGCGCAACGCGTCGATCGCGGTCATGCGCGAGATTGGCGTCGAAACCGGCGGATCGAACGTTCAATTCGCAATCAATCCGGATACCGGCAGGCTTGTCGTCATCGAGATGAACCCGCGCGTTTCGCGGTCATCGGCGTTAGCGTCAAAAGCGACAGGATTTCCGATTGCGCGCGTCGCAGCGAAACTCGCGGTCGGCTACACGCTCGACGAACTCGACAATGACATCACCGGCGCGACGCCCGCGTCATTCGAGCCGACGATCGACTATGTCGTCACCAAGATTCCGCGCTTTGCCTTCGAGAAGTTTCCGGGGTCGGAGCCCTATCTGACGACTGCGATGAAATCCGTCGGCGAAGCGATGGCGATCGGGCGATCGTTCCAGGAATCGCTGCAAAAAGCTCTGCGTTCGCTCGAAACCGGCCTTTGCGGCCTTGATCCGATAGAAATTCCGGGCCACGGCGGCGGCGATGACGCCAACGCAATCAGAGCCGCGCTTGCCGCATCGACGCCGGACCGTCTGCGCGTCGCGGCGCAGGCGTTGCGTCACGGCCTCGCGCTCGAACAGGTGCGCTCTATCACGCATTACGATCCGTGGTTCCTTGAACAGATCGACGGCATCGTCGCGGCCGAACGAGAAATCGAAACAAACGGCCTGCCGGCCGATCCCGAGCGCCTGCGCGCAATCAAGGCGATGGGTTTTTCCGACAAGCGCCTTGCGCAACTTGCCGGCGGAACGGAAACGGAAGTGCGCAAACTGCGTCACACGCTCGGCGTGCGCCCGGTGTTCAAGCGCATCGACACCTGCGCTGCGGAATTCGCCGCGAAGACGCCGTACATGTATTCCTGTTACGAGCCCGCCTTCGGCGACGCGCCGTCATGCGAGTCGCTTCCGTCCGGCCGCCGGAAAGTCATCATTCTCGGCGGCGGCCCAAACCGCATCGGTCAGGGCATCGAGTTCGATTATTGCTGCTGTCATGCGGCGTTCGCGCTTGCAGACCTCGGCATCGAGTCGATCATGGTCAACTGCAATCCGGAAACCGTTTCGACCGATTACGACACGTCGGACCGTCTCTATTTTGAACCGCTCACCGCTGAAGACGTTCTTGAAATTGTCCGCAAGGAACAAACGAACGGCGAACTGCTCGGCGTCATCGTGCAATATGGCGGACAGACGCCGCTGAAGCTCGCGTCTACGCTCGACCGTGAAGGCGTCCCAATTCTCGGAACGCCCTATGATGCGATCGATCTCGCGGAAGATCGCGAACGCTTCCAGAAGCTGGTCGTAAAGCTCGGCCTCAAGCAGCCGGAGAATACGACGGCGACATCCCGAGAAGCGGCGATCGCCGTCGCGGCCGAAGCTGGGTACCCGCTCGTCACCCGTCCCTCTTACGTTCTTGGCGGCCGCGCCATGGAGATCGTGCGCGACGAAGCCGGGCTTCGCCACTATCTCGCGACTGCGCAGATTGAAATCAGCGACGATGAACCGCTGCTCCTCGATCATTATCTCGACAATGCGTCCGAAGTCGATGTCGACGCGATCTGCGACGGCGAGGATGTCTTCATAGCCGGCGTCATGGAGCACATAGAGGAAGCGGGCATTCACTCAGGCGACAGCGCCTGTTCGCTGCCGCCCTATACGCTGCCCGAAGCGACCATCAAAGAGCTTGAAGCGCAGACGAAAAAACTTGCGCTTGCGCTCGGCGTCATCGGGCTCGTCAACGTCCAGTACGCCATCAAGGGCGACGACATCTACATTCTTGAAGTGAACCCGCGCGCGTCTCGCACAGCGCCGTTCGTTGCTAAAACGATCGCGATGCCGATCGCAGGGATCGGCGCGAAAGTCATGGCGGGCGTCAAGATCGCCGACCTCAATCTCAAGACGCGCGTTCTCAATCATACCGCCGTGAAGGAAGTCGTCTTTCCGTTCGCGCGGTTCCCCGGCGTTGACACGGTGCTTGGCCCTGAAATGCGCTCGACCGGCGAAGCGATGGGCATTGACCGCGATTTCGACCGGGCGCGTGCAAAGAGCCTGCTTGGCGTCGGCGCCCGCATACCGATGTCGGGCTGCGTCTTTATTTCACTGCGGGACGGCGACAAGCCGTTGATGGTCGGTGCGGCCCGTCGCCTTCTCGATATGGGCTTCAAGATCATCGCGACTGGCGGCACCGCAGACTATTTCATGTCGCAGGGGCTCGATGTTGCAAAGGTGAACAAGGTGCTGGAAGGCCGCCCGCATATTGTCGACGCCTTGAAGAACGGCGAAGTGCAACTCGTCTTCAACACGACCGAGGGATCGCAGTCGATCAAGGATTCGCGCTCAATCAGGACGACAGCGCTGTCGCAGAAAATCCCGTGCATCACGACAGCGACCGGCGCTCGTTCGACCGTGCGCGCGATCGAAGCGATGCGCGCCGGCGCGCTCGAAGTCGCGCCGTTGCAGTATTACGCAGCGAATTAACCTGTCATACCAATTTGCGTTGAGCATCATGCATTGGCCCATTCGCGATTTCCGATGGACATGATGCGCCAAGGTTGATCGACGAGTTTGTTCCAGGCGTCGCAGCACAGCGCGACGATTTGATCATAGTTTGCGAAGACGCGGTTTGAGAGCCAGTTGTCGCGCATGAACTGCCAGATGTTC
>JBGSLM010000074.1:0-18176 GCA_041740755.1 Parvularculaceae bacterium | reverse complement strand
CGTTCGCAGTGCGGCGAAAAAGGAGGCCCTTGGCGCCGACCGCGTGACGCCGGTCATGTGGACCGACGACGGCGTCGAGGCCGCAGCCTTCGACGACGCTGACGCCATTCTCATCTCGACGCCGCCGGACGATGAGGGCTGTCCGGCCTTCGCCGCCGCGCGCGAAGCGCTGTCAAAGCGCAGGACAGGCTGGATCGGATATCTTTCGACCAACGGCGTTTACGGCGATCACGGCGGCGCATGGGTCGACGAGACGTCATCGCTCTTTGCAACAACCGATCGCGCCAGGAACCGCATCGCCGCCGAAGAGCAATGGAAATCGCTTGCGCGCGAACACTCGGCGCCGCTCGCGATCTTCAGGCTGCCTGGAATTTACGGGCCCGGACGCTCCGCCCTTGACGCCGTGCGAGAGGGGCGCGCGCAACGCATTGTCAAGGCGGGTCAGGTTTTCAGCCGCGCGCATGTCGACGATATCGCAGCAGCGCTTCACGCGAGCCTCGACTACCCGGCGGTAGGCGATCTTTTCAACATCGCGGATGATGAGCCGGCGCCGCCGCAGGACGTGATCGAATTCGCCTGCGCGCTGCTCGGCGTCGAACCGCCGCCGCTTGTCCCGATCGAAGACGCATCGCTTTCAGAAATGGCGAGGAGTTTTTACGCCGATAACAAGCGCGTCTCGAACAAGCTGATGAAAGCGCGGCTTACGCCGTCGCTGACCTATCCGACCTATCGCGAGGGACTGCGCGCAATTCTGACGGGCGAGAAATCCGTCAGTCGTATTCAGGGCTGATCCGCTCGTCATCGAGCCAGCGATTGATGCGATCGACGACGCATTTCTTGCTGTCGCCATAGCTTGACGTGAAGACAAGCGCCGCGCCGGGCTTTACGCATTGCGAACCGTCTTCCGCTGCGATTTTGTCTGCGAAGATCATGGTGTTGGTGTCGCAGCCGCCCGTGAAGTGAAAGAACGCGCGCCCGCCGCCCTCGATTTTCGTGATCAGGACATTGTCGCGCGAATCGTAGGTTTCAGCTTCGGCGGGCGAAGCGATGCAGGCCTCGGCCAGCGCGTCCGACATGTGCACGTCGTCGTTTTCATATTCGACGACAGGCGCTACGGGCGCAGCTTCGACTTTTTTCTTGTGTTCGCGCGCATCCGCCGCTGTCGCCGCAAGCAGCGCTGCGGCTGCCAAAAGCATCCGTCTCATAGTTGTGAGCCCCATAAGCGTCCCGTCCGGCGGCGCTTTCCCCTGCGCACGGACGGTCGGCGCAAAATTGCTCCCGTTTTGCGCCGCGTTCAAGGATTTCAATTTCCGTACTGACAATCAGTCCGAAGGCGCGTCGCCCTCAGCCGCGTCGGCATCCTCAGCCGTAGCGTCCGGATCCCATTCATAAATTTCGGTAATCACGCAGCGCGTCGTATTCTGAAAGGAGAAATCGCCGAAGGCGGAACTCGAAAAGATTAGGCGATCGCCGGGCCTGACGCAGCCGCCGGCGGGCCGCTGGTCGATCGCGACCGAAAGCGCCCATTTCAATTGACGATAACTGCAGGCGCCGACCAGCTCCGCCTTGTACCAGCGATTAACGCTCTTCTCGAGAAGGATCGCATCGTCGACCCCGTCGATCGTCTCGAAGTTGTTGATATTCCTGCCAAAGCAGATGCTATCGACCTGTTCGCCCTGGCGGGGGTCGGCCTCTTCGCCTTCAGCCGACGCGGGTCCGATTAATAATGGGCCGCAAAGTCCGACCAAAACCGCCAAAAACCCGATGTTGGACCGTTTCATGGGATCACCTTTCAGTCGCGCCCCCGCGCCCTGAAGGCGGTCTTTCTCGGCCGCAATTGTGGACGGAACATGGCGAAATTCTTAAGGCCGAAACTGATATAAAGAAATCTTTATATGTCTCTTGGCGATCTGGTCCCACATTGCTATAAGCCCGCCGCACCCTCCGCAACCGGACAAGGAAAATCCGCATGAACGCGCCCGCCCACCACGATTATTTCGTCAAGGACATGAAACTCGCCGACTGGGGGCGGACCGAGATCGAAATCGCCGAAACCGAGATGCCTGGCCTGATGGCGACGCGCGAGGAATTCGGGCCCAAGCAGCCGCTGAAAGGCGCGCGCATCGCCGGATCGCTCCACATGACGATCCAGACCGCTGTCCTCATCGAGACGCTTCAGCATCTCGGCGCGAAAGTGCGCTGGGCGTCCTGCAACATCTATTCGACGCAAGACCATGCGGCGGCGGCGATCGCGGCGGCCGGCACGCCTGTCTTCGCGTTCAAGGGCGAGAGCCTTGAAGAATACTGGGACCTTTGCGACCGCATTTTCGACTTCCCGAACGGCGAGACCGCCAACATGATCCTCGACGACGGCGGCGACGCGACCTTGCTGATCCTGCTCGGCGCCGACGCGGAAAAAGATCCCTCGCTTCTCGCAAATCCCGGCAATGACGAAGAACGCGCGCTGTTCGACACGATCAAGCGCCGCATCGCCAAGCAGCCTGATTTTTATTCGCGCACTAAAGCAAACATCAAGGGCGTCACCGAGGAGACGACGACGGGCGTTTTGCGTCTCTATCAGCGTCAGAAAAAAGGAACGCTCCCCTTCCCGGCGATCAACGTCAACGACTCCGTGACGAAGTCGAAATTCGACAACAAATACGGCTGCAAGGAATCGCTGGTCGACGGCATTCGCCGCGGCACCGACGTGATGATGGCGGGAAAAGTCGCGGTCGTTTGCGGTTACGGCGATGTCGGCAAGGGCTCGGCGGCGTCGCTAAAGGGCGCAGGCGCGCGCGTTCTCGTCACCGAAATCGACCCGATCTGCGCGCTGCAGGCGGCGATGGACGGCTTTGAGGTCGTGACAATGGATGAGGCGGCGCCAAGAGCCGACATCGTCATCACTGCGACCGGCAACAAGGACGTCTTGACCCTCGATCACATGCGCAAGCTGAAAGACATGGCGATCGTCGGCAACATCGGCCATTTCGACAATGAAATTCAGGTCGAAGCGCTGCGCAATTTCAAGTGGAAGAACATCAAGGATCAGGTCGATCTCATCGCCTTCCCGGACGGCAAGCGGATGATTCTTCTGTCGCAGGGCCGTCTTCTCAATCTCGGCAACGCGACCGGCCATCCGAGTTTCGTCATGTCGGCGTCCTTCACCAACCAGACGCTGGCGCAGATTGAACTTTGGACGAAGGGTTCTCAGTACAAGAACGAAGTCTACGTTTTGCCCAAGCACCTCGACGAGAAGGTTGCGGCGATGCACCTCGTCAAAGTCGGCGCCAATCTTTCAAAGCTGACGAAGGAACAGGCGGAATACATCGGCGTCGACGTCAAAGGCCCCTATAAATCGGATCACTATCGGTATTGATCTTTGTGTCGCTCCGGGTCCGCCATCGGCAGAACCCGGACCTCTTGCTTACAGGAATGACGGCGCTTTAAAGCGCCGTCTTTTTTTGTGCGCCGCGCAAAAAACCGCCAAGTGTTTTCATTGTCGATGACGCCGTGTCTTGATACAATATAAAGACAGAGGGCGCCGGAACTTCACACAATGCGGTATCGCGTAGCCTTCCCGAAAAGTTCCGGCTCGGCCCGCCAGAAGCGATATCGCTTTTGGCGCAAATGGGAGGAACGCGATGTTTTTCAGAATGATTTTCGGACTGCCCGGCGCTGCGATCATTACGGCGCTGCTATTCTTGGCGATGGGCCTGATGATCAAGCAGGATTCGCCGCCCGTAGCGCCGGTTGAACCGCCCGACATTTCAATTCTTCCGGAACAAAAGCCGTCCGAACCTGAACGCAAACCGCCGATGCGCGAAATAAACCAGGCGCCGCCGCTTGTTGAAATCGTTTTTGCACCGCCGTCCGATAAGCCGGGCCCGACACCGATCGAAAAAATTCCAGGCCCCAACATCGACGGAGGCGGACCTATCGAGAATTGGTACGGCACTCCGCCGACAATCCGAATTGCCCCGATTTATCCGGAAAACTGCCGCGCGCGAGGCGCGCAGGGCGTTGTCATGGTCGAGTTCGACGTGACGGCAGACGGCGCAGTCGTCAATCCGCGAGTCATCGCGTCGGAAGATTCATGCCTCGACCGCGCGGCAATCAACACCATCACGAAATGGAAATACACGCCCCAAACCGACTCACAGGGCCGCCCGGTTGCGCAACGAGGTCTCAGGCAGTCGTTCAACTTTCAATTGACTGCGGCGGATTAGGGCCCTGCGGCAGATACCGTGAGGGAGTAAGCTTGGGCTAAAATCGGAGATTGCCTGCAGATCGCCCCCAAATAGGTAGGCGCCGTACCCTTTAATTCCCCGCAGGCGCGAACAAACCGGCAATATTTCGCCGCAAGCGCGAAATGGGCCGATCGCCATATGACGCGGGCGCCACAGGAAGCGGGTCAATTTACGGGTGCGGCGTCAGCGATGCGCCGACACCCTTCCCGCACCGCGTTAAGGTTTGCTAGAGTGCTGCCGGGGCGCGGGGGCTGGGGAAAAACCCGCGGAAGCCTAAGGACCGCCATGGGGCGGGCATTATCGGAGCGGGTATATCATGGGTCGTCTTCTCGTTTTCATCATCATCATCGTCGCGGCTCTTGCGGGCGTATGGTTCTACATGCCGGGTGGCCAGAACTTGCTGAACGGCGCCAAGGACAAAGTGATGAGCTTCATGCCGGGCAAAGCCGACGACGCAACAGTCGTCGTTGAGGAGCCCGTCGCCGAGGACGTCGTCGTTGACGAAGTCGTCACCGAAGAGCCGGTTGCTGAGGATGCGCCGGCCTCTGAAGAAGCGCCGCAGAACTAAAACTTTCGCCGTTTTGCGATTGCCTGAAAACCGGGGCGGCGAGCCGGAGAACGGCTCGCCGCTTTCGGCGTTCGTGTCGTCGCTTCGGTATTTTGCGCGCCAAAGACCCGGTGTCGAATGGGCAATCACTACGGAGATTGTCCGCATGCGCTCCTTTTTCGCCGCTTTCGCCTTCCTCGTTGCAATCTCGGCGTCCGCTTTCGCTGGAGAGGGCCTGTTTGAACTCACCTGGCGCGAAGTCGCCAAAGGCGTATTTGTAGGAGGGCGGGAGGATCCTCTGCGCTATCCTGTCGTCGCAAATACGACAATCGTCATCGGCAAAAAAGGCGTACTCGTATTCGACGGCGGCGGTTACGCCGCGCAGGGCGCGCAGGTCCTTTCAAAAATCCGCGCTGAAACGAAAAAGCCCGTGACACATCTGGTCATCAGCCATTGGCATGGAGACCACCACCGGGGAGCTGCCCCGATCATTGAGGCTTTCCCGGAAGTCGAGATCATCGCGCACCGTTTCACCTGTGCAGCAATGGCCGACGGACCCGAAAAGCGCGTCGAACAAGGCGAGGCGGAGCTTGACGGCACCTATGAGGCTGTCGCGAGCGCGATAAAAAGCGGCAAATGGTTTGACGGCTCCGACCTTTCAAATGCTGAAAAAACCTACTTCGCGCAGATGGTTGCCGATTACCCCACCTACAAGGCGCAACTCGCCCTGATGAAAGTGACGCCGCCGACGCGGGCGATCGACGAGACGACAGTCATCGATCTCGGCGGTCGCAAGGTGACGCTGCTCTATGCGGGCCTTGGGAATACCGCCGGCGATCTTGCGCTTTATCTGCCCAAGGAAAAAATACTCGCGACGGGCGATATAGCAGTCGCACCGGTTCCGTATGGTTTTGGCTCCTATCCTCGCGAATGGGCGCGCGCCGTCCGTCAGCTTTTGGGACTCGACGCCGCAATCGTCATTCCTGGTCACGGCGCGGTCATGAGCGATACGTCCTATCTAGACCGGCTCGCCGCGCTATTTGAGCATGTCGCGGGTCAAGCTTATGCGGCGAAGTCGTCCGAAGCAGCGTTGAAACTTGATTTTTCCGCCGATGAAGCCGCCTTCACTGAAGGCGATCCCGTCAAGACGCGATTGTTCGACATGTTCTTCAAAGAGCCGATCGCCGCCGCCGCGCTTAATGAAGCGCGCGGCGAGGCCGACAAGAACGAACCGCTCGACGGCGAGCCGTCCGCGTTGTGTCCGGCCGCTAGTGGTGGCGCGTAATAACCGGCGCCGCCGCATCTGAGCGATCAGCGGCGAGCCAGAAGGGCCGCATCTTGCGACCGAAAAGCAGCGCCGCTGCAACGCCTGGAACGAGATAAATTATTCGCCACGGCGCTTCGAAAGAAGGCGCGGCGCCGACGGCGGCGAGGACGATCAGGCTGAAAGCCGCAGCCGCGATAATATAGGGCCACGCTTTGCGAAACTTCGCTTTTTCAAGCGCCCGGAACATCGGAATTCCGACGGAAAGCGACGCGGCGAATCCGGCGACAAAAATGAAGAAGGAGAATCCGACCGCTGCGAGGGCTGCGTTGACGAGCCCTTCTAGCGAAAAGAAGCCTGCGATTGCACGCGAGACAACTCCCGCAAGCAGATGCGCGATCCCTGCGACGCCGGCGACTGCCAGCACTGAGACAATCAGTTTTTCAAAGACCATATTGATGCGGATGGACGCAATGACGCGGTCGTTATCTGTCTGAAGCGTCATCGCGCGCCGGCGTCACTCCGCCGCCATCTTAGCCGCGCCGGACAGGGCGGCGGAACATTCGGCCATTGTCTTGGACGCGCGGGAGATGGGGTTGGTCATATAGAAGTCGCGCACGGGCGAGCGGAATGGCTCGGCCGATACCGTCCCATTGACGCCGACTTTCGTCAGATCGAGCGCGGCGCTTCCGGTCGGCCCGACATCAATGCGGC
Source organism: Parvularculaceae bacterium (assembly GCA_041740755.1). Lineage (GTDB taxonomy): Bacteria > Pseudomonadota > Alphaproteobacteria > Caulobacterales > Parvularculaceae > Amphiplicatus. The sequence continues at coordinate 11,404 of JBGSLM010000074.1, read as the reverse complement.
CGAGCGCCGGCGCGTCGGCGATCATCGCCTGGCGCAGCGCAAAGAGGTCGTCATAGGCGAGCTTCTTTCCGATGCGGTCAGAGAGGGCGCGGATGATCGCCCAATCCTCCCTCGCCTCGCCAAATGGAAAATGCGCCCGGATCGCGATCTGCGCGCGGCCTTCCAAATTCACGTATATGCCCGACTGTTCGACGTAGGACGCGCCGGGGAAGATGACATCTGCGTGCCGCGCGCCAGCGTCGCCATGATGCCCCTGGTAGACGACAAAGGCGTTCGCGAGCTTCGACGCTTCGAACTCATCGCAGCCGAGATTGTAGACGACGTCGATCGACTTATTCCCGGCGCCTTTGACGATACAGGCAAAATCGCGCCCGCCGGCCTTTGGCAAGAAACCAAGATCAAGCGCCGCGACGCGCGCCGCCGCCGTGTGAAGAACGTTGAATCCGTTCCAACCATCGCGCCCGACGCCGGCGTCCTTCGCCAAAGCAGCAATTTCCGCGAGCACCGCCGCGCCGTCGCTGCGAGCTATCGCTCCCATGCCGACAATGATCATCGGCCGCTCGGCGCCTTTCAGGAACTCGGCGCCTTTGGATAGGCTTTCCGGTCCCGCGCCGAGATGATCGTAGCCGAAAGTCAACTCGCGCTTCTCGCCGATGAGGGCGATCTTGATCCCGAGATTGGCAAGCCATGACTTGCGGATGCGCGCATTGACAAGCGGCGCTTCAGAGCGCGGGTTGGATCCGATGATCAATATGCGATCTGCGCGTTCAATCCCCGCAATTCCGGAATTGAACAAATAGGACTCTCGCGGCCCGCCAAGCGGCGCGCCATCCTGGCGGCAATCCATATGCGGCGTTCCGATCAACGCCATCAGATCTTTCAGCGCCTTGATTGCTTCGGCCGGGACCAGGTCGCCGACAATCGCCGCGACGCGGTCCGCAGGCGTCGCCTTTAGCTTGGCAGCAACGACCGAAAACGCTTCATCCCAGCTTGCCGGACAAAGCTTGCCGTTCTCACGCACGAAGGGGCGGTCAAGACGCTGGCGCTTCAGCCCGTCCCAGATGAACCGTGTTTTGTCGGAGATCCATTCTTCATTGATCTCCTCATGAAGTCGCGGAAGTATCCGCATGACCTCACGTCCGCGCGCATCAACCCGGATATTTGAGCCGACAGCATCCATGACGTCGATAGTTTCGGTCTTCGTCAATTCCCAGGGGCGCGCGTTGAACGCATAGGGTCGAGACGTCAGGGCGCCGACTGGACAAACGTCTATCAGATTGCCTGTAAGCTCGCTCTCGACGGCCTTCTCAAGATAAGTTGTGATCTCGGCGTTTTCCCCGCGATTGATAAGACCAAGATCATCGACGCCGGCGATTTCCGTCGCGAAGCGCACACAGCGTGTGCACTGGATGCAGCGCGTCATAATCGTCTTGATCAGCGGGCCCATGTATTTTTCTTCGACGGCGCGCTTGTTTTCTTCGTAGCGCGAGCCGTCGCGGCCATAGGCGACCGCCTGGTCCTGCAAGTCGCATTCCCCGCCCTGATCGCAAATCGGGCAGTCGAGCGGATGATTGATGAGGAGAAATTCCATCACCCCTTCGCGCGCCTTTTTGACCATTGGCGTATTGGTGAAAATTTCCGGCAGCTCGCCGTTCGGCCCGCCCCTCAGGTCGCGAACATTCTGCGCGCAGGATGCAACGGGCTTAGGCGGTCCGCCCTTCACCTCGATCAGACACATGCGACAATTGCCGGCGACCGACAGGCGTTCATGATAGCAAAAGCGCGGTATTTCCTCGCCCGCCGCCTCGCATGCCTGAAGCAGCGTCAGGTTTGGGGCGACTTCGACCTCACGGCCGTTCACTTTGATCTTGCGGGTGTCGGACATGGCGCGGGTCTCAAGGGGCTGAAGGCGATCGAAATTCGCGCCTGTCTAGCGGCATTTAGGGGCGAATTCCAGTCGCGAGGGGAGTTGAGTTTGGCCGAGTTTTCGATCTTCCCGCCGGTTCTGGACATGAATTTGCGGGCGTCGGTAGGATCGCCTTAAGAAGCCTCCCCAACAACGAGACCCAAGCATTTCATGAGCGACGCACTCGCCCGATTTCTCACCACCCGGCATTTTCCAGGTTTGGACGGGATACGCTGCATCGCGATTCTCGCGGTCATCTGGCACCACTCGTCGCCCCCCAAATTGCTGCCGATGATGGGGCGCGGCTTTCTTGGGGTGGACCTGTTTTTCATTCTGAGCGGCTTTTTGATCTCGACCTTGTTGATACGCGAGAAAGCGTCGAATGGAAAAATCTCGCTTGGAGATTTCTGGATCAGACGGGCGCTGCGGCTCGTTCCGGCTTATTACGCAATGTTGTTCGCGCTGCTCGGCGCTTATGCGATCTTCAAGCCCGGCTCCGACGAGACGCGCGCGCTGATCAACGGATTTCCGGTTTACGCTTTGTATCTTTCAAACTGGATCGAGCCGGGAGCGCCCAATCTCGGCCCGACCTGGTCGCTGGCGACCGAGGAGCAGTTCTATTTGATCTGGCCGCTTTTTGAAGCGTTCGCCGCGCCGCTGATCAGCGCGGGCGCGATCATGGGCGGTATCGTCGTCAATCAGTTGATCAATTTCGGACTGCTTGACGGCGCCATCGAGTCGTTAACCGGATGGACGCCGCAAGATCATCCGGAAATCTTGCAGACGACCTTTACGCCGATCTTGCTCGGCGTCGGACTTGCGCATCTTTTAAATCGGCGATCTTCTTTTGAGTTTCTGCGCAAAATAGCCGGGTTCCGGTGCGCCGGGCTTGTTTATGCGGCGATCATATTGGCGTTGCTGAACTGGCCGGCGTCGGACATCTCCGGCCTTTTGCGTCTCGGCCTGCACATCTCCTTCGCGCTGTTCATTGCGACTGTCATTCTGTCGCCCGCCGCCGCCGCAACGCGCATTCTGGAAATTCGCCCGATCGCCTTCATCGGCAAGATCAGTTACGGCATCTATCTTTATCACCTGTTCGCGCTTTACGCCGCCTCCGTCCTGATTCAAAAATCGGGCTTGCCGGGAGCCCCGGCGACCTTCATTTTGGGAGCGGCGTTTTCCATCGCTATTGCGGCCCCTAGTTTCTATCTGTTTGAAAAGCGTTTTCTTGATCTGCGCAAAAAATTCCGCCCGGCTGGCGCCGTTGAAACTACGCGTTAGGCGCGCTGCGCAGCAGCACGCCTAGAGTCATTGATGAAAGCCCCACGTCGATGACGACTGACGCACAAGCAGTACTGCAAGCCGACATCAAGATTCCTGCAATTCCATGATCCATTCTGGATCGGCGTGGTCGCCCACCATATAGAAATAATCGTGAATCTTGACGAACCCGTAGCGCTGATAAAGCCGCTGCGCGACGACGTTTTCGGCATAAACGCTCAAATAAATATGCGCAAAACGGTCCTTTAGAAATTCGAGCGCGACTTCCAGAAGCCGCGCGCCAAGACCGCCGCCCTGCGATCCCTTTTTTAAATAGAGCCGCGCTAGCTCGCCGGAATTGGGCGGCAAGTCTGGAACCGGCAGGCTGCACGGCCCCGCGACCGCGTAACCGACCGCTTCTCCATCGGGAGTTTCCGCTAGCCAGACGCCATATTCAGGATTGGCCAATAGTTGGCTGTAAACCGCCGCCGCATGGTTCTTCGCCAAAAATGCATCGAGATTTTTCTCGTCATATAGGCGGCCGAACGTCGCGATGAATGTCTCTGCGCCGAGCGTTGCTAGCGATGGGGCGTCTTCTTCGAGCGCTGGGCGGATTTCCACCGGCACGTCAGGCCCCGCCCGACGAAAAGGCGCCGATGACCGGCGTCCATTCGCGCACGCGCCAGCTGCGGATCAGTCCGTGAACGACATATGGGTCAGCCTTTGCAAAGTCGTTTGCGACGTCCGCTGTCGCGCCTTTGAAAATCAGCATCGACCCGTCAATCGGATCGGCGAACGCGCCCCCGCTTAAAAGCTCGCCCCTTGTGACAGCCTCCCGCGCAAGTTCGAAATGTCGCGGGCGCAACGGCGTGCGGCGTTCGACGTAATTGTCATATGCGTCGTAAATTAGAACGAAGAATCTGTCGGACATTAAAGCCTCAGCAATTGGGAGCGCGCAAAGCATGGCCGCCGAAACGACAGCGCCGCCTTTCGCGCTTCCGGACATCTTCGTGAAAACGAAGACGAAATCCAGAGCGCGAAAAGCGGCGCCGAAAAAAGCCGTCCGCTTAGATCGACTCTTTGAGGTCTTTCGCGGGACGGAACGCGATCTTCTTCGAAGCCTTGATCTTGATCGCTTCGCCGGTCGCAGGATTGCGGCCCATGCGCGCCGGGCGGTGGCGGACCTGAAGAATGCCGAGGCCCGAGATGCGGAGCTTGGCGCCCTTCTTGAGGTTCTTGCCGATCAGCGTGACGAAATCGTTGAGCACGCCTTCCATCTGCTTTTTCGGCACGTCGTGTGAACTGGCGAGATCGGCGGCGAGGTGCTTCAGCGTCAGAACCGAAGGCGTCTTCTTCGCAGCAGCTTTAGCCGGCGCGGCTTTCGCCGGGGCTTTTTTCGCAGGAGCTTTCTTGGCCGGGGGCATCGTGTGTTTCCTTTATGATGCGGTGAAACAAGAAGTGCGCGTAGATTCATCAGATTCGCGAAAACGCAATAGATTTACGCGACTAAAATGCAAAAAACCCCTGAAAAATGGGCAATTCTTGATCCCGCGTCGCAAAAAGGGCGCGAAATATGGGGAAAACTTCGACCGAAGGGCTCGCGAATCGCTGATTCGCAGCGCTTTTCTATTCCGCCGCAGCCATCGCAACGTGCGGACGATCACTGCGATAAGCGTTGATTCGCTCTTCGATCTCGCCGCGGAAATGACGGATAAGACCTTGCACCGGCCATGCCGCCGCGTCGCCCAATGCGCATATAGTGTGGCCTTCGACCTGACTTGCGACATCGAGCAGCTTGTCGATTTCCGATGTCTTCGCGTCGCCGATCGCCATCCGTTCAAGCACGCGCCACATCCAGCCCGTGCCTTCGCGGCAGGGCGTGCACTGACCACAGCTCTCGTGCTTGTAGAAATAGGAAATGCGCGCGATTGCGCGCACGACGTCGGTCGATTTGTCCATGACGATGACCGCTGCGGTGCCAAGGCCAGAGCGCACATCGCGAAGCGCATCGAAATCCATCAGCACGTCGTCGCAAATCTGTTTCGGCAACAGCGGCACGGATGAACCGCCGGGAATGACGGCTTTGAGATTTTCCCAGCCGCCCCGGACGCCGCCGCAATGCTTCTCGATGAGTTTGCGCAGAGGAATCGACATCGCCTCTTCGACGTTGCACGGGCGATTAACATGGCCGGAAATGCAGAAGACCTTGGTGCCGGCATTGTTCGGACGGCCAAACCCCGTGAACCATTTGGCGCCGCGACGAATAATTGTCGGCGCAACTGCAATCGATTCGACATTGTTGACGGTCGTCGGGCAGCCATAGAGTCCCGCGCCGGCCGGAAACGGCGGCTTGAGACGCGGCTGTCCCTTCTTGCCTTCGAGGCTTTCGAGCAGCGCTGTTTCCTCGCCGCAAATATAAGCGCCGGCGCCGTGATGCACGAAGAGATCGAAATCATAGCCGGAGCCGCAGGCGTTCTTGCCGATCAGACCCGCCGCATAGGCTTCATCGACCGCCTTTTGCAGCGCGATGCGCTCATCGACATATTCGCCGCGCAGATAGATGTAACAGGCGTTCGCCTTCATCGCGAAAGCGGCGACGAGGCAGCCCTCAACGAGCAAATGCGGATCGTGACGCATGATGTCGCGATCCTTGCAGGTGCCGGGTTCCGACTCGTCGGCGTTGACGACGAGATAATGCGGCCGGTCCTTCACTTCTTTAGGCATAAACGACCATTTGAGGCCGGTCGGAAATCCCGCGCCGCCGCGTCCGCGAAGCCCGGAATCCTTCATCTGCTGGATGATCCAGTCGGGACCCATCGCGAGAATGTCTTTCGTCGCGTTCCAACACCCTCGCCTTTTCGCCGCTTCAAGACCTGGGTCCTGTAGGCCGTAGAGATTCGTGAAAATGCGGTCTTTATCTTGGAGCATGACTAGTCTCTCGTGTCGCAGTCCGTATTCCGGCGCAGTGAATTGCAGGGAATGCTCGAGCAGGCCAAGACATGATTGTCATGGCCCCTGCGAGACCATCCGAAATTTTAACCGCTGAAACGCTTTTCATTTTTCAGAACTCGTAACTGAAAAGCTCAATGTCGCGTGCATAGCGCAAGGCGACCTTCTCGATCATTTCGTCATCCCGGTATTCTCGCCGGTACCTTCTCGAGTCTTGAACACCTGCAACGTCGCATTCTAGATCTGATGCTCGCTCCGTTGCGTTCTTGTGCGGCAGCCTCCTTGGATTGAGGCCCACTTTCGGCGGCAAACCAGCGACCTCGTCGGCGAGGTTTTCAAATTGCAGCAAATTGGTGACAATTCTTTCCCCAGCGCCGTCTTGAAGGAAAAGGTATTGCGAAGCCCAATGCTGGTCCGCGTGTTTGTCCTGTCCTAGGTCTGAAGCGAGCCAATCGACAAAAGCCCGGAACGACATGCCTCCCTCCAAACCGGGATAACGCTTGCGAAGCTTGTCCTTGCCAGGATCGGACAAAACGATCTTGTTGTAGTAACACGAGACCGTCCGATCCCACGGATTTCGCCGCACGGCGAAATGCAAGAATTCCGGCAAGGCTGGATTGATTGCAAGCAGATGGCTGTAAGGAGTGACGATGCCTGCGCCGCCATGCGCTATATGCTTTGCGGCCAGTGCTTTATAGAGTGATCGCCCCGCATTTTTCGGAATCCAAGTAAAGAGTATCTTGCAGCGTCCGCACACAAAGCGCCGCGCATCATCGAAAGGCCAGCGTTCAACGGTTTCGAGCCGACGGTGCGCCTGGATATGCGTTTGCTCGGTATCAGCCATTAGCTTTTCGAGCCTTGGATCGCCGCATTTGGCAGTTCTGATAATGGCGCAGCGCGGCTTCCGTCATAAAGAGACGGATCAAGGAGTGTCGTATTCGCGCCGGCGGGATCGGAGGTATTACGGTCAGGGCGCGCCGTGCCGATTTTGACCTTCTCGCCGCGGCGCAGTTTCGCCAGCATATCCTCGAAAATTTCCGGCGTCAGGTCTTCGTAATAATGGTCGCCGTCTTTGGTCGAAATCTGCACCATCGGCGCGTTGACGCAGGCGCCGAGGCATTCGACTTCGAGCCACGAAAGTTTGCCGTCGCCAGACACATGATTTTCATGACCGATGACGCGCTCGCAAACGGCGTTCAATTCCTTCGATCCGCGCAACAAGCAGGGCGTCGTGCCGCAAACCTGCACGAAATATTCGCCGACGGGCGCGAGGTTGAACATCGAATAGAAAGTCGCCACTTCGTAAACCCGGATGTAGGGCATATCGAGCTGGCGCGCGATCGCTTCCATCATCGGGATTGAAATCCAACCTTCCTGCTTCTGGCCGCGCCACAGGAACGGAATGACGCAGGACGCCTGGCGGCCAGCTGGATATTTCTTCATCTGCTCGTCGCACCACGCCTTGTTGGCGGGCGTCCAAGCGAAGGACGAAGGCTGATCTTTTGCAGGTTTACGGGAGGCCATCGCCTAGTCTTTCAATTTCAAAATTACGTTTTGTTGCGACATGACTTCACCGGACGAATTCGACGCGCGCAATCTGGCTGTTGCGGATTGTGTAAATCGCCGCGACGTCGAAGACTTCGCCGTCAGGAGCGCGCTCCACGTGTTCCTGGTCGATCACAAAATTCCCTATGGCCCGGCGGCTGATCAGCGTCGCGCGGTTTTTGGGAAAATCTGCAAAAAGCTTGCGGTGCCTTTCACGAATCGCCGGTAAGCCCTCGGCGAGATTGGCGCCGCCATAGAGAGCGAGCACGCAATCATCGGCATATACCGAACAAAACCGCTCCAGGTCCCGTGCGTTATAAGCGTCGAGCTGCACGGCGACGATATTTTCCGGCGACATTGATTTCACCGATCAATCTCCCCGAACACGATATCGAGCGAGCCGAGGATCGCCGAAACGTCGGCGAGGAGGTGCCCTCGGCACATCCAGTCCATCGCTTGAAGGTGCGGATAACCCGGCGCGCGGATCTTGCAGCGATAGGGTTTGTTCGACCCGTCAGAAACGAGATAAACGCCGAATTCGCCCTTCGGCGCCTCGACGGCGGCGTAGACTTCGCCTTCCGGAACCTTGAAGCCTTCAGTGTAGAGTTTGAAGTGATGGATCAGCGCTTCCATCGATTGCTTCATTTCGGCCCGGCGCGGCGGCGCGACCTTGCCGTCCGTCGTCATCACGGGCCCCGGCCCTTCGGCTCTTATTTTCGCGATCGCCTGTTTCATGATTGAAACCGACTGCTTCATCTCTTCGACACGGCACAGATACCGGTCCCAGCAATCGCCGTTCTTGCCGACGGGAATATCGAATTCATATTCGGCGTAAGTCTCATAAGGTTGAGACTTGCGCAGATCCCATGCGACGCCGGAGCCGCGCACCATGACGCCGGTAAAGCCCCAGGCAAACGCTTCTTCAGCTTTGACGACGCCGATATCGACATTGCGCTGTTTGAAGATGCGGCTTTCGGTGACGAGCGTTTCGATGTCCGCGAGCTTTTGCGGGTATTGATCGCACCAAGCGTCGATGTCGTTGATGAGGGCGTCGGGCAAATCCTGATGAACGCCGCCGACACGGAAATAGGCGGCGTGCATGCGGCTGCCGCTCGCGCGCTCGTAAAACACCATCAGTTTTTCGCGCTCTTCAAAGCCCCAGAGCGGCGGCGTCAGCGCGCCGACGTCCATCGCCTGCGTCGTGACGTTCAGAATATGCGACAAGATGCGCCCGATCTCGCAGAAGAGCACGCGGATATTTTGCGCGCGGCGCGGAACCTCGAGCCCAAGAAGCCTTTCCGTCGCGAGACAGAAGGCGTGTTCCTGGTTCATCGGCGCGACATAATCGAGCCGGTCGAAATAGGGGATCGCCTGGAGATAGGTCTTGTATTCGATCAGCTTTTCCGTGCCGCGATGGAGAAGCCCGATGTGCGGATCGACGCGCTCGACAACTTCGCCGTCGAGTTCGAGCACAAGGCGCAAAACGCCGTGCGCCGCCGGGTGCTGTGGTCCAAAGTTGATGGTGAAATTGCGGCCCGCCGACGCGTCGGACGGCGAATCCTGCACGATGCGCGCGTCGTCAGCCATTGGCGCCTCCTAGTGCGTTGTGCGTAGTGCATTGTGCGTAGGAAACCCGCATGAGGTTAAGCCGCGCCCTTCTTATTGATCGAGTTTATCAGGCCTCGAAGCATTTTTCCGATTTCGTCCGCCATTGAAAGCAGAGCTTCGGACAACGGCTTCGCAAGCATGCCAATCCGTTCCGAAACCATGATCTGCGTTTCGAGCTCTTTCAGCGAACCCTGCGAAACTTTGAGAAACTGAATCAATGATCCATCGCTATCGCGGCCATAGCCTTCCGCAATGTTCGACGCGACGGAAACGGCCGATCTTCGTATCTGCGAAGTCAGTCCGAAGCGTTCTTCCGTCGGAAACGCTTGCGTTGCATGATAACATTTCTCAGTCAAATCCATTGCCTTTTGCCAGACGATTAGATCTCGATACGAAGTATTTGCGCCAGCCATCCTATCCCTCACTTCCGACGCACTACTCACTACACACTACGCACTAACTTTTCGCTTTCTCATCGCCGGGCAGCACATATTGCGCGCCTTCCCATGGCGAGAGGTAATCGAAATTCCGGAATTCCTGCACGAGCTTCACCGGCTCGTAGACGACGCGTTTTTGCTGGTCGTCATAGCGAACCTCGACATGGCCGGTCAGCGGAAAATCCTTGCGGAGCGGATGACCTTCAAAACCGTAATCGGTGAGAATGCGGCGAAGATCGGTGTGTTCCGAAAACAGAATTCCATACATGTCGAACGCTTCGCGCTCGAACCAGTCGGCGCACGGAAAAATTCCGCGAACCGAAGGAACCAGATCCTCCTCGTTCGCTTCGATTTTCACGCGGATGCGGCTGTTATTGTGCATCGAGAGCAGGTGATAGACGACGTCGAAGCGCTTGGCGCGTTCTGGATAATCGACGCCGCAAATGTCGATCAGCTGGATGAAGCGGCACAGCGTGTCGTCCCTCAGGAACTTCATGATATGCGCAACCCGCGCGGCATGCGCGTCGATCGTCAGCTCGCCATGAGCGACGCGCCATCCGCGTATGTCATCGTTGATCGCGGCGGCGATGTGCTCGCCCAGTTCTTTCAGTTCTTCGCTCATAAGCCTGTCTGACGCCTTAACGGACGATCGTCCCTTCGCGGCGGATTTTCTTTTGAAGCTGCAACACGCCGTAAACGAGCGCTTCGGCCGTCGGCGGGCAACCTGGAACATAGATGTCGACCGGCACGATGCGATCGCATCCGCGCACGACAGCGTAGGAATAGTGGTAATATCCGCCGCCGTTTGCGCATGATCCCATCGAGATCACATAGCGCGGGTTCGGCATCTGGTCGTAAACCTTGCGGAGCGCCGGCGCCATTTTATTGGTGAGCGTGCCGGCGACAATCATCACGTCCGACTGGCGCGGAGAGGCGCGCGGCGCAAAGCCGAACCGCTCAAGGTCATAGCGCGGCATTGACGCCTGCATCATCTCGACCGCGCAGCAGGCGAGCCCGAAGGTCATCCACATGAGCGAGCCGGTGCGCGCCCAGTTGATGAGCGCCGCCGATGAGGTCGTAAAGAAGCCCTCGTCCGCGAGCTGCTTTGAGAGGTCCGTGAAGAACGGGTCCTTGAGATCGGGATTATAGGACGGGCCGTCGAAACCGGCGGCCGCCAGTCTATCTTCTAACGCCATTCGAGCGCTCCCTTCTTCCATTCATACAGGAAGCCGATCGCGAAAACGGCAAGGAACACGAACATCGACCAGAAGGCGAAAATCTGGAAATCCCGGTCGGCGCCAAGGGTCGGATTGAAAAGGGTTACGGCCCACGGAAACAGGAACGCCACATCTAGATCGACGATGATGAACAAGATGGCGACGATATAGAACTGCACGTCGAACTTCATGCGGGCGTCGTCGAAGGCGTTAAAGCCGCACTCATAGGTCGAGACTTTTTCCGGGTCCGGGTCCTTCGGCGCGATCACCATCGGGGCGAGCGTGAAGGCGAGCGCCAACGCCACCGCGATGCCGAGAAAGACGACGATCGGCAAATAATCGAGCAGGAATTCCGGGGTCGCCAAGACGCGCTCCTATCGGGCTTAATTCGCGGCGGAACCTAAGGAGATGCCCGGCGAAAGGCAACGCCCAAAGGGGCCGCGTTTGATGTTGAAAATACTGGGCCTCCCGGACAGGTTTCC